>NZ_JBFAIC010000007.1:132663-178503 GCF_040654515.1 Dactylosporangium sp. NPDC050688
GGTCCACCGCGGGCCGGTCCACCGCGGCCAGCGGCCGCTCGAACACGGCCGCTGGCTGGCCGGGCGCGCCGATGGAGATCCTCACTCGGCCGGCGCGCCCCACACCGTCGCCGGCGGGGCGACGGCCACCGGCTCGGCCGGCATGATGATCCACAGGATCGGGTACACGAGGATCTGGCTGCCCGGGATCAGCAGCAGGATCAGGATGAACAGCAACCTCGCCGGCCAGGGGTCGATGCCGAAGCGCTGCCCGAGCCCGGCGCACACCCCGCCGAGCACCCGGCCCTGCGCCGGCCGGACCAGGCCCTGTTGCCGCATCGACTGGTGCACGGTCTCCATCGTTCTCGCTCCTTCACGCTTGTTTGTTGTGCTTCAAGCGTGCGCCGCCGGGACCCTCGCCGGCATCAGGGACCGGCCCTGGTCAAGCCCTGAGAACGCAGCCCCCGCAACCCTCAGCCCCCGTCCGTGACCACCCCTGAACCCGCGGCTGCATCGCCGGGAAGCGGCGGCGGCCGTTGGTAGCCGGCACCCGGCATGAGCGCGCAGCGTTGCGGGTGCACGCCTCAGGCGGCGCAGCACGCTGACGACACGGCCGAGGATGACTGCGTCGTCGCCGGGGATGACGTCGTCCGACGGGTCGCGCGGCACCAGGTCGACGTGGCCGTCACGGAGGCGGTAGACCTTCACTGTCGCCGCTGCGGATGGCGGTGGCGGCGCCTCGCCTGCACAAGGAGTAGGAAAATCGTTGTGCCAGCCCGATTTCCCTACCCGTTCCGGAAAGCAGAGGCTACCGTCGGCGGCCAGTGCTCCGCATGAGCGTGCATCGTCGCAGGTGCCCGCCGGCACGATCTGAGGCGCCCACGGCGCGACCTGCCCGCCAGCAGCGCAACTGCCCTGACGAGACCCGCGACGCGAGACGAGGCGGCAGAACCGCCGCGGGCGCGACGCGAGGCGAGCCTGAACCCGCTGCGCAGGCCCTCGTCGACCCGGGCCGAGCCGCAGCACCGTCGACCCAGGGGATCCGGCGCCGACCTCACGGCTGCATCAGCCGCATCTCCTGCCCGCCCGACACCACCGACGCCTCGCCGCGGATGGCGGTGGCGGCGCCTCGCCTGCACAAGGAGTAGGAAAATCGTTGTGCCAGCCCGATTTCCCTACCCGTTCCGGAAAGCAGAGGCTGCCGTCGGCGGCCGGCACTCCGCATGAGCGTGCATCGTCGCAGGTGCCCGCCGGCACGATCTGAGGCGCCCACGGCGCGATCTACCCGTCAGCAGCGCAACTGCCCTGACGAGACCCGCGACGCGAGGCGAGCCGCCAGAACCGCCGCGGGCGCGACGCGAGGCGAGCCGCCAGAACCGCCGCAGGCGCGACGCGAGGCGGGGCGGCGCCGCGCCGCGCTGACGACGGAGGGTGGACCCGCGGCGCGCGGCGACCGTCAGAGGCGGCGCAGCACGCTGACGACACGGCCGAGGATGACCGCGTCGTCGCCGGGGATGACGTCGTACGACGGGTTGCGCGGCACCAGGTCGACGTGGCCGTCACGGAGGCGGTAGACCTTCACGGTCGCCTCGCCGTCGATCATCGCGGCCACGATGTCGCCGGTCTCGGCCACGGGCTGGCGGCGGACCACGACGAAGTCGCCGTCGCAGATGGCGGCCTCGATCATCGAGTCACCCTTGACGCGCAGGGCGAACAGGCTGCCGTGGCCCACGATCGAGGACGGCAGGGTCAGCTCGTCCTCCGCCTGCTCCTCGGCGAGGATCGGCTGGCCGGCGGCGATCGCACCCAGCACCGGCACGCTGACGCCCTGGTCCAGCCGGCCACCCCCGATCACGCCACCGGCACCACGGCCCCCCGCCGACACCCCGGCCCGCGACCCCGACCCGCCGGACCCCATCGCCGACGCACCAGCCGACGCACCGACCCGCGCCGGCACACCGCCCCGCGCCTCGGTCAGCGACCCCGCCGGCGCTCCATTCCGCGCCCCGCCGCCGAAGCGGTCAGCGGCGGCCACCACGACAGCGTCACCGTCCGGCGCAGGTGCAGCGGTCTCGGTGGACTCAGGAGTGCGGGCGTCCATCGCCCGGGGCCAGCGCCCGTCGCGGCGCAGCAGCCCGAGCCGCTCCAGCGACTTCAGGTGGTGCGCCACCGACGAGGTCGAGACGAGGCCGACCGCGGCGCCGATCTCGCGCACCGTGGGCGGATAGCCGTGCTCCTCGACCCAGCCCCGGATCACCGACAGGACACGTTGCTGCCGCTCGCTGAGCGCACCCTCCGCCATACGATCACCATACGCCATCCTTCGATCATCTGTACGAACATCACCCTACCGGCGGGGTGCGACAAAAAGGCTCTGCGCCGACCGGCCGATCGGCCCGTGCTGGTCGTGCAGGGCGGTGTCGGCCAGCCCGATCCCGGCGGCGTCGATCGCCGTGGCCGAGCGCAGGCACACCCATTCCCCGATGGGGTGGCGCAGCAGGTGTACGGTCAGATCCGCGTTGACGAACAAGAACCGGCTCAGCTCCAGTTCGTTGCTGATGCCGTTGCCCGAGTCGGCGGCGACCAGGACCCGGCTCAGCGGGCTCGGCTCCTCACCGTCCACAAGGGACTCCCGCATGCGCATCCAGGCGGTGGCAGGGCCCCGCTCCAGGAACGAGCCCTCGGAGAAGCGGAATTCCATCGCGGTGTGGTAGCCGACGTCGTGCGCCGTCGGGTACAGCGGCTTCACGGTCGCGCCGTCGAGGTGGACGGTGACCGGTGGCGTGGCCGCCGGCACCAGGTCCTCGCCGGCCCGGATCAGCAGCGCCGAGCAGCGCATGAAGGGGTCGATCGCGGCCTCCACGAGCGTGACGCCGCGGCCCTGCCGCACCACCCGCACCGTGACCTCGAGGGTGGCGATCGGCACCGGGCGGGCGATCTCGTACGTCAGCCGCGCCACCCGCATGCCCGCCGGCGCCACCGACTCCACGGCCCGGCCCAGCAGCGCCGCGGGCGGCCCGGCGTGCTGCGCGCCTGGATCCCACGGGCCGCGGGTGTGCTCGGTGGACTCGAACCGGCCGTCGCCGAGCGGGAGGTAGAACGCCATCGGGACATCGTAGGTCGACGGTGGCCGGCCGCCTGCGGTGCAGCCGCAGGCTGACCCCCGCCGGAGCGGGCCACCCCGGAGCGGGCCACACCGGAGCGGGCCACGCCGAGCACCCAGGCACCCGCCGAAACCCGCCCCGGACGAGGGTCGTCATTCGCTGCGGGCGGTCTCCGGCCCCGTGATGCGCCGCAGCAGCGGGAACGTCGCGGCGATGATGCCCAGCGACAGCAGCAGCCCGCCGGTCACGATGGCGCCGTAGGTCAGGCCGGGCGGGTGCAGGTCGTCCCCCATCTGCGCGGTGAGGAACAGCTGCGCGCCGAGCAGGCCCGCCGCGATCGCGAGGACCGCCGCGGCCAGCAGCGGCACCGCGCTCTCCAGCGCCACCACCCGGCGCAGGACGCCGAGGGGCACCCCGGTGAGCCGCAGCAGGCTGAAGGGCCGCTTGCGGTCGGTGAGCCCGGCGATGACGCTCACCGCGAGGCTGCAGCCCGCGATCGGCAGGCTGGCGAAGATGACCACGGCGGCGAGCTGCTCGAAGCCGGCCAGCTGCGAGTTCTGGTCGTTGGCGTGGTCCCAGTCGGTGGCCGGCATGATCCGCAGGTCGGGAAACGCCAGCTGCAGCGCGGTGCGGGTGCGCTCCAGCGCGGCGGTGGACCCGTCGGTGCTGACGACGACCGAGATGACCGGCAGCGCCGCGAGTTGCGCCTCGGTCAGCGGCGCGGCGGGCCAGACGGTGTAGGGGCCGTGGGCGGTGCCGTACCCTATCAGGTCCTGCCATACCCAGGCGACCGTGGCTCCCTCGGCGCAGCGGCCGAACTGCGGTGTCCGCGCCAGGTCCGCGCAGGACGCGAGGGCGGAGTACTCGGCGTCGCGGTCCGGGTTGTCCCGGATCACCGTCACGGAGCGGACGCCGGGGCCGGCGGCCAGCGACGCGACGACCGGCGCGGGGACGCTGTCGGGGTTGCGCTCGAAGTGCGCGACCATCGTCGAGGCGGCGAGGCCGTCGACGTGCGTGCCGCGCTCGGCGACGATGCTCTGGATGATGCCCACGGAGACGGTGGTGACGAACAGGCCGACCACCACGCCGCTGATGGCGCGGAACGCCGCGGCCGGGTTGTCGGCGAGCCGGCGGGCGGCGATGAGGGTCGCGGGCCGCTGCGCCCGGCGGGCGAGCAGGCGCGCGCCGACCATCGTCAGCCACGGCCCGGCGATCACCAGCCCGACCATGATGAGCAGCAGCCCGGGCAGGAACACCGCGACCTGCGCCGTGGAGTCCTCCGGCACCCGGCCGATGAAGAACGCGAGCTCCGCGACGCCGAGCAGCAGCGGGATCAGCCGGAACCAGCGTGGCGGCCTGGGCGTGACCCGCCGCACGACGCCGAGCGGGGAGATGCGGACCCGGCGCAGCGCGACCCGGGCGGCGAGCGCCGCGCCCACCGGCACGCCCACGGCCACCGCGGCGGCGACGAGCGGGCCGAGCGTCACGTCGTGGGGGTGGAACGGCATGCCGGTGAACGGGATCCGGGCCAGCTGGACGCGGAAGGCGAAGTACAGCGCGAACCCCGCGACGGTGCCGAGCACCGCGGCGACGGTCGACTCGACGGCGGCCACGACCGAGATCTGCCGGGGCGTGCCGCCGATCAGGCGCATCGCGGCGAAGCGCTGCTCGCGTCGGGCGGCGGTGAGCCGGGTCGCGGTGCCGATGAAGATGAGCACGGGGAAGAGCAGCCCGCCGGCGACGACGGACAGGATCAGGTCGAGGGCGGCGACGGGGATGCCGGGCGCCTCGGTGGGGAAGGTCGTGACGCGGCGGGCACCGTACAGCTGCGACACGAACTCCGGGGTCCCGCCGGCGATGACCGTGAGGCTGCCCGGTGACGGCAGTGCCGCGGCGTCGACGAGCCCCGCCTGCCGGCCCGGGAACCTGGCCCCGAGCTCGCCGGCCGGGGTCGCCGCGATCAGCTCCGCGAGGGCCGGGGAGACGTAGTACTCCCCCGGGCCGGGCAGGCGCGGCAGGCCCTCCGGCACGGGCGCGCCGGCGCCGGTCGCGGCGAGATCGATGCGCTGGATGGACCGGCCGTCGAAGAAGTCGGCGCGCTCGGCCCACCACAGTGGACCGTCGGCCGCGCTCGCCTGCGGGCTGAGCGCGGCGAGCCGGGCGAACTGCGCGTCGACGGCGTTCACGCCGGCGAGGGTGCCCAGCAGCAGCCACACGCCGAGCGCGACGGCGCCGGCCATGACGGCGAGCCGGACGGCGGCCTCCCGCCCGCCGGCGAGGGTGAGGCGCACCCCGAAGCGGATCACGACGCGCCCCTGGCGGCGGCGAGCGCGTGCACCCGCCCGTCGCGGACGATGACCTGGCGGTCCGCGTACGCGGCGACCCGGGCCTCGTGGGTGACGATGACGACGGTGGTGCCCTGTGTCCGCGCGGCGTCGACCATGAGGTCCATGACCTGCTCGCCGGTGAGCGAGTCGAGCGAGCCGGTGGGCTCGTCGGCGAACAGGACCCGGGGCCTGGCGACGAGTGCCCGGGCGAGCGCGACGCGCTGCGCCTGGCCGCCGGACAGTTCCCCGGAGCGGCGCTGCTCCAGCCCGTCGAGCCCGAGCTTGGGAAACCAGGAGCGGGCCTGCTGGACCGCCTCGGCCCGGCGGGCGCCGCCGAGCAGCAGCGGCAGGGCCACGTTGTCCTCGGCGGTCAGCTCCGGCACCAGCTGGCCGAACTGGAACACGAAGCCGAACCGGTCGCGGCGCAGCGTGCTGCGGCGGGTCTCGTCGAGCCGGTCGACGCGGTCGCCGTCGAAGAGGATCTCGCCGCGGTCCGGCACCAGGATGCCGGCGAGGCAGTGCAGGAGGGTGGACTTGCCGGAGCCGCTGGGCCCCATCACGGCGACGATCTCGCCGTCGCCGACGGCGAGGGTGGCGCCGCGCAGTGCCGGGGTCTGCCCGAACGCCAGGTGCGCGTCGCGGGCCTCGATGAGCGCGGTCACTTGCGCACCTCTCTGGTCAGGGCGTCGAGCCGGGCCACGGTCGTCTCGATCCAGTGCAGGTCGGCCTCGAGGTGGAACAGGCCGTGGTCGGCGAGCATCGCGTCGACGAGGTTGCCGCCGCGCTTGATGTCGGTGAGCTCCTGCATCCGGCGCAGGTGCGCGCTGCGTTGCAGGTCGAGGTAGTCCTCGGCGGAGCGGCCCAGCATCAGCGACAGCACGACCTTGGCGAACAGGACCGTCTGCAGGTGCGGCTCCGGCTCGACGGGCTCGGTGAGCCACGAGTCGACCTCGGTCGCGCCGGCGCTGGTGATGACGTACCGCTTGCGGTCGGGGCCCTCACCGGGCTCGACGTCGCTGATCACCACCTTGCCGTCGCGGGCGAGGCGGCCGAGCGTGGCGTAGACCTGCCCGAACGACAGCGGCTTGCCGCGGCCGAAGAACGTGTCGTAGTCGCGCTTGAGGTCATATCCGTGGCTCGGCTCCCGTTCCAGGAGCCCGAGCAGCGTGAGGGGAACGCTCATGCCACCACCATACGCTGAGCGTATACGCCGCGTATATACCCTCGGCGTATGTTCTCAGCGCCGGTCACTTCGGCGTCCGGTCAGGCAGGTGGGTCGGCGGCGCCCTGCAGCAGCGCCCGCAACACGGCGACGTCGGCCTCGTCGAGACCGTCGGCGAACTGCTTGAGCACCGCCCGCCGGTCCCAGGGCCCGTCGAGCACCGCCCGCATCTGCCGGGCGGCGGCCGTCGCGGCGTCGTGGACCGGCCAGTACACGTGGGCGCGGCCGGACGGCCGGCGCAGCACCATGCCCTTGCCGTGCATCCTGGTGAGGGTCGTCAGCACCGTGTTGTAGGCCAGGCCTGCGCCGTCGCGGCGGCCGGCGAGCGCCGCCTGCACCTGCCCCGGCGTCAGCGGCCCGGGCGCCGCCCACAGCACCGCCATGGTGTCGCCCTCCAGCGACCCCAATGCCCGCCGCGGCCTCCTCACCGGCCCACGATAACCACACCGTCACACCGGGGCGCGGCGCCAACACCCCCTTCAGCCTGATTACTGCCCGTATCTGCATCGTCACACATCAGTTGCAGAGGTATCGGCACCGACCGAACGGGGATCAGTTTTGGGCACGAACTACGCGCGGGTGTTCCAGGACACCGGCGCGGTCGACAAGTACGAGCACGTCACCTACGCACCCGGCAGCTACGCGTCACGGATCAACGAGCGGCAGCGCGCCTACCTGCGCGCCCTGGTCCGCCGCACGTTCCCGGCGGCGCGGCCCGTCCAGCACGACTTCGCGTGCGGCACCGGCCGGGCCATCCGCAGCCTGCACGGCCTGGTCCGGGAGGCACACGGGTACGACACCTCCACCGACATGCTGGCCAAGGCGGCCGAGGTCGGCACGCAGGCGCGGCTGCACGCGATCGCGGCCGACGGCCCGGTGCCCAGGCCGGCGCCGGCGGACGGGCCGGCGCTGGTCACCATGTTCCGGCTGCTGCTCAACGTCGACGACGCGGTCCGCGACCGGGCCCTCGCGTTCGCCGCCCTCGCGCTGCCCGACGCCGACGCCGGCCTGCTGGTCATCGAGAACCACGGCAATGCCCGCTCGCTGCGGCACCTGCGGGCCCGCCGGCTGCGGGGGCAGCGCTGGTTCGCCGAGCTGTCGCACGACGACGTCGACCGGCTGCTGCGCCGGCACGGCTTCGAGATCGTCGAACGGCGGGGCTTCTCGATGCTCACCCAGGGTTGGTACGAGCGGCGCGGGCTGGACCGCATCGCCCGTGGCGTCGACTCGGCGGCGAGCGTGCTGCCCGGCACCGACCGCTACGCCGTCAACGTGGTGTACGTGGCCCGCCGCCGGCCCGCCTGAGGGCCCCTGACGAAACGGCCGGCGCCGCGGCGATCCGGCGGCCGGACACCGCCCGGTGCACCGCCGCGGCGGCGATCAGCGACGTCGCGGCGATGCCCAGCAGCCGCCCGGACAGCACCGAGGGCCGGGGCAGCGGGGGCAGGAACGGCACGATCCGCTCCTGGGGGGTCGGGGCCAGCCCGGCCACCGCCGCGCCGGCCACCGCGGTCGCGGCGGCCGTGCCCCAGAACACCACGGGCCGGCGCCGCACCGCCGGGGCCGGCCCGTGCCAGGCCACCAGCTTCCGGCGGCGGCCGAGGCGGGCGGACAGCGCCAGCCACCCGGCCGCACCGGCGGCGCTGGACGCCAGGTGCAGCGGCATCCACGCCGGCACCCCCGGCAGCACCTCGCGCTCCAGGCGGGCGACGCCGACGGCGGTGCCGCGCACCGAGGCGTGCGTGACGTGGTCCCAGGCGACGTGGCTCGCGGCGCCCACCAGTGCCGAGCCGGCCGTGACCCACCACGGGTGCCGCACGCCGCCGAGCGTGCCGTAGTCGCCGGCGGCGAACGGCCCGAGGCCCGGCAGGTGCGCGGCGACCTCGGGGGCCGCCCGGCGCACCAGGTGCGTCGCCGCCACCGTGACCGGCACCGAGGCGAGCACGCCCCACCAGGTGTGGCCGTACGTGTACGGCGGTCGTTCGCTGCGGCCGAGGGCGTACGGCAGGTCGGGCGCCGCGGAGCCGATGACCAGGGCCACGCCGTCGAACCAGGCCGGCCGCCAGAGCTTCAGCGGCAGGACGGCGGCGGCGTGCGAGGGGAACGTGGCTGGCATGATCCAGACCCTAGACGGTCACCCGCAGCGGGCCAGGCCGGCGCGGACCTTGGCGCGCACCACCCGGGTCGCCGACTCCGTCACCCGGGCCGCGAACGCGGGGTCACTCTTCGCCGCGGCGAGCAGCGCCTCCGTCCACGGGCCGGCGTCGGACAGCCGCACCGACAGCGCCACGTCGCCGCCCGCCTTGATGAACCGCACCGCGCGCTGGCCCAGCGGCACGGCGTTGACCGCGACGGCGGCGCCGAGGTCGTCGGACAGGACGAGCCCGTCGAAGCCGAGCTTCTCGCGCAGCAGCCCGGTGACGATCGGCGCGGAGAACGCCGCCACGTTCGCCGGGTCCAGCTTCGGGTACGTCGCCGAGGAGATCATGACCGCCGCCGAGCCGGCCCGGATGCCGCTGGCGAAGGGCTGCAGCGCCGGGTCGTCGGCGGTGGTCACGTCGTCGCGGGCGCCGGTGGACGTGTCGGTGTTGACCCGCACCCGGCCCAGCCCGGGGAAGTGCTTGAGCGTCGTGAGGACCCCGGCACCCTGCATCGCCGTCACGACCGTCGCGACGTCGGCGGCGACCGGCTCCGGGGTCGAGCCGTACTGCCGGTCGAAGCCGCCGATCGGCGGGTTGGCCTTGCCGACCTCGGCGGGCACCACATCGGCGACCGGCGCCAGGTCGATGGTCACGCCGATGGCCTTGAGCCGGCCAGCCCACTCCGCGGTGCGGCTGCTCAGCGTCGCGTCGTCCAGCTTGCCCTGGTTGAGCGCCGACGGGATGGCCGGGAAGTCGGCGCCCTTCAGCGTCTGGACCTGGCCGCCCTCCTGGTCGATGCCGATCTGCAGGCCCAGCCCGGCGGGCTTCGCGGCCGCCTGCAGCTGCCCGATCGCCTGCCGCAGCGTCGCGGCGGACGCGGTGCTGCGCCCGGCCAGGAAGATCCCGCCCAGCTGGTACCGCTGGATCGGCTGCACCGCGTTGAGCGGCGACCCGATCGGCGTGCCGATCATCAGCAGCTGGCCGACCTGCTGCTCCAGCGTCAGCTTCGCCACCAGCGTCGCGGCGCAGTCGGCGCTCGGCGACGGTGACCCGGCGGCCGGGGAGCCCGGTGCGGCACCGGTGCCGGGCGAGCGCCCGCCGGACGTCGGCGAGCCGCGGCCGGCCGCGACGAACCACAGCGCCACGCCGGCGGCGAGCAGCAGCACGGCCCCGACCGCGACGACCCACCTGGGCAGCGGGCCGATCCGGCCGTGATGGCGAGCCATGGGCCGCTCCGTCCCTTGGTCCGCTGGAAGCCCGACCCGTTGGACGTTACCCGGACGGCGCTCGTCAACCGGCGGCGGACCGGGGGTGGCGGTGGTCGGGCAGTTGGTGCAGCCACATGGCCAGGGCCCGGACGGTCTCGCGCTCGAAGGCGGCCTTGGCCCGGGTCACGGCCTCCGCGCCGGCCGCGTCGTCGCCGAGGGCCAGCATCCGCGCGCGGGTCACCGCCAGGCCGTTGCGCACGAACGTGTCGAAGGTGGCCTCGTCGGCGGCCTCGACGGCGAGCATGCCTCGCACGTACACGTCCTCGATGCCGATGTCCGGGGCCAGGTCGCACAGCCAGGCCCGCTGGCGCTGCCGCCCGGCCGCGGTGAGCGAGCAGGTGCGCCGGTTGCCGCTGGCCATCCGGGCGGGCACGGCCGCGTCGACGCGCAGGAAGCCGGAGCGCTCCAGCCGCGTCACGGCCGCCATCACCCGGACGATGTCCATCCTGCGGGCGCTGCCGAAGATCTCGTCGTGGCGCTGCCTGAGCTCCCAGGCGCTGCTGTCACGGCCGCCCAGCAGGGCGAGCAGGACGTCGTCCAGCACCATCGCCAGGCACCTCCCGCCAAACTTCTACACGACGTAGAAGTTAGCAGAGGTCAGTCCTCCGGGTGCTCCCGCAGCAGCGCGCGGAGGATCTCCTCGTCGCGGTCGTCGAGGGTGCCGACGAACCGGCGCAGCACCGAGGCACGGTCGGGCTCGTCGGCCAGCAGCCGGCTCATCCGCTCCGCGACCAGCCCGGCCGCGTCGCGCAGCGCCCCGTAGCGAAACGCCCTGCCGTCGCGGTGCCGGGTGACGGCGCCCTTCTCGTGCAGCCGCGTCAGGGTCGTCACCACGGCGCTGTAGGACAGCGCGCCGGTCGGGTCCACCAGGTCGCGGACCTCGCCCGGGGTCAGCGGCGCGGGTGCCGCGCCGAGGACGGTGACCACCTGCGCCTCGAGCTGGCCGGGCCGGCGCCGCCGGTCGCCCGGGGACGGTGCTGCGTTCACCGGCATGACTCTATCCACCCTGCGCCCCCCGGCGCCGTCCCGGGATCGCTACAGTCGGCACAGGTCGGCCGGTCTGGACGGAGTCTCCATGTTCGATCATTTCGTGTGGTCGGTGGTCGTGGTGCCGCCGTTGGTCGTCCTCGTCGTGCGGCTGATCGCCGACCGGCTCCCGCCGGCGACCGCGGCCCGCGCGGTCGCCTGGTCCGCGGCCGTGGTCGCCGGCGCCAGCACCGTCAACCTGCTGCTGTTCGCGATGAAGGCGGCCGCCCAGGTGCCCACGGTCGGGCACGCGTTCGGCTGGTCCGCCCGGGTCGTCACGGCCGACACCGCCGCCGAGCCGTGGGTGCCGTGGCTCAGCGTGGTCCTCCTCGCCGCTGTCGGCGTGTCGGTCACCCGCCGCTGGCGCCGCCACCGCGACGTCCTGGCGCTCGGCCGCTCCGCCGAGCCGGGGCCGCTGGTCGTGCTGCCCGACGAGACGGCGCGGGCGTTCGCGGTCCCCGGCCGCCCCGGGTACGTCGTGGTCACCACCGGCATGCGCGAGCTGCTCACCGACCGGCAGTTCGACGCGCTGCTCGCCCACGAGCAGGCCCACCTGGCCGGCCGGCACCACCGCCTCGCCCGGCTCGCCGGGATGGCCGCCGCCGCCCATCCGGCGCTGTGGTGGGTCGCCCGGCACGTCGACTACCTGATCGAGCGGGCCGCCGACGAGCAGGCCGCCGAGGACGTCGGCAGCCGCCGCACCGTCGCGCACGCCATCGGCGTGGCGGCCCTCGCGACCGCGGGCACCGGCGCGACCGCCGCCGGGTCTGGCTGGTCCGTGCTGCACGTGGCGACCCCGCGCGGGATCGTGCCGCGCCGGGTGGCGCTGCTGCTGACCCCGCGCCCGTGGCACGCCGCCGGCCTGCTGCGGCTGCTGCCGGCGGCGCTCGCCGCGTTCTCCTGCGTCTGGTCCGTCGAGGCGGCCCTGGACCTCGTCGAGCTGCTCATGGCGGCCCGGGGCGCCCGCTGATCACCGCCCGGCAGGCGCCTGCGCGCGGTGTATTTACTTTCGCCGATCGGCTACGGTCAGGATGGTGTCCCCCAAGCGTCTGACGCTGCCCGCCCGGGTGAAGGCCCTCACGGTGCCGCTGCCCGCCGGGAAGCACATCCGGCCCGACCTCGACGACGACGAGCCCGCGGTGCTCTGGCTGAGCAAGACGGCACCACCGCCCGGGCTGTGGCAGGAGCTGCGGGCCGCACACTCCGCCACCGGGCTGTGGCCGCTGCTGCTGACGCACCTCGACGGCGACGCGTCGCGCCCGTGGGTCGAGGGTGAGCTCGTCCCCGACGAGATGTCCGACCCGGCCGGGCACGACCCCGCCGAGCTGCTGGCCTCCTGGTGGGCAACCACCGCCGCCGGGCACGGCGCCTGGCCGGGCCTCGCACCCGGGCGGGACGGCACCGCCGCCGAGGCCGACGCGGCCGCCGACCGGGAGGCGGCGGCGCTGCTCGCCTCGCGGCGCCCGTGGCGCCTCGGCCTGGTCGCCGCCGGGCGCGGCGCGGACGCGCCCACCGTCGCCGGCTGGGACGGCCCGGTCAACCACACCGGCGACACCGCCCACATCTCCGCCGTCCTGCGCAGCTGGGAGGACCGCTTCGGGGCCCGGGTCGTCGGCCTCGGCTTCGACGAGCTGTTCCTCAGCGTCGGCGCCCCGCCGGCCACCCCGGACCAGGCGGCGGCGGTCGCCGCGGAGCACTTCGCGTTCTGCCCCGACAACGTCACCGGCCTGCCCGGCGACCGCCCGCTGGACGACTACGCCAAGAGCCTCATCGATACGCCGGCCTGGCACTTCTGGTGGGACTGACCCGGTCCGGCGACCGCAGCCCGGGCGACGGCTGAGGTTCACCTCGCGTTTCGCCCCGCGTCGCTCTCGTGCCCAAGGCTCCTTGGCGAACCGTCCAGCAGTCGCTTTTGGAGCGTGCCAGCGTGTCCGTTTCTCGCCGTCAGATCCTCAGTGGTGGCGCCGCCGCCGGCGTCGGCCTCACCGTCGCCGGGGTGCTACCGACCCTCGCCGACCCCGCCGCCGCCCACGAGGCGAACCGCCCCGGCGGTGGCCCGTCCTCCGGCGGTCGCCCCTTCCCGCCGTTGAAGGACGACCCGAACGGCATCCTCGCCCTGCCTGAGGGCTTCTCGTACACGATCGTCACCCGCGAGGGCAGCACCCAGATGTCCGGCGGGCAGGGCCCGACCCCGGCCTACCACGACGGCACCGGTGTCGTGGCCGACGGTCACAACAAGCTGACGATCATCCAGAACCACGAGCTGACCCCGCACATGTCGGTGTTCGGCGTGCCGCTCATCCCCGGCACCGTGTACGACCCGGGCGCGCCCAACGCGGGCGGCTGCACCGTCATCACCACCGACGGGCTCGGCCGGCGCACCGGCGAGTGGGTGGGCATCTCGGGTACGGTGCGCAACTGCGCCGGCGGCGTGACGCCGTGGGGCACGTGGCTCACCTGCGAGGAGACCACCATCAACGCGGGCGCCACCTGGTCCGCGGGCGGCCAGACCGGCACCTACCAGAAGAACCACGGCTACGTCTTCGAGGTCCTGCCGGCCGAGTCCGGCAAGCAGCTACCCAAGCCGATCAAGGCGTTCGGCCGGTACGACCACGAGGCCCTCGCCGTCGACCCCGACCTTCGGCACGTGTACCTGTCCGAGGACGCCAGCAGCCCCAACGGGCTCTTCTACCGGTGGAGGTCGACGGACGGCAAGCGGCTGGGCCTCGGCATCGCCAACACGCTCAGCGACACCGCCGGCAAGCTCGAGGCGATGCAGATCCGCCTCGACGACGGCAGCATCCTGCCCGACGTCGCCTACCTCACCTCCGCCCAGATCGGCCGCCCGTTCAAGGTCACCTGGATCGAGGTCCCCGACCGCGACGCGACCACCAAGCCGGTCCGCACCCAGTTCGCCGACGGCACCGTCACCCGGGGCAAGAAGTTCGAGGGCGTCTGGAGCACCCGCAAGGGCTGCTACATCGTCAACAGCTTCGCCTTCGGCGCGAACGACCTGCCCGCCGACGCCACCAAGCACGACGGCATGGTGTGGTTCTTCAACTACGCCGACCAGACCATCACGCTGGTCTCGTACTTCCCGCACAACGCCGCCGCCGAGGGCGAGGGCCCGGCGCCGAAGTACGCCGACCTGACCTTCGACGGCCCCGACAACGTCACCGTCACCCCGTGGGGCACCCTGGTGCTCGCCGAGGACGGCGTGCGCGCCTCGCACGTGCTCAGCTCGGTGCCGGGCGGCCCGACGTACGCGATCGCCCGCAACATGCTCAGCACCGGCACCTCCAACGGCTCGCCGGTCTACTCCGAGTTCACCGGCCCGACGTTCTCCCCGGACGGCAAGGTCCTGTTCGTCAACATCCAGGTCCCCGGCATCACCCTGGCCATCACCGGCCCCTGGCAGCGCTACCTGGGCTGATCCGCACGGCCCGGGGCTCCGGCGCACGCCGGAAGGATGAATCCCCGCGACCCCCGGCCTCCCCGCCGCACCGCCCCGCAAGCTGGTGCCGACGCGAGGAGGCCAGGGTGCGGGCGACGCACCGGGCACGACCTCGCCGTCAGCGGCGACGCGGTGTCCCGGTTCCGCGACTTCGCCGCCCGCCACCGCTGAGCCGGGTGCAGGCATAGCACCCCGCCCGACCCCGACCAGGTTTTGAGGGGGTGTGGGTGGAGCGAAGCTCCCCCACTGGGGAGCACCGGCGAAGCCGGTGCGCGGGGAATCCACGGCGGAGGAGGTGGGATTCGAACCCACGGCGCCCGTGAGGGCGCCCGCCGTTTCCAGCGGCGGTCCCGAAGCCAGCCGGCTCCTCCGTGCGTCCCGCCCGGTGTCCGGGGCGGGCGGTCCCGTCGGCGCGAGTTGAACGCGCTGTCTCCTCGTTATCAGCGAGGTGCCTCTACCGCTTCGGCCTCGACGGGGTGCCGGGAGGCGGACCTCCCAGGGTGCTGCGATGACTGGTGCTGCGATGACGACCGGATTCGAACCGGCGACCTCGGCCGTGACAGGGCCGCGCTCTCACCAGGCTGAGCTACGCCACCAAGGGGTACAAAAAACCGCCCGGTCCCTGTGCGGGGCGGGCGGCGTCGAGGAAACGTCGATCTATCCTCGCCGCCGTCGCGGCCGATCACTGACGGGATCGATGGGCAGCACGACGGAGCGCGCCGGCAGCTGCCGGATCTCCGTGGCCGTCCGAATCCTCATCGTTGCGCTCCTGCCGTGCCGGTGTCCCGTGTACGCCTTCGACGATACGACCGCCGCACCACCGGCGAAACCGGTTTTCGCCCGGCGAACCCTGCACGGCGACCCGCCCGCGCATACGATCGACGGGGAGACGAGGAGGCTGTCGTGGCACGGTTCGTGACCATCGGATACGGCGACCAGGCGGGGTACGAGCGCACCGATCCCGCGGTCCGCGACGAGGCCCACGCGCACGACGCGCGCATGCTCGAGGCCGGCGCGCTGGCGGGGATCGCGGGCTCGCCCGTACAGGTGCGAAACCACGACGCCGCCGGGGTCAGTGTGTCAAAAGGGTCTTTCATGACCGCCGCGCTGCCCGTCGCCGGCTTCGGCATCATCGAGGCCGCGTCCCTCGAAGAGGCGATCGAGCTCGTCGCGCGGACCCCGTGCGCGGTCGCCCAGGGCGTGGTCGAGGTCTGGCCGCTGCTGGACACGCCCCCGCACGACTGACCGGACGGCGGCGACGGCTGGGGCGACATGGCGAACCTGATGCCGCACCTCATGCGGCTGCGTGAGGAGGACCTGTTCGCCGACATCTCCGCGGCGATCGCCCACCTGCGCTCACCCGCCGCCGGCGGCGCGGACGCGGTCGTGTCGCTCGACTGCTGCCTCGGCGGGCGGTTCGCCTTCCTCACCGCCGCGGAGCGGTTCGGGCTCGCCGGGGCGATCGGCCTGTACGGCATGCCCGGCCTCCTGCTCGGCCGCCCCGGCCCGACCCAGCGCGCCGCCGGCCTCGTGGCACCGATCCTCGGCCTGTTCGGCGGCGGCGACGGCGGTCACCGGACGAAGGAATCGAGGGCCTCACGGATCAGGGTCCGCATGGTGTCGCTGCCGGTGTGGCCCGAGTCCTCCACGACGGTGAGGGTCGCGTCCGGCCAGCGCTGCGCGAGCAGCCAGGCCGTCTCCAGAGGGCTGCTGATGTCGAACCGGCCGTGCAGCAGTACACCTCGGATCCCGGCGAGACGTCCGGCCTCGCGCAGCAGGACACCCTCCTCCAGCCAGGCCGCGTGCGCGAAGTAGTGGGTGCAGATGCGCACCATGGCGAGTTTCGCGTCGTCGGGGCGGCCGCGGTACGCGTCGGGCACGCCGTTCGGCTCCAGGGAGACGGCGGTGTCCTCCCAGGCGCACCAGGCCTCGGCGGCCGCGGCGCGCACGGCGGGGTCGGAAGAGTCCATCAGGCGGGCGTACGCCGCGACCACGTCACCGCCGCCGGGCGCGGCGAAGTCGCGGAACGCCGCCCACTGCACGGGGAAGAACCGGCCGACACCCTCGTAGAGCCAGTTGATCTCGCGCCGGCGGGTGGAGGTCACCCCGTCGATGACGATGCCGGCGACCCGGTCGGGGTGGCGTTCGGCGTACGCGAGGATCAGCGTCGACCCCCACGACCCGCCGAAGAGCAGCCACCGCTGGATGCCGAGGTGCTCGCGCAGCCGCTCCATGTCGGCGACGAGGTGCCCGGTGGTGTTGTGCCGCAGATCCGCGGCCAGGGTCGACGCGTGCGGCGTGCTGCGGCCGCAGTTGCGCTGGTCGAACTGCACGATCCGGTAGCGGTCCGGGTCGAAGTAGCGCCGGGTGCGCGGGGTGCAGCCGGAGCCCGGCCCGCCGTGCACGACGAGCGCCGGCAGGCCGTCGGGGTTGCCGGCGACGTCCCAGTGCACGAGGTTGCCGTCGCCGACGTCGAGCATGCCTTCGTCGTACGGGTCGATGAACGGGTACATGCCCGGCAGAATACAATAGCGCTGTTATATTAGTGCTGTGACATTCCTCGGCAGCCGGCTGCGGCACCTCCTCGAACTGCTCGACGGCGACGTGGCCGGCGTCTACGCGGACCTGGGCCTGCCCGACGTGCGGCCGAGGTTCGCCCCGGTCGTACGCACCCTGGCGCAGGGCGGGCCGAGCACCATCCGGGACCTGGCCGCCGCGATCGGGGTCACCCACTCCGCGGCCAGCCAGACCGTCGCGGAGATGGCCCGCCAGGACCTGGTCCGCCTGGAGACCGGCGCCGACGCCCGGCAGCGCATCGTGCACCTCACCGAGCGCGCGCAGCGGCTGCTGCCGGTCATCGAGGCGGAGATGGCGGCCACGACCAGCGCCGCCGAGGCCCTCGACGCGCAGCTGCCGTATCCGCTGAGCCGCCTCGTCGAGGAGGCAATCGGAGCCCTCGAAGACCGGCCGATGCGCGACCGGATCGGCGCGGTGGTGGTAGGCAAGCAGATGTGACAGCCGACTACCCGAGATCGATCGTGCCGGTCGACCACACCGAGCCGGTGCCGCGCCGGGTGCGCGCCGTGCTCAACGGCCGGACCGTCCTGGACACCACCCGCGCCGTGTACGTGTGGGAGTGGTCCAACTACCCGCAGTACTACATCCCGGCCGGCGACCTCGACCCGGCGGCCATCGTCGACGAGCACCACGTCCAGCGGCTCAAGCGCGGCAGCGCCCGCCGCATCGGCCTGCGGGCCGGCGACCAGGACCGTCCCGCCGCCGGCCGGATCTACGCCGACGGCCCGCTCGAAGGGCTCGCCCGCCTGGAGTGGGACGCCCTCGACGCCTGGTTCGAGGAGGACGAGCAGGTGTTCGTCCACCCCCGCAACCCCTACAGCCGGGTCGACGCGCTGCGCTCCACCCGGGCCGTGCGGATCTCCCTCGACGGGGTCACCCTCGCCGAGTCGTCATCGCCGGTGCTGGTCTTCGAGACCGGGCTGCCGACGCGGTACTACCTCAACCGGACCGACGTCGACTTCACCCTTCTCGAGGCGTCACCGACCCGCACGGCGTGCCCGTACAAGGGGCGCACCAGCGACTACTGGTCGGTGCACGCCGGCGGGACCGTCCACCGGGACCTGGCGTGGGCCTACGACTTCCCGACCGCGGCGCTGCTGCCGATCGCGGGCCTGGTGAGCTTCTACAACGAGAAGGTCGACGTGCACCTGGACGGCCGGCTCCTGGACCGTCCGGTGACCCATTTCTCGTGACAGCCGCGGGCGGCTCAACCGCCGCCACCGCTGCCGGCCGCCGCTGCCTGGGCCTGCCACATGGTGACGACGACGCCGAGGACGAAGATCTGCACGGGCAGCGGCACGCCGGGCAGGTCGACGGCGACGTCGCTGCCCCAGAAGCTGACCTTGCGGACCGAGCCGACCTGCCGGTCGCCGGCATACAGGTCCTGCGCCTGGCTCCACACCGAGGCGCGCTGGAACTGGTACGTGGTGCCGCCGGCGGTCACGGTCCACCGCTTGCGGCCGACCCGGTCGGCGGCGGCGACGACCCCGCCGGCCTTGTCGAGCATCGAGAAGCGGCTGCCCCACGCGTTGCCGCGCACGTGGAAGGTCTGCCCCGCCACCTCGACGTCGCCACCGCTGCGCCACAGCGAGCCGTCCCAGTGCGCCACCCGGTGACCGTCCTGGCTCACCTCGTACCGCGCGCGCCAGATGCTGGTCCGCTTCGCGAGCAACATGCCTCGAGGGTATCCCGTTGCGTCGATCCACGGCCGTTGTGCGGGTGCGGGGCGGCGGTGCTTGTGCGGCCCACCCACAATGGCGGCTGTGTCGTGGCCCGCCGTCCCACCGCCGAAGCTGCCGCCGGGGTGGCAGGCCGTGCCGCGCGCCGACCCCGCGACCGGCCGGCCGGCGCTGCTGCTGCGGATGAGGCCGTACTGGCGGCGCGTCGCCACGCTCGCCGCGGCCGGCGGGGTGATCCTGCTGTGGACGTTCGCGGTCTTCGTCGCCACGCACGACGCGGACGGGCCGATCCTGTGCTTCCTGGTGTTCGCGTCGGTGAGCGGGGCCGCCGGCACGGCCGTCATGGCCGCGACCCAGGACGCGTGGCTGGTCACGCCGGCCGGCCTGGCCGGCGGCCGGGTCTGGGTCTCCACCGGCACCTTCCGCCGCCCGCCGCAGCCGGTCGTGGCACTGCAGCTGCGCGACGACGAGACCGACGACGTGCCGACGGTCCACCTGGACGCGATCATGCCGCCCGGGCACCATCAGGAGATCTTCCACGAGATCGACACCGGTACGCGCGCGGAGCCCCTCGCCGCCTGGCTGTCCGCGGTGACCGGCGTGCCGGTCCGGCCGCGCGAGCACCGCCGGCGCTGACGACTACCCTGCCAAGGACAGGTCGGCCTCGATGCCGTAGTGGTCGGACAGGAACAGCTCCCGGCCGTCGCCAACCAGGACCGCGTCGCGCAGCACGGTGCGGGCCCGCGCCTCGAGGGGCCGGTCCGCGGCCGCGCGGACCAGGACCTGGTCGAGCGCCGGCGGCGACGGCCACCGCGGCGTCGGCCGGAACGTCGTGGACGTGTCGCCGGCCAGGACGTCACGCAGTCCCGCCGCCGCGGCGAACCGGGTGAACACCGGCGAGTCCCGCGGCACGTTGAAGTCGCCGGCGACGACCGCGGGCAGCCCCGGCTCGAACCCGGCCACCAGCCGCGCCAGGTGCTCCAGCTCGCCGCGGATGACGCTGGTGTACCGGTTGCCCTCCGACCAGTCGTCGTCCCGGTTCGCCGACAGGTGGGTGTTGACCACCGCGAGCGGCCCGGCGGGCGTGTCGACCACGGCGAGCTGCGCGCCCTTGCGCATGAGCAGCTCGGTGCGCGCCGGGCCGGCCACCGGGAACCGCGCGAACCGGTACCGCCGGACCGGCCACCGCGACAGCAGCAGCAGACCCCCGGCGAGCAGCACCACGCCGGTGCCCGCCCGGTGCGGGTACCCCGGGGTGACCCGGCGCAGCAGCCGCGCGCTGCCCCGGTGCAGGACCTCCTGTAAGCACACGATGTCGTACCCGGACCGCTCCAGGACCGGCCCGAGCGCCCGCAGCCGCGCGGGGACGTCGTCACGCATGAGCGCGTTGAAGGTGAGCAGCCGCACCTCGGTCATCGGTGCATTGGATCATCCCGGACTTTACTTGCACATCTGGAAAGTGATCGCCTATGGTTTCCAATGTGGAAAGTGATGAGGCCCGGCAGCAGCTGGCGATCGTGCGGCGGGCCGAGGCCGCGCCGTACATCGACTACCCGCCGACCCCCTGGTGGTACTCCCCCGCAGTCGGCGCCTGGGCCGCCGGCATGGTCGGCGCCTTCACCTGGTGGCGGTCGGACGCCGCGGTGTTCGTCGGGCTCCTCGCCGCCCTGATCGCGGTCGAGCTGGTGTTCGTCGCCTGGATGCGGCGCCGGCACGGGGCGCTGCCCATGCCCGGGCGCGGCACGCCGCCGCGGGAGATCGCGGCCGCCTGGCGCGGCTACGCGGCCGGCCTGCCGGTCGTCGCGCTCGCCGTGGCGCTCACCTGGTGGCTGGCCGGCGCGCCGGTCGCGGCGGGGGTCACGTTCGTGCTCGTCACCGCCGGGCTCGCCGCGTACGAGCGCCGCTACGCCGCCGCGGCGGCGAAGGTCAGGTCGCGGCTGTCGTGATCGACGGCATCGACCCGGTCATCCACGTGCCGAAGCGGCTCGCCGCCATGGCGATCCTCGCCAACGCCCCGTCCGCGTCGTTCCGGTTCCTCCGCGACCACCTGCGCATCAGCGATTCCGACCTGTCGAAGCAGATGTCGGCCCTGGAGGCGGCCGGCTATGTCCAGTGCACGAAGGACGGCCACGGCAGGGGCGGCAGCACCACGTACCGGATGACCGCCGCCGGCGAACAGGCCTACGCGGCGCACTGCGCGGCGCTGCGGGCCCTGCTCGACGGCGCGCCGCTGCCACCTGGCGAGGTCTGACGAGATTCTCTTCCGGCCTGTTGTCGGATCCGGGGCGGGCCGTTCGTGGCACAGTCAAGGGCGGTCGCACGTGGCCGCCAGGACGAAGGAGTCACGGGATGACGCGGTACCTGATCTCGTTCAACGACGGCGCGATGGACCACATCACGGACGAGGAGCTGCCCGATGTGGGCAAGGCCGCGCACGCGGTGGTCCAGGAGGCGATCAACGCCGGCGTGTGGGTGTTCGGCGGCGGGCTGCAACGGCAGCGGGCCGGCATCGTGGCCACGGACGGGCTGGTCACCGACGGGCCGTATCCGGAGACCAAGGAGGTCATCGGCGGGCTCGTGGTCGTCGACGTCGCCACGCGCGAGGAGGCGCTGGGGTGGGCCGCCAAGTGGGCCGCCGCCTGCCGCTGCGCGCAGGAGGTCCGCGAGATCATGACCGACCCGGAGTTGGACGCGATGCTGCGCCAGGCCGGCGGCTGACCCTCATCGGTGCCCGCACCGCGGCCTCAGCCGGCGGCTGACCTTTTCGGCGCCCGCGCCGCGGCGCTCAGCCTGCGGCTGACCCTCATCGGTGCCCGCACCGCGGCCTCAGCCGTCGGTGCGGGCCGCCACCAGGGCCCGTAGCCGGTCCGCGGCCGGGACGCCGAGCTCCGCGTACAGGTCCAGGGCCGTCCGCAGGTGCGGCAGGCCGCCGGCCGGCAGGGCCAGGCCGATCCCGGTCTCGGCGTCGGCGCGCTGGTGCCGGTCGCCGGTGGCGGCCGCGACGGCGCACGCCGCAGTGTGGTGCGCCAGCGCCGCTGCCGTGTCGCCCGTGGCGCGGGCCGCCTCGCCGAGGCCGTTGAGGACCTTCGCCTCGCCGTAGCGTTCGCCGGTCGCCCGGTGGATGGCCAGCGCCCGGCGGTGCAGCTCGAGGGCTTCGGAGGGGGCGCCGCGCAGGGTGGCGGCGGTGCCGAGGTTGTCCAGGGTCCAGGCCTCGCCGTCGCGGTTGCCGGCCCGGCGGTACAGCTCGAGCGCGCGGTGCAGGTGGCCGGCGGCACGGTCGTGGTCGCCGAGCCTGGCGGCGACGTCGCCGAGGTTGCAGCGGGCGGCCGCCTCGCCGGCGCTGTCCCCCACCGCCAGGAACAGTGCCAGGGCCTGCTCGTGCCGGCCGGCGGCGGCCCGGTACCGGCCGAGGCGTTCCTCGACGATGCCGAGCTTCGTCAGGGCGTGCGCCTCGCCGGTGCGGTCGCCGGTCACCCGGCAGAGCCGCAGCGCCTGCCGGTGCCGGTACGCGGCCTGGCGGTACCGGCCGAGGCGCTGCTCGACGTCGCCGATCGCGGCCGAGGCGCGGGCCTGACCGGTGCGGTCGCCGGTCCTGCGGAACAGGTGCAGGGCCTCGCGCAGGTGCCGGGCGGCGGCGCCGTCATCACCGAGCCGCAGCCGGGTCGCGCCGAGGGCGGTGAGCGCCGCGGCCTGCCCGGGCAGGTCACCGGCGTGGCAGGCGGCCTGGTGCGCCGCACGGTGGATGCTCAGCGCGTCGCCGTGGTGGCCGCCGTTGAGGTACCCGGCGAGCGTCGCCGACAGCTGCGCGGTGTGCCGGTGCCAGCCGTGGGCGGCGGTGTACCCGGCGACGGCGACGAGGTTGGACCGCTCCGTGTCCAGCCAGCCGCGGGCCGCGTCGACGTCGCCGGGCCGGGCGGCGGCCGGTGCCGCGACCCGAGGGCGGTGGTGCGCCTCGGCCGGTGCCAGGACGTCCATCGCGGCCGCCGCCACGGCGAGGTAGTGGTCGAAGAGCCTGGTCAGGGCCGCCCGCCGCTCGGGTGGGGCGTCCTCGTCACCGGCGCGCCCGTCGGCGTAGACGCGCACCAGGTCGTGCAGCGTGTACCGGCCCGGCGTCGTCTCCTGCAACAGGTGGTCCCGGCGCAGCTCCCGCAGCCCGCGCGAGGCCGCTTCGACACGGTCAACGGCACCCGCCGCGCCGCAGCCCGCCGGGCCGGCGGCACCGCCCTCCGCCGGCGAACCGCCGGGAACGACGGAACCGCCCGTCACGACGAAGCCGGGCGGAGCGGCCGCGGACGAGGCGGCGGGCACAGGATCGCCGGCCAGCGCGGCCGCGGCGGCCACGTCGAAGTCCTGGCCCGGATGCAGGGCGACCAGGCGCAGCAGCCGCTGCCGGTCCGCCGGCAGGTCCTGGTACGACAGGGCGAGGGCCAGCTCGACACCGGTGTCCAGCCGGCGGTCGCGGTGCCGCTCGTCGAGCCGCTCGGCGTGGTCGGTCATCGTCCAGCCCGGCTTGGCCCGGATGTGCCCGCCGACCAGGCCGAGCGCCAGCGGCAGGTGCCCGCAGCGGGCGGCGACGCGGGCGGTCGCGTCCGGGTCGCGGCCGGCCGGCACCCCGGGCGCGGCGGCGGTCAGGAAGCGCACCGCCTCCTGCGGGCTGAACACGTCGACCGGCACGTCCGTCACGGCCGGCAGGCCGTGCAGCGCCCGGCGGCTGGTCACCAGCGTGACGCACCCGTCGACGGCGGGCACCAGCGGCCGGGCCTGCTCGGCGTCGGCCGCGTTGTCCAGCACGACCAGGCTGCGCAGCCCGGTGAGGCGCTCCCGCAGGGCGCTGCCGCGGCCGGGCAGGTCGTGCGGGATGCGGTGGCCGGGGACGCCGAGGAGGCGCAGGAACCCGTCCAGCACGGCGGACGGGTCGGCGGGCGGCTGTGCCGGGTCTGGGTGGAAGCCGCGCAGGTTGACGAACAGCACCCGGTCGAACGGCCGGTCCTGGATGAGCAGGTGCCCGGCCTGCACGGCCAGCAGCGTCTTGCCGACCCCGGCCATGCCCACGATCGAGAACGTGCCGGGGCGCTGCCGGACGGCGGCGCGCAGCCGGTGCAGCACGCCGGTGCGGCCGGTGAACTCGGCGAAGGGCGGCGGCAGGCGGTCCTGCACCCGGACCTGCCCGGCGGCGGCCGTCTCGCCGCCGACGACCCGCAGCGCCTGCTGCCACTGCGCGCCGTAGCCGGGGTCCGGGTGCAGCGCCGCCGCGACCGCCGCCACGAGGTCCGGGTTGAGGCGGCGCCGGCCGGGGCGGAAGCAGTCGGCGACGGTCGTGCGGCGGGCCAGCTCGGCGGGTGGCCGGCCCGCGGCCGTCCAGGCCGCGTTGACGCGTGCGGTGATCGTCTCGTACGACACGTCGCCCGCCCACACCTTGAGCGCGCGCAGGCAGCCGGCCAGGTCGTCGAGGGTGCCCGCGCGCCCGGGGTCGGGCGGCGCCGAGAACGCTGGGGTGGAGGGCATGCACGCTTCCGGCGGGTCGGTGGTCGCTCGCCCGCCAACGTATGCCACCGGGCCGGTTGCCGCCCACATCGCCGTCCGGATTCGTCCGGGATCCGCGCGGGTGCGGCCGCAGTGGCGCAGAGTGGCGGTGGACGGGGGCGGGTGGGCCGAGCGCACCCGGATCGACGCCGGCCGGGCCGAGGGGCCGGCCGGCGTCGACGTGCGGCGTCAGCCGCAGGTGATGCCGTTGACGGTGAAGGCCGCCGGGTTGGTGTTCGTGCCGGTGTACGAGCCGTTGAAGCCGATGCTGACGGTGCCGCCGGCGGGGACGGCGCCGTTCCAGGTCTCGTTCGTGGCCGTCACCACCGCGCCGGTCTGCGACCAGCGGCCGGACCAGCCCTGCGTGACCCGCTGGTCGCCGGGGAACGTGAAGTTCAGCGTCCACGACGTCCACGCGGCGGATCCGGTGTTGGTGATCGTGACGCTGCCGGTGAACCCGGTGCCCCAGCTGTTCGCCGAGTACGCCACGCGGCAGCCGCCCGTCGGGTTCGCCGGTGTGCGTACCGTGACGGCGGCGGAGAACGCGGAGAACTGCCCCGCGGTGTCCTTGGCCCGCACCATCAGCACGTATTCGGTGTTCGGCGTCAGCCCGGTCAGCACCGTCGACGGCCCGGTGCTGGTCGCGAAGATCGACAACGCGTCGCCCTGCTGGCGGATGATCTCGTAGCCGGCGACGCCCTGGTCGTCGGTGGAGGCGGGCCAGGTCAGCGTCAGGCTGGTGGCGGTCACCGCCGAGGCGACGGGGGTGCCGGGCGTGGTGGGCCGGGCGTCCGCGGGCGGGTCGGCGGTGGTCACGGTCACCGGCGCCGACGCGGCCGAGACGAGACCGGCGCCGTTGCGGGCCGCCACGGTGAACGTGTACGCGGTCGAGGCGGTCAGCCCTGTCAGCGCCGCCGACGCCGTGGTGGGGGTCGCGATGACCGTGGACGTGCTGCCGGTGACCCGGCGCACCTCGTACCCGGTGACGCCGCTCTCCGCGTCGGTGGACGCCGCCCAGGTCAGGCGCAGCGTGGTCGCGGCGACGTCGGAGGCGACCGGGGTGCCCGGCACGCTCGGCGCGGTCGTGTCCGGCGGCAGGATCGTGCCGGTGTGGTCCGCGGCCCAGCTGGCCAGGGACGCCAGCCCCGAGTTCCAGTTGATGGCGACCTCGTTGACGGAGTACGCGCCGATGTCGTCGACGAAGCACTTCTGCGCCTTGCAACCGCCCAGCTGCGCCTGCGCGACCGGGTCCTGCAGGCCGCTGTTCGGGCCGCCGGACAGCGACCCGGGCGGCGCGATCGGCAGCGACGCGTCGGACTGGTTGGCCCAGAACCGGTGGTGCACGTTGCGCACGGCCTTCTCGCCGTACCCGGCGATGTAGGACTGGTTCAGCGGGTTGCGGCCCAGCAGGTAGTCCAGGGTCTGGAACGCGCCGGTGCGGTACTTGGCGAGGCCGGTGAAGTCGTGGGCGAGCCCGAGGACCGCGGCGTTGTTGGCGATCTGCCCGCTGGAGCCCCAGTTGTAGGTGGGCCCGCCGTTCGGCGCCGGGTAGCCCTGCGCCGCCATCTGGCTGAGCAGGCCGTCGGCGAACGACGCGAACGCCGCCCGGGTCGCGGCGACGTCCGCGGCCGGCAGGCCGTTCGGCACCAGCGCGAGGGTGGTGTCACCGAGCGCGGCGACCCAGCCCCACCAGTAGCCGCCCTGGTTGAACGCGGCACCCTTGTACAGCGACGAGCCGGTCACGTCCGCGCGGTAGTTCGCGGCGCCGGTGGTCGTGTACAGCTCGGCCGCCGCCCAGTAGAACTCGTCGGTGACGCCTGCGTCGTCGTACGCGCCACCGCCGGTGCTGTCGCTGCCGCTGGCCAGCCGGTTCGGGTTGGCCTTCGCCGCGGCGTACGCCTTCTCGGCGGCGGTGAGCGCGCGGGCGGAGAACGCCGGGTCGATCGAGGCCCAGATCCGCGCCGCCTGCGCCGCGACGGCGGCGAGGTTCAGGGTCGCGGCGGTGCTCACCGGCGACAGCAGGCGCCGCTGCGGGTCGGCCTCCGGGCGCATCGGCAGCCCGGTCCAGTTCTCGTCGTGGATCTTGTGGTGGACCATGCCGGCGTCGGCGCGCCCGTCCGGCACCTGCATGCGCAGCAGGAACTCGACCTCCCAGCGGGCCTCGTCGAGCACGTCGGGGACGCCGTTGGCCCGCTCGGGGATGGCGAGGGTGCCGTCGCCGAGCGCGGCCCGGTCGCTGCCGGACACGTTGGCGGCCCGCTCGTAGATGTTCAGCAGTTGCCACGCGGCGATGCCGCCGTTGACGACGTACTTGCCCTGGTCGCCGGCGTCGTACCAGCCGCCGCGCACATCGAGGGAGTAACCGCAGGACGTGCGGCACGGCACCGACGTGTCACCCTGGTTCGGCGCGACGCCGACGTGCCCGGCGGGGCGGGCGTAGCGGCTGCCGACGTACTGCGACTCGATCGCGATGCCGCTGCGCTGGTGGTAGAAGAACGCGAGCGAGTCGTACCGCAGCTGCTTGACCGGCGCGGCGGAGATGTCGAACGGGTAGCTGTCCGCACCACCGGCCGACAGCACATAACCGCTGCCGGGCGTGTCGTAGCCGGAGAAGTCGACGAGGTGCACGTTGTCGCCGGACAGCGCGTCGGCGCCCTTCACGGTCGTCTGCCCGGACGCGACGGTCGCCCCGGCGGCGTTGCGCAACGTCCAGGCGATCGGCGCGGTCGCGCTGCTGACGACGGTGGCCTGCTTCGGCAGGCCCGGCACGTAGGCGACCTGGTTGACCTTGACCGGCGATCCTGGGTCGGGCGCGGCGGCGGCGGGCGGCGCGGACACGGCCAACCCCAGCAGCGCCCCAACTGCGGCGACCGCCACGGTACGGCGTGCTCTTCGACTCATCGGGAATCCTCCTGCGGAAGCGTGGCCGGCAGTGGCGGCCACCGGCGTGCCGGACCGTAGGCGGCGCCTCGACGCGCTGTAAAGCGCGCGGCGTTCCCGGGCCGTCCGGCCGGTCCGCGGGCATGTAACTTACGGTCGGGAGGCCGGATGCGGATCGCGAGCTACAACGTCGAGAACCTGTTCAACCGGGCCAAGGCGCTGGACCAGCGCACGTGGGCCGCTGGCCGGCCGGGTGGAGGTCGACGCCGGCGAGTTCAGCCGGTGACGCAGCCCTCAGGGGTGTCGACCACGAAGCATGCGCATTGCAGGATCTCCAGGAGTGCGGCGCGGACCCGCCGAATCCCGTCGTCGTCCACATCGAGGTGCAGGCGGCAGTCGCGCGGCCTCAAACGGGGAGCGGTCCGGAACGGATGTCCTTGACCGATCGGGTCAGGACGTCCTTGCCGGACGCCTCCACCACGACGCAGCCGGTCTGCCGGCCGTCGCGCGGCGTGGCCAGCCAGTGCGACCGCAGATCGCGGCGGGCCGCGAACTCGTCGGCGCTCAGCCCCAGATAGGCCGCGGCCGCCTGCCGGCAGCTGGTGTCGTGGTCGCCGCCGTCGGCAACGGACCCGACGTACTCCGCCGAGTGCGCCTCGGCGCACCCCTGGTACTTCAGCACACCATCGGCGTAGTGGCCGCAGGTGATCGCCATCGGCCGATCCCCGCTCATGGCGCCCTGCAGGCTTCCGGTGTGCAGCGCGTCGGTACCGTCGGAGTCACTGGCGACGATCAGCGCGCAGGCCAGCGACGTGAAGTCCTCCCGCACGTAGTTGAGCAGGCGCAGTTCGATCCGGGCGTCCGCGAGTGGCCCGCCGAGGAACTCCTCGGCCGACCGGCGACAGCCGCTCTCGGCACCGTCGGGGTAGAAGAAGTCGACCAGTTCGGCCTCGTGCGGCTCGCCGCAGCGCGACGGCGCGAGCTTCCCGGCGTTGGTCGTGCTCGCGTAACAGCCTTTGTCGCCGGACGCGTGATGATTCGGCACGATGCGCCGGTACAGCGCAAAACCACAACACGACAGCACGAGGGCCACGGCCACACCGATCGCGATCTTCAACCTCACGCGCGGAAGATACACGTCGGACACGACCCCGGCAGGCCCGCACGCCACCCTGACCTGCGGACCGCTGCTGATCAGTTCGACGCGAAGTTCCACTGCGCGGGCAGGGCGCCGTCACACTGGGCACAGGTGAAGTCGTTGTCCCGAACGACGTTGCGCTCGCCGCAGGCCGGGCACCGCCGGAATACGACCTTGTCGGTGAAGCCGCCCGGATGCCGTACACCGATGCGGTCGAGGGCTGCGCCGACGGCGGGCCAGGAGTCCGGATCGGGGCAGTACCCGGTCGACTGGTTGGTCACCTCGACCACGTGCCAGCCGGCGGCGGCATTGACGAACGCGACCTCGCCAGCTGCGAGGACGTCGTGTCCGCCGGCCAGCGCGACGTGTTCGGAGCGCCGGGGTGCCAGCCTGAGTTCGCCGCCGGGCGCTACGACGAAGGTGAACGGTTCGGAGCGTTCACTGCGGTCGCGCCCAGCGAGCCAGCGCGCGAGGGTGGCAACCGTATCGACAGCCACGGCGTCCATCGTCGCCGCCCGGTCGCGCAGCTCAGGCGGCCCAACATAGCTGTACCGCCTTGGCGTGGACTTATCAGTCACGAGCTGATTCCAATGGAGGCAGCACCTCTTGAGGATGATGAAGGGCGCCACGGCCTTCGAGGTCAGGAGTCCCGTACGACGCGATCAACGATGCCGCTGCGCCCGGTCACCGAGCCAAGCGAAGTCATCCAACCATCGACGATGCTGGAGCGGCAGAGCCTGACGGGCACCTCTGTATCCACTCATCGCCATCATGCGGTGCCTTCGAACCGACGTGAATCAGTAGTGCGCGATGATCTGCGCGACCGGATGGCCGAGGAGGTCAGCCACTTGTGCGAGCTCGCCGGCGTCGAGTTCGTCCCGGGCTCGAGTGGGGTTCATCGCACTGATTTCGAACCGCGCGAAGCCGATCGGGTCCTCGTAGTGCAAGCTGTCCAGTTGGACGGCGGCCCTGCAGCAGGGAACCGTCACGTCCAGGTGATCGAAGCTCAAGCTGCCGTTCTGCCTGACCAGGTCGCCCAGCCAGTCCATCGAAATGTCGCCGTCGCAGCACGAGCAGGTGATTCGGGTGGTGTACATGCCCGCGTCGATCAGGGTCACCCGGTCATAGAACCTGCCTTCCACCCGCTCAACAGCGTCGCCCGGCACTGAGAGCAGGCTGGCCACGTGAGCAGCGACGGATGCGGCGGTCGCAGGCGCAGGCTGCCAGTCTCGATCGGTCGGTATCACACGGAGGTAGGTGTCGCCCACAACCCTCAGAGTGCCCGGTGCCGCAGACCGGTGGCACGCCGGGCCGACTCCTGCCATGCGCGCGCTCATCGGCCATGAGGGCGCAGTGGCTCCGGCGAGACGGCGTACGCAACGCGAGGGCCGCCGCAGAGCCGAGCGCCCGTGGGCGCATGTGCGCGACCGGGCAGCACAACCCGGTGGATCCCTGTGCGCCGGCCAACAGGGATCCACCGGGTACCAGGGATCCACCGGGTTGTACCCGCGGTCCGGACCGCTGGCCCCACAACGACCCGTTCAAGCAGCACCGGTCCGTACCGCGCGATCGCGCCGCTGACCGTCCGGCAGCAACCGGCCGGGTCTCGCGCAATTCGGCCCGGCCCGGCGCCGGAACAGATCCGCGAGGCGCACGGCCACACCACGTTCCGCTGGACGGTCGAGCAGGACGACCCTTCGAGCGGCTGTTCGTCCACATCGACGACGTACCGGACACGGTGCAGATCACCCTGTTCATGGACACCCACTACGTCTCGCCCGCTGACGCGGAAGGGCTCCTGCACGGGATGGAACGGCTCGCCGTCGAGGCCGCGCTCGACGGTAAACCGGCGGCAGGGTCGGTATGTTCGGATCGTGAACGGGCCGTATGTGGCGGTGATCGGGGCCGGGCAGGCCACCATGGAGCAGGAGCGGGTCGCCGAGCGGGTCGGTGCGCTGCTCGCCGACGCGGGCGCCGTCCTCGTCTCCGGTGGCCGGGGCGGGGTGATGCTGGCGTCGTGCCGTGGGGCGCATGGGCGCGGCGGGGTCACCGTCGGGCTGCTGCCCGGCGCGGACCGGGCCGAGGGGAACCCGTTCCTGACGGTGGCGGTGCCGACCGGCATGGGAGAGCTGCGCAACGGGCTCATCGCGCGCGCCGCGGACGGGTTCGTCGCGGTCGGCGGGGGCTGGGGGACGTTGAGCGAGATCGGCTTCGCGATGCGGCTGGGCAAGCCGCTCATCGCCGTCGGCAGCTGGACGGTCGAAGGGCCGGCACAAGAACCGTCCTACCCGACGGTTGACACCGCGGAGGCGGCCGTTTCGTGGGTACTGCGGCAGCTCGGCTGAACGGCTGTGCGCCCGGCGTTCACGGACGGGTCAACCGGCGACCGGCAAACCCGCCGCCTGGGGTTGGCAACGTGCACGGCATGTCCGACGACCCGGACAAGCTCATCACCGTCGCCCGGCGGGCCGGCCTGCGGCGCCGGTGGCGCCCATCAATCTTCGTGCTGTCACCCGACCGCCGGATCGTCAGCGCGCGTCGGGCCCGGTCCGCCCGGCGGCTGCCGGACGGTCACCAGCGCGATCGCGCAGTACGGCACCAGCAGGATCACCACGCTGCTGAACGGGTCGTTGAACGGCCAGTGCTCCTGGCCGTCGGCGGGGCCCAGCCCGACACACGCCAGCACCACCGCCCATCCGGCCGGTGCCGCGAACAACCAGGGCCACGCCATACCGAGCAGCCGAGCCACCACCGGCCCCACGACCGCGATCACCACGGGCACCGACACGATGGCAAGGATCAGCGACCGGACGTCCGGCAGGCACACGAGGTCACTGTCACACGGCGCGGTATCCCTCGGCACGAGCTCGACGATCGCGAACGCCACACCGACGGCGGCGCCCGCGCTCACGACGCCGATGGCCAGCCCTCGCAGGATCGCCCACACCGGCCACCAGGATGCCGCTCGCACACGGTCGCTCATGGCCGCACTGTGCCACGCCCCCGACCGTGCCGGCTGCCCGGAACGACGCATCGCGCAACATCGCCACAAAACCTGCACGCTTCCACCGCCGCCCCGCGGCGCGTCGAGTGCGCGACGAGCCGATCAGCGCAGGGGGCCGCGGAATCCGTCGCCGATGAACACGAGCCGACCGTGCTCCTCGCCGCATCGAACCGCCAACATCCGCAGCCGCAGGAGCCGGCGCGCGGTCGAGCGGGTCCCCTCCCGAACTGTGAGGCGTTCCCGGCACATGGTCACACTGCCGAGCGGGCCAGTTCGGCCAGGCGGGTCCAGGCCGGGGACGACGCAGCGGCCGAGGCGGCGGCGAGCTCCGCAATGGCCGGGTCGACGTCGCCGGCCGACTCCGGGGGGACCGAGCGGGCGGCGTACCACCGCCGGACCCGGTCCGCGAGCGCCGGCAGCCGGGGGTCGTCCGGTGGCAGGTCGAAGGCCGCGTCGTACGCCAGGTAGATCGCCTGGAACTCGGGGTCTTCGAGGGCGGCGAGCTTGTCGGCGATCCAGCCGTCGGCCGGCCCCGGCGAGACGGCGTGCAGCAGCAGCCAGAGGTCGCGTTCCAGCTGGACGGCGCGTTCGCTGACGCCGAGGGTGCGCAGGCGTTGCAGGTACGCGAACATCTCGGCGGTGACGAAGAGGCGGTCGCCGTCGCGGAGCTGGGCGATGCGCTCGCGGCTGCGGCGGATCTTCGCGGCCTGCCGGAGCAGGTCACGGTCGATCTCGGCGATCGCGGCGGCGAACTGCGGCGGGGTGGCGGCGAGCAGCTCCTTGACGCGGGCGAGCGGCACGCCCGCGTCGGCCAGGGTCTTGATCTTCACGAGCTGGATGGCGTGGCTCGCGTCGTACCGGCGGTATCCGGACTCGTCGCGGGCGGGCTCGGGGAGCAGGCCGCGGGCGTGGTAGTGGCGCACGGCCTTGACGGTGACGCCCGCGTGGTCCGCGAGCTGGCCGATCGTGAGCAAGCGCATGACCCGCATCCTCCTCAGCCGCGCTCCGGCGTGACGCGGCGGGTCATGCGGCCGCCCGAGCAGCGGTGCATCGAGGCGCCGCGGCCGTGGTACGACACGAGGTACTGCCGGGACGTGAGCCCTAGCTCGCCGGGCGGCATCCCGGCCGGGGCGAACAGCCCGTCGCCGATCTGGGTGTACCGCAGCGGCGGGACGGTGAAGGGGCCGCCGGCGAACCCGGTGAACGTGGCCTCCTGCACGGCGTCGGCGGGCTCGTAGGTGATCCGCTCCTCCAGCTCGCCGTCCACCACGCTGACCTCGATGCGCAGCTGGTCGGAGCGGTACGTGCCGGCGTAGCGGGCCAGGTCGGGCGCCGCCGGCGCGGGCGGGACCGGGGCGAGGTGCAGCGGCCCGGGCACCAGCGCCGGCAGCAGCTCGTCGTGCAGTGCGAGGGCGCGCGGGTCGTTGCCGTACGCGGCGAAGACCAGGTCGAGCTCGGGCGCGACGGCCAGGACGGCGACCCCGCCGGGTGAGGCGCCGGACATGGTCATGACGGTGGTGTCGCCGAAGCGCATCAGCAGCCATCCCATCCCGACGGGCGGCACGTTCGGCGTACCCATGTCGTGCGAGACGGTCCGCATGAGGGCCGTCGACGCCGCGGAGAGCACGCCGGGGGTGAGATGCTGGCGGCCGAGGGCGAGCAGGTCGCCGACGGTGCCGATGGCGGTGCCGCCGGCCGGGGCCCACGTGTCGGGCAGCGTGAACATGCCGGTGCGCCGCACCTCGCCGGTGGCCGGGTCGGCGAAGTGCCCGACGGCGGTGCCGCGCAGGATCGCCTCCGCCGCAGACGTACAGGCGTCGGTCATCCCGGCGGGCTCGAACAGCTCGCGGCGCAGGAGCTCGGCGTACGGCGTACCGGTGACGACCTCCAGCAGGCGCCCGGCGACCATCATGCCGCCGTTGGAGTAGCTGACGTGCTCCCCCGGCTCGAACAGCGTGCCGCACTGGCGGGCCAGCCCGTCGAGGTAGGTCCGCAGCGCGCCGGGGCCGCAGCCGGCCGGGAAGAACAGGTCGGCGTCGATCCCGCTGGTGTGGGTCAGCAGGTGGTGTACCCGGATCCGGCCGGCCGCGCCGGGCGTGGTGAGCGCGAACTGCGGCAGGTACGACACGACCGGCGCGTCGAGGTCGACGGTGCCGCGCTCGACCTGCCGCAGCACGAGCATCGTGGTCATGACCTTGGTGATGGAGCCGAACAGGAACCCGGTGTCCTCGCGCATCGGCGCGCCGGTGCCGGCGTTCGCCACGCCGTGCGCGAGGACGTGCTGCTCGCCGTTGCGGTACACGCCGGCGACGTAGCCGGGAACCCTGGTGGTGTCGCAGAAGGCCGCGATCCGCTCGCTGAGGTGTGCGATCTCGTTCATGCGCACATCGTCGGACCCTGCCCCAGGGTCAAGGTCAAGCGCGCGGCTCAGCCGAACCGGGGACCACAATCCTGTGACGGGCTCGTTACTGTGAAGCGATGGCCGAACTCGCCGATCCGTTGTCGTCGCAGGTCGTGTTGATCGGCGTCAGTGAATACGATTTCCTCCAGCCGATCCCGGCCGTGCGCAACAACGTCAATGACCTGCGGGCCGGGCTCATGCGGCCCGAGCTGTGGGGCGTACCGGCGCAGCAGGTGCACGTCGCGGACGGCCTGTCGGATCCGTCGGCGGCGATCGCGCTGATCCGCACGGCGGCGGACGACGTGGGACCGGACGGGCTGCTGCTCGTCTACTACGCCGGGCACGGGCTGCTCGCCCCGCACGACGGCTCGCTCGTCCTCGCGCTGCGCGGCACCGACCCCGCCCAGCCGGACCGGTCGGGGCTGCCGTTCCAGAGCGTGCGGCGCACGGTCGAGCGCAGCGGGACCGACCGGTGCGTCGTCGTGCTGGACTGCGGCTACGCGGACCGCGCCGGCACCCTGACCGGCGGGCTGCGGCAGTCCAGCGTCCTGGCCGCCGCCGGGCGCGACTCGGTCGCCCTCGCCCCGTCGGGGCACCACCACACCAGCTTCACCGGCGCGCTGCTGCAGGTCCTGGCCGGCGGGATCGCCGGGCTCGGCCCGACCCTGCTGGTCGGCGAGATCATGCGGGCGGTGACCCTCGCGCTGCAGGCGCAGGGCTTCCCGCGGCCCGAGTGGCAGGAGTTCGGCCCGGGCATCGCGCTCGTGCGCAACGCCGCGTACGAGGCCCCACGGCCGGAGGCCGCCGCGGGACGGTGGCACGCCGGCTTCCTCGCCGACGCCATCACCGGCGAGGACCGCCTCGGCGTCGACCGTGACGTGGACACGCTCAGCGACATCGTCATGGCGCAGGAGGTCTCCCCGCCGCTGGCGATCGGTCTGTTCGGCGACTGGGGCATCGGCAAGTCGTTCTTCATGAGCCGCATGTACGACCGGATCGGGGCGCTCGCGGCGATGTCCACCCGGGCTCGTACGGAGGGCCAGCCCACGGCGTACTGCGGCAGCGTATGCCAGGTCCGGTTCAACGCCTGGCACTACGTCGACGCCAACCTGTGGGCCTCGCTGACCGGCACCATCATGGACCGCCTCGCGGAGCAGCTCGACGACGCCGCCGCCGGCCGGGCGCTGGCCGACCTGCCCTCGGCCCAGGACCAACGCCAGCACCTGGAGATGCGGCGGCGGGCGGCGACCCGGCAGCTCGCGGAGGCCACCGACGACCTGCTGCGGCAGGAGCCGATCGGGCTGCGCGACGTGCTGGGCGCCGAGCCGGTCGTGGCCGAGGCGCAGAGCGCCGTGTCGAAGGCCCTCAGCAACGCCGGCGTCCCGCCCGAGGGCCTGGACCTGCGCGCCGTCACGCAGGAGGCGCGCGGGACGTTCGGCCGGTTCTTCGTCCTGCTCCGGCGCGGCACCTGGGCCACGCGGTTGTTGCTGGCGGCGCTGGTACTGCTGGCAGTGGCCGGACCGGTCGGCGCGATCGTCCTGGCGCGGCTGCACGAGACGCTCGCCGCGGCCGCCAGCGCCGTCGCGCCACTGATCATCGCCGGGCTCGGCCTGAGCAAGCTGATCGGCCGGGCGAAACCCGCCCTGGACAAGGCCGAGGCGGTGGTCCGTACGATCGACGAGCAGCGGCAGGAGCCGATCCGGGTCCGCCGGGAGGCGCTGCGCCGGCAGATCGAGCGGTACGAGGACGAGATCCGCACCCTCGGGGTCCGCATCGACCTGCTGGAGCAGGCGGGCAGCGTCCGGTCGTTCGCGGCCGACCGGTCCGCCGGCGACGACTACCGGCGGCACGAGGGCCTCGTCGCCGTCGTACGCCGCGACCTGGAGGAGCTCAGCCGGCGCCTGTCGGGCTCGACGGACGTCGAACGCATCGTGCTGTACATCGACGACCTGGACCGCTGCCCGCCCGGCCGGGTCGTGGACGTGCTGCAGGCGGTGAACCTGCTGCTGGCGTTCCCGCTGTTCGTGGTCGTCGTCGGGGTCGACGCGCGGTGGCTGACCCGGTCGCTGGAGCAGCACTACCGCGAGGTCCTCGGCGGCGCCGCCGAGGACGGCGACTGGTCCTCGACCCCGCAGAACTACCTGGAGAAGATCTTCCAGCTGTCGATCAACCTGCCGGCGCTGACGGACGACGGCTACACCAACCTGGTCCGCGACACACTCCTGCCGGACGTCGAGGCGGACACGGACCTGGAGCAGCCCGACGCCGCGCCACCGTCGTTTCCTTCTTCGGGGAACGGCGCGCCGGCGACTGCCACCGGTCCCGCCGGCACCGGCGCGGCACCGTCCGCCGAGGGCCGGCAGTTCGCACCGGTGCTGGTCCGCGGCGTCGACCTGCCCGACCCGGTCGTGGTCGCCGGGTTCACGGACGCGGACCGGTACCTGGTGGCGGTGACCGAGGACGGCACCGTCACGCGGTGGGACACCGCCCGGCCCGCAGATCCCGGCCGCCGTCGGCGGCTGTGGCAGGAGCCGGTCCTGGCCGCCGCCGTCGCCACGGACGGGCGGGTGTTCGTGGTGAGCGCCGACCGGTGCGGCCTGCTGGACGCGGTGGAGCTGTCGGTGCTGGCCGACGCCGCGTGGGACGGCGCCGCCGCCGACGACGGAGTGCTGGCCGGTGTGCGTCAGGATCCGTCGGGGCGCACGGCGGCGTGGATCGTGACGGCGCGGGCGTGGGTATCGGTCGAGTTCCCGGCCGACGGTTCGGAGCCGCCGGTGGAGGTGACGGCCGGCGAGTTCGGCGGGACCGTCCTGGCGACGCGGGACTGGCGGGTGGTGCAGCGGGGCGCGCAGATCGCGTTCGTTCCGTTGTCCGAGCCGGCTCCGGTCTCTGGGCCGGCTCCGGTCTCTGGACCGGCTCCGGAGGGGGCCGCTGTGCCGCGGCGGGGCGCGGCGGTGGCGGCCGCCGACCCGGCCGGCTCGGTGTTCGCCGTGGCCGTCCCGCACGAGCCGGGTGCGCGGCTGTGGCGGATCGTCGACGGCACCCCGCGGCACGCCCCGCTGCAGTCCGGCACGGGCACCTGCACCGCTTTGGCGGTCAGCGCCGACGGGACCCTCGCCGCGACCGCCGACCGGACCCTGCTGCTGTGGGACCTGACCGTCGACCGCTCCCCCGACCGCTTCGAACTGCCCGCCCTAGCCGAGCTGAACGCCGGCCCGCTCAGCCTGCCGGCGTTCAGCGCGGACGGGCGGCGGTTGGTGCTGCGGACCGGCCGGCAGCACCTCGCCGTGTACGCCGTCGCCAAGCCGGACATCCCGCCGATGGCGGCCCTCACGCTGCGCCTCACCGCCCAGGAGCGCCAGGCCCTCATCGACGTCGGCCCGCTCATCACCACGCCCCGGTCGGCGAAGCGCCTGGTCAACACGTACCGGCTGCTGCGCTCAGGCCTGAACGCGGCCGAGGTCGAGCGGCTGTGCGACCACGACCTGCGCACCGTCTGTCTCATGCTGGCCATGCAGGTCGGCTTCCCCGCCGAGACGGTCACCTTCCTGGAACGCCTCGCCGACGACGCCTCCGTCCCCGACCTGCTCGCCGACCTGCCGCCGGCGCTGCGCGGCCGGGTCCAGCGCATCACCGACGCCACCGAGGTCGACCCCGACCCCGCCACCTGGCGCCACTGGACCCCGACGGTCGCCCGCTTCTCCTTCCGCAGCCGCCCCCTGATGACCCGCTGAACGCCGCGGGGCGACTTGGATCATGATGGCCTTGATCGAAGGAGCGGAGTGGTCGCCCCGATGACCAGGACCATCCTTCGATCATGAGCCGCTCACCGCCAGCCGGTGACCGGCGCAGGATCACGACGTCGGCCTCGAACAGCACCGGCGCGGCGACCGTGCCCGGGCGGGCGTCACGGGACCCTGTCGACGTGGGCGCCCTGGAACGAGCAGTCGGCGTCGAGCGTCCGGGCCGGCCGGAGGGTGCCGGGGTCGAACGGGGTGCGCCAGGTGGTGCCGTTGCTCAGCGCCACCTCGACCTCGTGGGGCGCGACGAACCGGGCGCCGGTGAAGGTGACCTTCGGGTGGTCGTTGAAGACCGCCTCGACGCACGCGAGCGGGCGGGTCGACTCGCGGGTCAGCAGGCCGGCGGGGTGCGCGACGCGCAGCTCCTGGCGCACGGTGAGGCCGTTCTGCACGAGGTTGACGACCTGGAACTCGCCGGTGGTCGCGAAGACGGTGCGCCGCCAGCTCGGGTCGATCCACACGGCGACGACGCCGCCGCCGCAGAAGACGATGCCCGCGGCGACGGCGCAGACGACGGTGAGCGAGATGGCGACCGCCTTCTGGGTCGCGAGCAGCAGCGCCAGCACGCCGGCGGTGACGGGGAAGAGCGTCGCGACGGCGACGAAGGCGTAGGGGCCGTCGCCGAGGCCGACGTAGCCCCACGGGTTCCACGACGCGAGGGCGCCCAGGCAGCCCAGCACCGCGGCCACCACGACGGTCACCACGGCGGCGCGGCGGCGGGCCCGGGTGAGCGGCGGGACGGGTACCGGCGGCGGAGGCGGCGTCGTGAACGAGCTCATGCGCGCGATCGTGACAATCCCCGGCGCCCGGCGCTCGGCGCCGTCGTGATCATGACAGAAGCCCGCCGCACCGGACCGCGGGCCGTCACGCACGGCGACCGCGTTTCAGGCCGTGCCGCCGGCGGGCGCCGGCGTGGCGGTTACGGCTGGTCTTGGTGGCGGCGGATCATGCCCGCGGCCAGCGGGGCGTCGTTGAAGGCGCCGGCGGCGAGGCGGGACCTCACCGTGCGGCGGACCATGGCGTCGGCGAGGGAGGGGAAGTGCCGGGCCACGGCCATCTCGAAGCGGCCGCGGCGGGTGGTGGCGACGTCGCGCGGGGGTTTGCGGGCGGTGGCGGCGCGCAGGATCGCGGCGATGACGCCCTGGACCGGTTCGAGGCGGGACACGCCCTGCAGGGACAGGCCGGCGGCGGCGGTCGAGTCGTGGATCGGGGAGGCGACCATGCTCGGATAGACGACGCTCACCCCGACGTGGGTGCCGACCTCGAGGCGCAGCGCGTCGGCGTAGGCGACGAGGGCGCGTTTGCTGACGCCGTACGCGGCGGCGAGGGGCAACGGGAGCACCGCCATGCGGCTGGCGACGAACACGACCCTGCCGCGGGCCGCTTCCAGGGCGGGCAGTGCCGCGGCGGTGGTGCGCCACGCGGCGAGCAGGTTGACGTCGAGCTGGCGGGCGACGACGTCGTCCGGGGGAAGCTCCGCCGGGGCCGGGCCGCCGACGCCGGCGTTGTTGACCAGCAGGTCGAGGCCGCCGAGGTGGGCGACGGCGGCGGCGACGAAGTCCGGCGCGGCGGGCGAGGTCAGGTCGCCGGCGAACACGGTCACCGGGCCGTCGACGGCGACGAGGTCGATGCCGGCGACGGTCGCGCCCAGGTCGGTGAGGCGCGCGCAGAGCAGGCGGCCGAACGTGCCGTTGGCGCCGGTCACGAGGACCCGCTTGCCCCGGAGACCGGCCGCGGCCCCGGTCGGACGCGAATCCGTCACGATGCGGCCCGCTTCCGTCCGGCCGCCAGTTCGCGGGCGGCGAGGTCCAGGTACGCGTCGAAGTCGATCCGCATCGCCGGGCGGCGGGAGCCCCAGCGGTCCGTGGCGGCGCGCAGCTCCTCGGCGCAGTCCGAGCGCTGGGCGGGCAGCGGCGGGAGCGTGTACGTGCCGGCGAGATGCCCCGCGACCAGCCGGGCCTGGGCCTCGACGACGGGCAGCGCGGCGCCCGTGGACTGCATCAGCCCGACGAACATGAGGCCGGGCGCGTCGAGATGGAACACGTGGCGGAACAAGGGCAGCCGGTCGGCGCCGTCGCCGAGCAGCGCGGGGTCGAGGAAGGGCAGGTCGACGCGGTACCCCGTACACCAGACGATCAGGTCGACAGGGTCGCGGCGGCCGTTGGTGAAGACCACGCCGGCGCCCTCGAAGCGGGCGATCGCGGGGCGCACGCCGATCTCGCCGTGGGTGATGCGCGGCAGGAGAGCGTCGGACAGCGTCGGATGGTCCTGCAGGAACCCGTGGCTCGGCGCCGGCAGGCCGTACCGGGTGGGCGGGCCGACGGCGAGGCGCAGCATCGTCTGGCTGATGCGCTGCCGTGCCCGCCACGGCAGGCGCTTGGCGAGGGCGCCGTTGAGCGTGTCGGACGGCCGGCCGAACAGGTACTTCGGCACGACCCACACGCCGCGGCGCACCGACAGCAGCGTCCGGGCGGCGGCGTGGGAGGCGTCGACGGCGATGTCCATGGCCGAGTTGCCGCCGCCGACGACGAGGACGCGGCGGCCCTGCAACTGCTCGGGGCCGCGGTAGTCGTGGCTGTGCAGCTGCTCGGCGGTGAGCTCGCCCGGGTACGGCGGGTCGGGCAGCCTGGGCACGCTGTTGTGGCCGTTGGCGACGACGACCGCGCCGGCGGTGACCTCGATCGTCCCCTGTGGACCGTCGGCGGTGACCGTCCACCCGCCGGCCGGTGCCGGACGGACCCGGGTGACCACGTGCCGGTGCCGGATGGCGCCGGTGAGGCCGAACGTGGTGGCGTAGTCGGCCAGGTACGCCGCGATCTCCGTGTGGCCGGGGTAGTCGGGCCAGTCGGCGGGCATCGGGAAGTCGGCGAACTCGGTGCGGGTGCGGCTGGTGTTGAGGTGCAGCGTGCGGTACGCCGACGAGTGCGGCCCGCCGAACACCCACAGCCCGCCGGGGCGGTCGCCGGCGTCGAAGCACACGGCCGGCACGCCGGCGTCGGCGAGAGCCTTGAGCGTGGCGAGCCCGGCCGGCCCGGCGCCGATCACCACCACCCGGTATTCCAACACGTGTTGGATTGTGCGGTCAGCGCCGCCGGCCCGTCAAGGCCGGCCTCGCCGTGAGGGCCGTGAGGTCAGCGTCGCCGGCCCGTCACGGCTGGGCGTACATGCGGTCGAGCCAGCGGTGCACGAACGCCCGCAGCGCGAACCGGCTGTCGGCGGGGACGTCACCGTGCAGCCCGGTCACGGCGTGCGCGTGGACGGCCCAGATGAGGCTGCGCACGGCGAGGTGCGGCTGCGGCTCGTGCAGCACGCCGGCCTTGTCCGCGGCCGCGAGGACCTGTTGCACCTGCTCGTACAGCGGCATCGAGAACTGCTCGTCGATGCCGGCGTGCCGGTCCGGCTCCAGCCAGCGCCGCAGCCACAGGCCGGTGGTCTCGGGCCGCTCCTCCAGGAAGTCGACGAACGCGTCGAGCACCCGGTGCAGCGCGGCGAGCAGGTCACCGTCGGCGTTCGCCGCGGCGGCCGCGATGACCGGCTCGAGGGCCCGCCGCTCGGCCTCGAAGACGAGCGCGAAGCAGGCCCGGTACAGCCCGAGCTTGCCGCCCGCGTGGTGGTGCACGGTGGCCACGTCGACGCCCGCGGCATCGGCCACCGCCCTGACGGTGACGGCGTCGAACCCGTTGCGGGCGAACAGGTCCGTCGCGACCCGGAGGATCACCTCGCGGGTGTCGACGGCGTCCGCCGCGCGGGGGCGGCCGGGGCGTCGGCGGGTGCTGTTCAGATCTTCCATCGTCGCCTATTATCCATCGCACGTTGGATTCCGGGAGCGTGGTTGATGTCGGACGTCAGACTGCCCCTGCGCGGTCTCATCCCGTTCGCGACCGGGTCCGTCGGCATGGGCGTGTGGGTCACCGTGCCCGGCCTGCTCCTGCTGTACTTCCTCACCGACGTGCTGGCCGTCCCGCCGCTGCTGGCCGGGTTCGTGCTGCTCGCCCCGAAGATCCTCGACGTGGTGCTGCACCCGTGGGTCGGCCGCCTCTCCGACGCCGACCTGGCCGCCCGCGGCCACCGCCGCCGGCTCATGCTCGCCGGCTGCGCGCTCGCCGTCGCGTTCGCCGCGATGTTCGCCGTGCCCGGCGGCCTGCGCGGCGCCCCGGCCGGACTGTGGGTCGCGGTCGCGTTCATCGCCGGCAACCTCCTGTTCGCCGCGTACCAGGTCCCCTACCTTGCCACCCCGGCCGACCTGAGCATCGGCTACCACGAGCGCACCCGCCTCATGGGGTACCGGATGGTCGTGCTGACCGTCGGCATCCTGCTCAGCGGCGTCGCCGCGCCCCTGCTCGCCGGGCAGGACGACCCCACAGTCGGCGGGTACACCCGCATGAGCCTGTTCCTCGGCGCCGCCATGCTGGCCGCGATGCTGGTCGGCGTCACCGGCGTCGGGCGGCTCACCGCCGCGGCCCCGCTCGCCGCCACCGCCCGCCCCGACCGCCACGGCCTGCTGTCGTCCCTGCGCGACCCGCAGTTCCGCACCCTTACCGCGGCGTATCTGGCCATGTCCACGACGACCCACCTGGTGCTCGCCGCCGTTCCCTATTTCGCGGAGTACGAGCTGGGCCGGCCCAAACTCACAACCGTGCTGGTCGCGGCGTTCGTGGCACCGGCGATCCTCGCGACCCCGGTCTGGGTGGTGGTCGCCCGCCGCATCGGCAAGCAGCGCGGGCTGCTCGTGGCGCAGGCCGCGTTCGTCGCCGGCTCGCTCGTGCTGGCCCTCGGCGCCGCGGCCGGCCTGCCGCTGATCGTCGGCGCGGTCGCGGTGCTCGGCATCGCCTTCGCCGCCATGCAGCTGCTGCCGTTCTCGATGGTGCCCGACGTCATCGCCGCGTCCGGTCCCGACGGCACCACCCGCGCGGGCGGCTACACCGGCGTGTGGACCGCGACCGAGGCGACCGGCGGTGCCCTCGGTCCGTACGTCTACGCCGCCTGCCTCGCCGCCGGCGGATTCGTGGCCAGCGCCGCCGGCGAGCACACCACCCAGTCCCCCGGCGCGCTCGCCGCGGTCCGCTACGGGTTCGCCCTGGTGCCCGCCGTGCTCATGACCGTGGCCGTGGTGCTGCAGCGCCGGTACACCCTGGACAGCCGGCGATAGCGCCATTTCGGTCGCGGTACCGTGCAACCCTTCGGCCGGTGACCGCGTCATGATCTGTGCTACGCGATCCTGCCCCGGAGGTGCCCCTGTGACCGGACTGTCCCGCAGACGCCTGCTCGGCGCCGGACTCGCCGCGACGGGCACCGCGCTCGTCGCCGGCGGCTCAGCGGGACCGCGCCGGCAACCTCCGGCGCCCGCCCTCGCGCTGGCGGCCCGCCCGGTCGCCGCGCCGGCGCCGTCACCGTCCGCCGCATTGCCGTCACCGTCGCCGCTCGCCCCGCTGGACCGGCCGGTGTTCACGCTGGAGGAGTACCGGCGGCTGGTGCCCGGACCGGCGTTCCCCAGCAACGCGGTGGCGCTGACCATCGACGACGGCCCGCACCCCGTCTGGACGCCGAAGGTGCTGCGGCTGCTGGAGCGCTACCACGTGCCCGCGCTGTTCTGCCTCATCGGCAACCAGGTCCTCGGCCACGAGAACGTCGCCCGGGACCTGGTCGCCGCGGGTCACCACGTCGCCAACCACACCTGGAGCCACCCGGCGAAGATCGCCCACCTCGCCCCGGACCGCGTCCAGCAGGAGATCGACCGCGCCCAGGACAAGATCTACGACACGACCGGGAAGCTGCCGACCATCTTCCGCTCCCCCGGCGGCGCCGTCTCCCCGGCCGTGTTCGCCGCCGCCGCGCAGGCCAGGATGGTGCCGATCAACTGGACGAACGACCCCCGCGACTGGACCCGGCCCGGCACCCGCTCGATCACCGACCGGCTCCTCGCCGCCCGGCCGGGCCAGATCCTGCTCTGCCACGACGGCGGCGGCGACCGGGCCCAGACCTGCGCCGCGCTGGAGACCGTGATCCCGGCGCTGCAGGCGCGCGGGTACCACTTCGTCGCCCTCACCTAGAGGTCGTAACCGCCGGAGACCTCGATGTTCTGCGCGGTGATCCAGCGCCCCTCGTCACCGAGCAGACCGGCGATCACCACCCCGATGTCGTCGGGCTCGCCGATGCGGCCCAGCGCGGTCTTGGCCGCCAGCATCGGGATCACCTCGGGGTACGCCTCGAACGCCACCACCCCCGACGCGTCGGAGATCCGGGTGCGGGTCGGGCCGGGCGAGACCGCGTTGACCCGGATGCCGCGCGGAGCGAGCTCCTTGGCCAGGAATCGGGTCAGCACGTTCAGCCCGCCCTTCATCGTCGCGTACGCGGAGTACCCGGCGTCGACCAGCCCCGTCGGCAGCGCCGAGTTGCTGCTCACGTTGACGATCGCACCGCCCTCGCGCATCAGCGGCAGCAGCGACTGCGTCAGGAAGTACGGCCCCTTCAGCAGGACCCGCATGAACGTGTCGAACAGCTCCTCGGTCGTGTCCTCGAACATCGCCATCCCGCCGAACCCGGCGTTGTTGACCAGGTGGTCGAACATGTCGCGCTGCCAGGTGTCGCGCAGCGCGGCGACGACCTGCTCGCGGAACGCCGGGAACGTCTCGCTGCGGCCGATGTCCAGCCGCAGCGCGACGGCCGTGGCACCCTCCTTCTCCACGGCCGCGACCGTGTCCAGGACACCGGCGTGGTTGCCGCTGTAGGTGACGATCACGTCCGTCCCCCGTTTGGCCAGCTGGACCGCGGTGGCCTGCCCGATGCCGGAGCTGGCTCCGATGACGATCGCGACGCTCATTGGATGCACCATCCTGTTCACTCGTGGAATTCGGTACACCTCATTTCACAGCCATGACCTGCTGCGTCGGTAGAACGATGGTCGCTCGTACTTGCCTGATCCTCTCCTTGCGGACAGCCTCCGAGATGCGCTGTAATCGCCGGGTGGACGAACTACGCGCACTGCTGGAGCGGCACGCCCGCCCCGACTGGACCACCGCCATCGACGGCGTCATGATCGGCCGGGCCGAGCACGCCCACGAGTCGTCGGCCTCGATGTCCGGCGTGGTGCTGGCCCTCATCGCCCAGGGCGCGAAGACCCTCGCGCTCGGCGACCGGGTGTACGAGTACCGCGCCGGCCAGTACCTCGTCGCCTCCGTCGACCTGCCGGTGACCGGCCACTACACCGAGGCCAGCCCGGCCAGCCCCGCGCTCGGCTTCGGCCTGCGGCTGGACCCGTCGGCGATCGCGGAGCTGCTGCTGCAGGCGCACCCCGGCGACCTGGTCCGCGCCGACGGCGGCACCCCATCGGCCCTGGCCGTCAGCGACGCCCCGCCCGAACTCCTCGACGCCACCGTGCGCATGCTGCGCCTGCTCGACCACCCGCGCGACATCCCCGTGCTCGCCCCACTGATCAAACGCGAGATCCTGTGGCGCCTCATCACCGGCGACCAGGGCGCCGTCATCCGCCAACTCGGCCTCGCCGACAGCAGCCTGTCGCACGTCGCCCACGCGGTGCGTTGGATCCGCGACCACTACCACGAGCCGTTCCGCGTCGACGACGTGGCCAAGCTGGCCGGCATGAGCGTGTCCGCCTTCTACCGCAACTTCCAGGCGGTCACCGCGATGAGCCCGATCCAGTTCCAGAAGCAGATCAGGCTCCAGCAGGCCCGCCTGCTGCTGTCCACCAACCCGAAGGACGTCACCACCGTCGGCCACCGCGTCGGCTACGACAGCCCGTCCCAGTTCAGCCGCGAGTACCGCCGCCAGTTCGGCGCCCCGCCGAGCCAGGACGCCGCCCGCCTCCGCGAGCTCGCCCCCGTCGGCACCCCCCTGGTGCCATGACATCGCGCTCTGACGTCGCCGCGCTGTGGCAGCCTCATCGCGCCCTTCTTTGCTGCGCGGTGCCGAGTTCGGCGACATCGATGTAATCCTGCACCAGCTGCGCACCATGGCCGCCGCCGTACTGCCGCACAACACCACCCCGACCCACTTGCGATCTTGCCCGGTTGATCGAAGTCGCGCCGTGGCCATCCAGACGACCAGGACGCGACTTCGATCACCACGGCGGTCCGGCCGGCGGGCCGGCAACCACCGGATCCCGCACGCGCAAGGCTCCCGCCCGCGCGAGGTTGCCGAACACGGCGCAGGCAGCGCCAGCGGCAACGAGCACGACCGCCCAACCCACACCACGAGGACGTTCTCGCCGACGCACACCAGCGCACAACACCACCCCGACCCACTTGCGATCTTGCCCCGTTGATCGAAGTCGCGCCGTGGCCGTCCTGATGGCCAGGAC
>NZ_JBFAIC010000007.1:178603-220230 GCF_040654515.1 Dactylosporangium sp. NPDC050688
TCACGGGGGGTCCGGCCGGCTCGGCGGCGACCACCGGATGCCGCACGCGTGAGCCTGCCGAACACCGGCGCAGGCAGTACCAGCGGCAACGAGCATGGGGGCTCCGGGGCGGGAACCCCGGCCCGCGGCGCCAGCCGCGCCGAAGCGAGTCATAGACGAGTAGCGCACTGTTGATGCCTCACCGCCGCGAGCGGTCGAACGGCACATCGCATCGCGCGGCCTTGCCGTGCTGTACTGCGAGGCATGGCGACATGGGGACCGGCGCCGTTCGCGAGCGACGCCGGCCAGGACCTGCTCGACCAGCTGGCCGGGAGTACCGACGATGAGCGGTGGGCGGTGCTGCGGGAGATCCTCGCCGGCGTGCCCCGGATCGGGGAGCGCGGCTTCGACTGGTTCGAGCAGGACGTCGTGGACGCGGCGGCGCTTGTGGCGCTGAGCGTGCCGGGCGGCGCACAGCAGCTGGCCGGCATCGGGCACGGCGCCGAGGCTGCGGTCGTGGCCGGTGGCGTCGACGTCGAACTACGGGCTCAGGCGCTTGCCGGCCTGGAGCAGATGCTGCGGCCCGGCAACGACTGGCACGACACCTGGATCGACGGCGACGAGGACGGCGAGGGCGCCCGCACGGCCCACGCGATCGCCGCCGTTCTGCGCTCGTCGTTGGGCTGACGACGAGGCTTACCGCACGCTCGCCGAGAGAACAGCTGTCAGACGTCGAGCAGCTCGACGGTCACCGTCGCGGTGTCGCCGACGTCTAAAGCCTCCGCCTTGCGCACCGGCCGCTTGAGCGGCAGCACGAACCCGCCGCCACCGCTGCCCGGGAAGATGGACGTCTTCCAGCTCGTGGTGCCGACCGTCGCCCGCACGCGCAGCGAACCGAAGCCGCGCCGCACTCCCCCGGCCACCTCACGGATCTCCTCCGACTCGTCCTCGGGCAGCGTCACGAACACCCAGCTGTCGACCCGCCTCGCGTCCCACGACCACAGCTGCCCCTCAAACACGACCACCACCCGCACACCTTCGCACGTGGGTACGACAAAACCTCCGAGCACCGTGTGCTCCAGGTCACACCGACCGCGTGTCGAGGTGGGCCGGGCTACGGCGACCTCTGGGTGACCAGCCGGACGCAGGCGAAGGAGACCGCGATGCGGAAGATCATTTACTGGGTGCACACGTCGGTCGACGGGTTCATCGACGGGCCGAACGGCGAGTTCGACCGGCCGGTGATGGGGCCGGAGCTGTCGGCGTACTCCGAAGGGCTGGACCGGCGGGTCGACACGCTGCTGTTCGGCCGGGCGGTGTGGGAGATGATGGTCGGCTTCTGGCCCACCGCCGAGACGATGTCCGACGACCCGCACGTGGTCGCGTTCGCCCCGTTCTGGCGGGCCACTCCGAAGATCGTTTTTTCGCGGTCGTACGAGGGCGACGCCTGGACCAGCCGCGTCATCGGCGACCAAAAGCTCGGCGACCAAAAGCTCGGCGACCAGAAGCCCGGCGACCAGAAGCTCGGCGAGGAGGTCGCCGCGCTGAAGGCCGAGCCGGGTGCGGACCTGCTGCTGACCGGTGGCGCCTCCGTCGCGGCGGCCCTGACGGACCTGGGGCTCATCGACGAGTACCACGTGGCCGTGCACCCCGTCGTTCTCGGCGGCGGGCGCCGCCTGTTCGCCGAGCCGAAGCAGCGCCTCAACCTGCAGACGGTCGGCTCGCGGCTGCTGGACGGCAGGGTCGCCGTGACGCAGTACCGGCCGGCGCGGTAGACGCAGCCGGGGCAGGGGGTGGCCTTCGGTGACGGGTTCGGATATTGATAGACGGTGACCGCGTTGCGTCTGGGTGTCGACTTCGGCACCTCCAGCACCGTGGCCGTGCTCCAGCGTCCGGACGGCACGTCGGGTGCGCTGCTCTTCGACGGCTCGCCGCTGCTCGCCTCGGCCGTGTTCGCCGCGCCGGACGCGTTGCTCACCGGGCTCGACGCGGTGCGCGCCGCGAGCGGCGACCCGGCCGCGTTCGAGCCGCACCCGAAGCGGCACATCGACGACGGGACGCTGTGGCTCGGCGGGCGCGAAATCCCGGTGACCGACGTGGTCGCCGCCGTGTTCGCCCGGGTCGACGCCGAGGCCCGGCGGGTGGCCGGCGGGCCGGCGGAGCAGGTGGTGCTCACGCATCCGGCCGCGTGGGGGCGGGTCCGCCTCGCGGTGCTCGCCACGGCCGCTCGGCAGGCCGGGTGGGCGCGCGTGGCGTTCGTGCCTGAGCCGGTCGCGGCGGCCGCCTACTTCGCCGGTGTACTGGGCAGCGCCGTCTCCGGTCGCCGTTCGCTCGTCGTGTACGACCTCGGCGCGGGCACGTTCGATGTCAGCGTCGTCCGTGGCGGGCCGGTGGTGACGGCTACCGCCGGGCTGCCCGACGTCGGCGGCCTCGACCTCGACGCCGCGGTGATCGGGCACGCCCGCGCGCACAGCGGCGCGCCGGACGACGTGTGGGCGCGGCTCGCCTGGCCCACCACACCCGCGGAGCAGCGGGCCCGGCAGCAGCTGTGGCAGGAGGCGCGGGCGGCCAAGGAGCAGCTGTCCCGGCACGCGACCGCCGACCTGCACGTGCCCGTCGCCGACACCACCGCGCACCTGAGCCGCGACGAGCTGGAGGAGCTGGCCCGCCCGCTGCTCGAGCCGACCGTCGCGCTCACCGTCCAGACCCTGCGCGACGCCGGCGTGCAGCCCGAGTCGGTGGCGGGCGTCCTGCTGGTCGGCGGCGGCAGCCGCCTGCCGCTCGCCGCCACCCTGCTGCACCGCGCGCTGCGCATCCCGCCGACCGTCATCGACCAGCCGGAGCTGGTGGTCGCCACGGGCAGCCTGCACGCCGAGCCGACACCACCGACGCAGACACAGACGCCGACGCCCACGCCCACGCAGAAGCCGGACAGCGAACCGCAGTCTGCGCACGTCCCGGAGCACACCCCCGAGCCCGCACGCGAACCGGAGCGGCCGCCGGAGCCGGCGCGCAGACCCGGCCGGGTCCTCGCGGTGCTCGTGCCCGCCGCCTGGCTGATCCTGTTGTGGATCATGTCGGGCACGGTCCACGCCGATGAGTTCCTCACGTACGGCGTCAAGGCCGCGGTCGCACCGATCGCCCTCGCCACCGCGCTGCCCCTGGTCGTGCTGCTCGTCGCCACCGGCCTGCCCGACCGCAGCCGGATCCCGGCGGCGACGCTGGCCGGCCTGGGCCTGCCGGTGCTGTTCGCGGTGGGTACCAGCCTCATCCTGACCTCCCACCGCTACCTGTCGATGCTGTTCGGCGCCGACGAGGACGCCTGGGCGGCCGTCGCCCACCTGCTCGCCGGGTCGGGGCTGGCGGCGTTCGGCGGCTGGCTGCTGCTGCGCGGCCGGGCCGGCCCGCGGGGTGGCCGCGGCCGGGCGCTGCGTGCCGGTGCCGCGCTGCTGGTGCTCGTGGCGTTCGCCGGCGGCACCATGTCCAAGCTCTGGTACACGGACGCCGCCCCGGCCGACCCGATGCTGGACCGCGACGGGTACGGCGTGGCGCTCTACCTGATCTCGATGAGCGACGGCGTCCTGCACGGCATCGCCGTCAACGCGTGCTTCGCCGTCGGGCTGGCCACGACCCTCGCCCTGGTCTGCGTGCCGGCCACGGCCGGGCGCATCGCCGTACAGGCGCGATATCCGCAGGCAGGCCCGGCATTGCGCGCCGTCGCCGGTGGCGGCCTCGCGGTGGCGGGCGTGCTCGGTGTCCTGCTCTGGGCCCGGCTGCTCACCGCCCCTACGGACGAGCTGTCGCCACCGACCGGTCCGCTCGGGTGGGGCGTGGACGTCTTCGGCGGGTTCGGCCGCGTCCTGGAGGCGGTGTCCGTCGGGGAGGCGAGCGCGCTGACCGTCCTGTTCGCCGGCATCAGCCTGGCCGTGGAACGCTGGCACGCCCCGCGCCGGCGCGGCGGCTGATGCGCCGGCGGCGGGAGGCGGACTTCCAGCGGGTCCGGGCGCTGGTGCGCGGCAACGACTTCCGGGGGCTGCGGGCGCTGATCCGCAACGGCTGGGACGTCAACCAGCAGGAGTACGGCACCCACACGACGGCGCTGCTGGCCGCGTGCGAGCTCGGCCGGGTCAAGCTGGTCACGCTGCTGCTGCGCCACGGCGCCGACCCCGACCTGTGCCACGCCGACGGGTGGAACTGCTACGACTCGACCCGCAGCCGGACGATCCGGCGGCTGCTCGTCGCGCACGGCTTCAGCTGGACCCCGGCGGAGTGGTCGGAGGGCGCCGGCCGGGCGATGCTGCGGTGGATGTCGGCCCGCGTGCCGGTGGATGTCGTCCGGGTACTGACGTTCACCGGCACCGACATCCACGTCGAGCACCAGGTGCGGCCGTTCCCGCCGGTGCACGGCGCCGTCGAGCTGGACGTCGCCGTCGGCGGGGTCGTGCGGTACCGGCGGACCCTCTCGGAACCCGGGCACGAGCGGCTGCCCGTGCACCGCGCGGAGCCGGCCGGGACGACGACGCTGACCTGCACGCTGCGCGGGTTCCGGGGTGACGTGCGGGTCCGCGCGTACTGCCCGGAGACGGTCGCCGCGCAACCCGCGCCGCACCTGCTGCTCCTCGGCTGGGGGCGGTGACGCCGAGTTATTCCTTGACAGGAATATTCTCTGAGGGGAATACTTCCTGGCATGGACGTACTTCTTGCCGCCCTGGCGGACCCGGTGCGCTGGCGGCTCGTGTGCCTGCTGGCCGAGCGCCCGCGCCCGGTCGGGGTCCTCGCCCAGCTCATCGGGGCCCGGCAGCCGCAGACGACCAAGCACCTGCAGACCCTCGAACGGGCCGAGGTCGTCACCGTCGAGCGGGTCGGGCAGCGGCGCATCTACGCGCTGCGGCCGGGGCCGCTACGGGACCTGGCCGAGGCCCTCGGCCGGCTCGCCGAGCAGGCCGAGAGCGGGCCGGGCGCGGCCTTCGAGCGGCACGGCCTCACCCTGCACGCCGAGCGGCTCGCCGCGGGCGGGGACGGGTGGGCCGACGGGCGGCTGTTCACGTTCCACCGGACGCTGGCCGCCGGCGGCGACCTGGTCTGGCGGCACCTCACCGAGCCCGGCCTGCTCGCCCGCTGGTGGGCCCCCGACGACCTGCGCGTGTCCGGGCTGGTCTTCGAGGCGCGCCCGGGTGGGCGGGTGGTGCTGGAGTACCGCGACGCCGAGGACGCCGACGGCACCGACGCCGTCGCGGGCCGGGCGGAGGGCGTCGTGCAGGACGTCGTGCCCGGAGAACGCCTCGCCTACCGCAACTCGCCGCTGCTGGCCGACGGCTCGCCGGCCTTCACCGCCCACGTCGAGCTGCACCTGCGGCCCGGCGGCGACGGCACCGACCTCGACGTCCGGTACCGGATCACCGGCAGCACCGTCGACTCCGCGGACTTCGTCGCGGGCATCGAACTGGGCTTCGGCCAGAGCCTCGACAAGCTCGTCGCGGCCGTCACCACGGACACCACGAACATCGGCACGAACATCGGCACGAACATCGGCACGAACACCGGCACGAACACCGGCACAAGGAGCGCGCGATGACCGAGCAGACCGGCGGCCGCAGGGTCGTCACCAACATGTCGCTGTCCCTCGACGGTCGCTACGCCGCGCCGGAGAACCCCGTCGACATGCGCTGGGTGATGCCGTACGCGGTCACCGACGTCGCCCGCGACCACCTGACGAGCCTGTGGCGGCCGGCCACGACGGCGCTGCTCGGGCGGGTCAACGCCGAGGGGTTCCTCGGCTTCTGGCCGACCGTCATCGGCATGGCCGGCGCCGACCCCCGCGACGAGGCGTTCGCCAGGTGGCTCGTCGACACCGAGAAGGTCGTGCTGTCCTCCACCCTCGGCGCGGCACCGTGGGAGCGCACGACGGTCGTGGACAAGCCGGCCACCGAAGTCGTCGCGGACCTCAGGGCGGCCGAGGGCGGCGACATCCTCGTGCTGTCCAGCGCCAGCGTCATCAAGGCCCTCCTCGCCGCCGACCAGGTCGACCGGCTCGCCCTCACCGTCTTCCCGGTGTTCCTCGGCGGTGGTCCGCGCCTCTTCGACGACGGCCTGCCCGCAGGCCGGTGGACCTTGACCAGCCAGACGGCCGGCGAGCACGGCACCCTCGCCCTCGTGTACGACCGGGCCCGCTGAGCGCCGGTCCGCCCGCCGTCAGGCTGCCGTCAAAGCGGGGGTTGAGTGGTTCGACACAGTTTGCCGTTAATTCGAGGTGGGTAGGGTGGTCACGCAACGAAGGAGAGGTTTGCACGATGTCGCACGACGAACGCGAGTACGACGACGAACTGCTGACCATCGAGGAGGAGCCCGTCCGCGGCCCCTACCGCGACGGACGCCCGATCCTCTAGAGGCAAGCAGCCGCCCGGTCCTGCTCCAGGACCGTGGGACTGGTGGCCCGGCCGAGTCCGCTGGGCCACCACATGCGTTCACCGGCATCGATCAGACATGCAGGCACATCACGCGCTGTGACCCAGAACACGCTGCATCAACGGCCGTGTCAGGGGGTTCTCCAGAGAGCGCTCTCCCGCGTATCGTTCTGGGTTGACCAGTGCGAAAGGAACTCCGTGCCAGCCCCTCTGCCCTACCTCGACCCAACGCTGACCGTCGCCGAGCGCGTCGCCGACCTGCTCGCCCGCATGACGCTGCCCGAGAAGGTCGGGCAGATGCTGCAGCTCAACGCGCGCGACGGCGTCCGTCACCTCGTCGAGGACATGCACGCCGGCTCGATCCTGCACGCCTCGCCGGAGCGGGTCGTGGAGGCCACCGCGCTCGTGGAGCAGACCCGGCTGCGGATCCCGCTGCTGGTCGCCGAGGACTGCATCCACGGCCACTCGTTCTGGAGCGGCGCGACGATCTTCCCGACCCAGCTCGGCATGGCCGCCTCCTGGGACCCGGCGCTCGTGGAGCGGGTCGCCCGCGTCACCGCCGTCGAGGTCGCCGCCACCGGCATCCACTGGACCTTCTCCCCCGTCCTGTGCATCGCCCGCGACCTGCGGTGGGGCCGGGTCAGCGAGACATTCGGCGAGGACCCGTTCCTCATCGGCGAACTCGCCTCCGCGATGGTGCGCGGCTACCAGGGCGACGGCCTGGCCGACCCCATCGCGATCCTCGCCACCGCCAAGCACTTCGCCGGCTACTCCGAGACGCAGGGCGGCCGCGACGCCAGCGAGGCCGACATCTCCCGGCGCAAGCTGCGCTCGTGGTTCCTGCCGCCGTTCGAGCGGGTCGCCCGGGAGGGCTGCCGCACGTTCATGCTCGGGTACCAGTCGATGGACGGCGTGCCGATCACCGTCAACAGCTGGCTGCTCGACGAGGTGCTGCGCGGCGAGTGGGGCTACACCGGCACCCTCGTCACCGACTGGGACAACGTCGGGCGGATGGTCTGGGAGCAGCGGGTCCACGTCGACTACGCCTCCGCGTCCGCCGCCGCCGTCAAGGCCGGCAACGACATGGTGATGACCACCCCGGGCTTCTTCGAGGGCGCCCAGGACGCGGTCGCCAAGGGCATGCTCGACGAGTCCGACATCGACCAGGCCGTCCGCCGGATCCTGACGCTGAAGTTCGAGCTCGGCCTGTTCGAGCAGCCCCGCCACCCCGACCCGGCCCGCCAGGCGGTGGTCATCGGCGCCCCCGCGCACGCCGAGGTCAACCTCGAGATCGCCCGCCGCAGCCTGGTGCTGCTGCGCAACGACGGCACCCTGCCGATGACCGGCGAGGGCAGGACGGTCGCCGTGGTCGGGCCCAACGCCGACGACCAGCACGCCCAGCTCGGCGACTGGGCCGGCGCGTCCGGCCAGACCGAGTGGCTGCCCGACGGCCACCCCCGCGAGCTGACCGAGACGGTCCTGGACGGGCTGCGCGCCGCCGTCCCCGCCGGCTGGACGGTCACCACCGCCCGCGGCGCCGACATCCTGACCGTCGGCCCCGACCCGGAGGGCGAGTTCTTCCCCGACGGCCAGCCCCGCCCGCACATCGTGCACCCCAGCCCGGCGGACCCGGCGATGATCGCCGAGGCGGTCGCCGCCGCCGAGGCCGCGGACTACGTCGTCGCCGTCGTCGGCGACCACATCGAGCTCGTCGGCGAGGGCAAGTCGACCGCGACCCTGGAGCTCGTCGGCGGCCAGGTCGCGCTGCTCGACGCGCTCGCCGCCACCGGCACGCCGCTCGTGGTGGTCCTGATCAGCTCCAAGCCGCTCGTGCTGCCGCCGTCGGCGCTCAACGCCGCCGCGATCATCTTCGCGGCCAACCCCGGCATGCGCGGCGGGCGCGCGATCGCGGAGCTGCTGGTCGGCGCCATCGAGCCCAGCGGCCGGCTGCCGATCTCCTTCGCGCACCACTCCGGCCAGCAGCCGACGTACTACAACCAGGTCCGCGGCCAGCACGGCAGCCGCTACGCCGACCTGACGCAGCGCCCGGCGTTCGCGTTCGGGCAGGGCCTGAGCTACACCACCGTCGAGTACGACGACCTGCGCATCGAGCAGACCGAGGTGACCGCGGCCGACACGCTGCGGGCCACCGTCACCCTGCACAACAGCGGCGCCCGGCCGGCCCTGGAGACCGTGCAGGTCTACGTCAGCGACACCGTCACCTCGGCGACCTGGGCCGACAAGGAGCTCAAGGCCTACACGCAGGTGTCACTGGCCCCCGGCGAGCGGCGCACCGTGGCCCTGGAGCTGCCCGTCGCGGCGTGCACGTTCGTCGACGCGGCAGGGGAACGGGTGGTCGAGCCGGGCGCCTTCGAGCTGCTCGTCGGGGCGTCCTCTCGCGACGAGGACCTGCTGCGGGCCGGGTTCAACGTCAGCCGGCCGGTGCACGAGCCGATCTGACCGGCGCACCCGCGCCGCGCCCGGGAGCGTCCGACCGGCGCACCCGCGCCGCGCTCAGGGGTGCGGGTCCCAGGCCAGCAGCAGGGCGGTCGCGTCGTCCTGCAGCTGGTCGCGCTGATACGCCAGCAGCGTGCGCACGAGCCGGCGCATCGTCTCGGCCGGGGGCAGCTGGTCCGCCAGGGCCTTCGTGACGCACTCGACGAGCCGCCCGACGCCGAACTGCTCACCCTCCTCGGTGCGCGCCTCGATCATGCCGTCGGTGTAAAGAAGCAGGGCGTCGCCGGGCTCGAGGCGCTCCTCGGTGACGACCGGCCTGGTGCCGCCGAGGTAGCCGAGGCCGAGCGGCAGCGCGGTCGGCCCGCTCAGGGTCCGCACCAGCCTCCCGCCGCGCAGCAGCAGCTCCTCCGGGTGCCCGGCGCTGATCCTGCGGTAGGTGCCGGAGGCGATGTCGAGCTCGCCGAGGACCGCGGTGACATAACCGTCCGGGTACTGCGCGTGCACCCACTTGTCCACCGACCGGCACGAGTCGACGAGGTCCAACCCGCAACGGCGGGCGTTGCGGTACGCGCTGATCGCCAGCGACGTCAGCGCGCTCGCCGCGATCCCGTGCCCGACCGCGTCGAAGACCGCCACGTGCAGCGTCGAGCCGTTGATGGCGTAGTCGAAGGCGTCGCCGCCGACGTCGTAGCAGGGCTCCAGGATCGCCGCGACCGCCGCGTCGGTCGTCGCGAACGTCAGCGGGGGCAGCTGGTTCCAGATGATCTCGGCGGCGAGCTGCATCGGCAGCCGCCGCCGGGTCCGCTCCAGGGCGTCGCCGTAGGTGCGGCGCGACGCCACGATCCCGGCGAACGCCGCCGCCAGGACCCGCAGGTCGCGCACGAACGCCGCGTCGTCGCCGGGCGGGGCGCCCAGGTGGGCGGCCAGCACCCCGAGCCGGTCGGCGCCGCTGATCACGGGCACCCAGATCCGCTCGTCGTCGGGGGCACCGGCGCGCACCACCTCGCCGCTGGTGTAGGCCCGCCCGGCGAGGGTGCCGTCGATGTGCACCGGCTCGCCCGGCACGCCGTGCCCGCCCGCCAGCGGCAGCAGGTCCACCTGCCCGTAGTCGACCAGGAACAGCTCGATGTCCAGCGCGCCGAGCCCCGCCGCGACCCGGGTCGCCATCGCCGGCAGGTCCTCCGGGCGGGCGTGGTGCAGCGCGTCCACCAGGTCGTGGACCGCTTCCATCGCACTTGTCACACTGCCACTCCGTCACATGTCGCCGGCCCGCTCACGCCTCCCCGATCGTGCGGCAGCATTCCCGAAACGCCAAACCGTCCGGCTCACAGGTCCAGCACGAGGTCGGTACGGGGGCGGGCGCAGCAGATGAGGACCGTGCCGGCGGCGGGCGGGTCCAGGGGCTCTGGGACCGAGTCGACGTCGCCGGACAGCAGGCCCGTCTCGCAGGTGTGGCAGACGCCGGTGCGGCAGGACCAGCGGACCGGGACCCGGCAGTCCTCGGCGAGCGCGAGGACGCTGCCGTCGCCGTCCGACCAGCCGGCGGTGACGCCGCTGCGCGCGAACGTCACGGTCGGGCCCGGGCCGGGACGGGAGCGGGGCGGGCCGGCGGCTGCCGGGCGTACCCCCGGCGTCTGCGCGGCAAGGGCGGAGAACTGCTCGCGGTGGACCTCGGCGACGCCGGCCGCGGTCAGGGCGGCGGTGACGTCGTCCATGAACCCCGGCGGCCCGCAGACGTAGGCGACCGCCGCGGGCGGCAGGTCCAGGCCGCCCAGGACGCCGGCGTCGAGGTGGCCGGCGCGGGTGTAGTCGACGCCGGGGCGGTCCTGCGGGCGGGGGCGGCTGTAGCAGACCACTTCGCGGCCGGACGGCAGCGCGGCGAGCAGTGCCCGGACCTCCGCGGCGAACACGTGGCCGGCACCGTCGCGGGCGCCGTGCAGCCACCAGACCGCCCGGCCGGACCGGTGCCCGGCGAGGTCGTGCAGCATCGCCAGCAGCGGGGTGGCGCCGATCCCGGCCGAGACGAGCAGCACCGGCCGGTCGGACCGGTCGAGGGTGAAGGCGCCGCGCGGCGCGGCGGTGTCCAGGGTCATGCCGGCCCGGACGTGGTCGCGCAGGAACCGGCCGCCGGCGCCGCCCGGCTCGAGTTTGACGCTGATACGGTACGACGCCCCGGCGGGCGGCCCCGACAGCGAGTAGCTGCGCACCAGCCCCGCGGCGAGCTGGACGGTGAGGAACTGGCCCGCGACCGGCGGCGGCAGGGGCGTCCCGTCGGGCGCGGCGAGCCGCAGCGACGTCACGTCGGCGGTCTCCGGGTGTACGCCGGTGACCACGAGCGGCCGGAACCCGGCCCACGCCGGCGGCGGCGCCACCGCACCGAGCCCCGGGTTGCCCGGCCGGTCCGCAGGCTCGTCGAGCAGCGCCCGCAGCGACGCCTTCCACCCTGGGCTGAGCGCGCCGACTCGCAGCGCCCGCACGACGGCGGCGCGGTCGTGCCCCGGCAGGTACAGCAGCGCGTCGATCTCGGCGACGGTCACGCGCTCCGGCCCGTCGGCGACCTTGACCAGCTCGTCGCCGGCCCGGACCTCGCCGTCGGCGAGGACCCGCAGGTAGAAGCCGGGGCGGTGGTGCGCGACCAGCAGCGCCGGCAGGCGCGGCTCGCCGAGGCGGAGCCCGACCCGGTAGCAGGTGACCCGCGGCTGGGTCACCTCGACCAGCGCGTCCCCGACGCGGAACCGGTCGCCGATGCACACCTCGTCGTCGGGCAGGCCGTCGACGGTGAAGTTCTCGCCGAACGCGCCGGGGGTCAGGTCGTCGCGGCCCAGGACGTCGCGCCAGTGCCGGTACGAGTCCAGCTGGTACACCAGCACCGCCCGCTGCTCGCCGCCGTGGCCGGCGAGGTCGCCCTGCCCGTCGCCGTCGAGGTTGAGCCGGCGCAGCATGACCGGCCCGTCGACCGGCGCCTTCCACACGCCGGTGTGCACGGTGCGGCCCTGCCACGCGACGTCCTTGGGCAGGCCCACGTTCACCGACACCAGCGCCGCCACCGCACCGACAATAGCCCCGGCGCCGCCCGGCGCCTCCCCCTCAGCGGATGACGTGCACGATGTCGCCGGCGGCGGCGTACACCGCACCGGCATGGACGGCGAGCGCGGTCACCGGCCCGGGCAGGCCGGTGACCGTGGCCTGCGTGCCGGTCCACCTGCGCACGGTCCCGTCGGCGCAGCCGGCGACCAGGGCGTCCGCGTCGATCGCCAGGCAGGTGACGGCGCCGGGCAACGGGCCGAGCGGGGCCCCGTCGGGCCGGCCGGTGCGCGGGTCGTGCAGCCACACGGTGCCGCCGATGGTGGCGTCCCAGATGTACTGCGTGCTGCCGTCACTGGTGACGAGGACCGGCTCGCCGCCGACCTCGCCGTGCACCAGCCGCACCACGGTGCTCTCGTGGCCGGGCCAGTCGTCGGCGTACACGCTGCCGGAGTTGTCCGAGCGCGACGTCCCGGACCGGTCCCGGCACCTCGTCGACGGACTCGAGGTCCTCGAGGGGCTCGCCGGTGCGGGCGTCCCAGCGCCGCACGCTCGCGCCGCCGGTGATCACCAGGTCGCGCCCGCCGGCGGCGACGCAGCCTTCAGGTGCAAAACGGGCGCATCCCGACCGCTTCTGCTTAGGTTTTGCAAACTTTTGCTGAGGACTTCGAAAGGTATAGACATGTCGATCAAAACTGCCTTAACCTTCCGGCGGACGGTCCAGTCGTCGGCGTCGATAGGCCTGTCTGCTCGGCGTCCCCCGACCGCCATCCGGGGACGTTACCCATCCCCTCAGGAGGAAGCATGGGCATCAGGCCTCTGCGCTGGTTCTCCCTCGCCGCCGCCACCGCGACCGTTGCCGCCATCGGGTTGTGGGCCGTGCCCGCGAGCGCCATCCCCGCCCAGGAGCCGGGCGTGACCCTGCGCGTCTACGACGTGCAGACCCCGCTCAGCACGATCTGCACCCTCAAGGCCGGCCAGACCCCGAACGTCGACAAGCTGATGCCGACGATCAACTGGACCGCACCGGCCGACTTCGGCTTCGACAACCTCTTCGTCTCGCAGGTCACCGGCAACGTCAACATCAGCACCGCCGGCAGCTACACGTTCCGGCTGACCAGCGACGACGGGTCGCGGCTGGCGATCGACGGCACGACCGTCATCAACCACGACGGGCTGCACGGCGCGACGCCGCCGAAGGAGGGCACCGTCACCCTCACCACCGGCTACCACGCGCTGCGCATCGACCACTTCGAACGCGACGGCGGGCAGCAGATCACCCTGGAGTGGAGGACGCCCGGCTCGTCGGCGTTCGTGGTCGTGCCCAACTCGGTGCTCAGCACCGACGCCGGCGTCGTGCGGGTCACCGCCCCCGGCCGCAAGGAGTGCGAGGGCGCCGCCGACTCCCCCGGCGACGGCCTGCCGCTGACCTCGGTGCATCCCGGGTTCACGCTGACCGACCTGCGGCCCAACGCGTCGTTCCAGCCGAAGGTCACCGGCATGGATTGGCTGCCCGACGGGCGCCTGGTCATCTGCACCTGGGGCGGCAACGACCAGTCCGGCACGTCGCAGGCCGGCGAGGTCTGGATCCTCGGCAACACCGGCGGGTCGACCAGCCCCGGCAACGTCACGACCAAGCGGATCGGCAGCAACCTCAAGGAGCCGATGGGTCTCAAGGTCGTCAACGGCGTCGTCTACGTGAGCGAGAAGGCGCGCCTGACCCGGCTCGTCGACACCACCGGCGACGAGGTGGCCGACCAGTACCAGACCGTCGCCACCTGGCCGTGGGGCGGCAACTTCCACGAGTTCGCGTTCGGCCTGCTGTACCGCGACGGCTTCTTCTACCTGAACCTGTCGGTCGCCATCGACTACGGCGGCGCGACGACGGTCCCGCAGCCGGGGACCAACCGCGGCACCTCGATCAAGGTGAACGCGACGACCGGCGCCGTGGAGTACGTCGCCGGTGGGCTGCGCACCCCGCACGGCATCGGCTGGGGCCCGGAGAACGGCCTGTTCGTCACCGACAACCAGGGCGGCTGGCTGCCCGCGTCGAAGCTGCTGCAGATCAAGCCGGGCCGCTTCTACAACCACTACACGACCCCGGCCGGGCCGTTCGACTACAACGCCGTCACACCGCCGGTGCTGTACATGCCGCAGAACGAGATCGCGAACTCCCCGAGCACCCCGATCGTCATGCCGACCGGTGTCTACGCGGGTCAGCTGCTCATCGGTGACGTCACGTACGGCGGGCTGCAGCGGGCCTTCCTGGAGAAGGTCAACGGCGAGTACCAGGGCGCGCTCTTCCGGCTCACCCAGGGCCTGGAGGCCGGCATCTCCGAGGTGAACATCGGCCCGGACGGCGCGGTCTACGTCGGCGGGCTCGGCGCCGGCGGCAACTGGGGCCAGACCGGCAAGCTCAGCTACGGGCTGCAGAAGCTGACCCCGAACGGCACCACCACGTTCGACATCCTCGCCATGCGCGCCACCGCCGCCGGCTTCGAGCTGGAGTACACGCAGCCGCTGTCCGCGGCGACCGCGACGGACCTGGTGTCCAAGTACAAATTCAAGCAGTGGCGGTACGAGCCGACGTCCGCCTACGGCGGGCCGAAGATCGACGAGGAGAACCTGACCGTCACCGCCGCCACGCTGTCCACCGACGGCAGGAAGGTCTCGCTGAGCGTCTCCGGGCGCAAGCCGGGCCGGGTCGTGCACGTTCGCTCGCCGCGGCCGTTCAGCTCGGCCAGCGGGCAGACGCTGTGGAGCACCGAGGCCTGGTACACCCTCAACGCCATCCCGGGCGGGGCCACCGTGGCCAACCTGGCGCTGAACGCACCGGCCACCGCCGACAGCTCCTGCATCGCCGCGGAGAGCCCGGCGAAGGCCGTCAACGGCACCGTCTCCGGCGGCAGCACCGACAAGTGGTGCTCCAACAGCGCGAACAAGTGGCTGCAGGTGGACCTCGGCGCGGCCCGCTCCGTGGGCCAGATCGTGGTCCGCCACGCCGGCGCCGGCCGGGAGAACGTGGCGAACACGCTCAACTTCACGCTGCAGACCAGCACCGACGGCACCACGTGGACGACCCGCGCGAACGTCACCGGCAACACGGCGAACATCACCACGCACAACTTCGCCGCGGTGAGCGCCAGGTACGTGCGGTTCACCACCACCGACGCCTACGCCCGCGTCTACGAGCTGGAGGTGTACTCGCAGACCGGCGCGACGTCCGGCCCGATCACCGGCATCGGCGGCAAGTGCCTCGACGTCGACAACGCCGGCACCGCCGACGGCACGAAGATCCAGCTGTGGACGTGCAACGGCACCGGCGCCCAGCGCTGGACCAGGACCGGCAACACGTACCAGGCGCTCGGCAAGTGCCTCGACGTGGACAACGCCGGCACCGCCAACGGCACCAAGGTGCAGCTGTGGACCTGCAACGGCACCGGCTCGCAGGTATGGCTGCCGCAGACCAACGGCACGGTCCTGAACCCGCAGTCCGGCAAGGTCCTCGACGCCCTCGGCGGCTCGTCCGCCGACGGCACCCAGATCCACATCTGGGAGGCGGCCGGCGTCGCCAGCCAGCAGTGGGTGGTCCCGGCCGGCTGACGCCGGCCACGACGACGGGCCCGGCGCAGGTGCGCCGGGCCCACGCACACCCGCAGGTGTCGGCTACCCGCATGTCACGAGCGGCGGGCGCCCACCGTCCGGGTGTACCTGACCGGGCACGGCATCGCCGCCACGGCCGTGACCGCGGTCGGGCTCGGCAGCAGCCAGCCGCTGGTCGAGGAGAGGAACACCGACGGCTCGGTCAGCGTCGCCGGGCGGGCCTTCAACCGCCGGGTCGAGCTCGTCATCCGCCTGCCGAAGTGAGCCGCGGGACCGTCGCGTCATGTCGTGTGGGCGGGCCGGCACAGGGCATGCTGGACGCATGACGGAGCCGGAGGCACCCAGTACCGCACGCATGATCGACTACTGGCTCGGCGGCAGCGACCACTTCCCGGTCGACGTCGCCGCGGCGCGGGCGTTCGAGTCCGCATACGGGCCGTGCGCCGACATCTTCCGCTCGCTGCGGGCGTTCTCCGGGCGGGCCGTGCGGCACCTCGCCGCCGGCGGCATCGACCGCTTCCTGGTGTTCGGCGCGGGCATCCCGACCCGGGGCAACGTGCACGAGCAGGCGCCCGGCGCGCGGGTGCTGTACACCGACATCGACCCGCAGATCGTCGCGGCCGGCGCCGGCATCGTCGCCGGGACCGCCGGCGTCGGCTACGTGCTCGGCGACGCGACCGACCTGGCCGCCATCGACGCCGGCGCCCGCGCGCAGGTGCTCGACGGCGCCCCGGCCGGCCTGGTGTTCCTGGGCCTGGCCGCGTTCCTCGACGACGCCACGCTGGCCCGCGCCCTGGACGCCATGTACGACGCCGTCCCGCCCGGCAGCCGGCTCGCGTTCGACTTCGACGCCACCGAACTGGAGGCGTACCCGGAGGCGCTGGCGATGATGGGGCCCGGCTTCCACATGCGCACGCCCGAGCGCTTCGCGCAGCTGCTGGGCCGCTGGACCCCCACCGCGGACGGGATCGTGCCGGTCGCGCGGTGGCGCCCGGACGGCGAGCCGGAGCGGGTGCCCGACGCCTTCTGGGGCGGCCTCGCCGTCAAGTAGGACCCTCCCGCAGACTGCACACAACCTGCAACTGCCGGCGGGCTTCGCGGCGCCCGGATTCCCTTAGAGTGACGGCCATGGATGAGGTGGTGGTCCGCCGCACCGTGTCGTTCGCCGGCGAGGGCGCCGGGTCCGGCGAGCTGTCGTGGGGGCAGCTCGACGTGTGGCTCAAGATGCGCCGGCTCGGCCGGACGTTCGCGATGGGCGGCGCGCGGGCGATGCCGGCGGGCGCCACCGTCGAGGACGTCGCCGGCCCGGGCAGCGAGTTCACGTGGGTCAGCGCGCACGACGACCCGCAGTCGGGGTTCTTCCTCAGCGTCGACGGCACCGACGAGGCGCTGGAGATGACGCTGTACGCCGACAGCCACTTCCTCGCCCCCGGCGACGCCGCCGCGGTCCTCTGGGCGATGGACGAGACCGCCGCCCGGCACAGCGCGGCTTCTTCAAGCGGGTGCCGAACGAGACCCCCGAGCAGAGCCGCGAGCGCACCCGGCTGACCAACACCCAGCTGCTCCGCGTCGGCCCGCGCGAGTTCGGCGTGGGCGGCGCCTGACCCGCACCGTGACGGCCCGGTCCGCGTCCTGCGGGCCGGGCCTTCGCCGCGACCTGGGGCTCGGTCCGATCGTTGAGACCGCGGACCCAGGCGAAGGAGGCGGTCGATGGAGCGCATCGAACGGCAGCACGTCCAGGTGTACCGCTACTGCGTCACCCTCGCGTGCGGCGACGAGTCCGTGGCACGGGCCGCCACCCTCGAGGCGGTGTCCGCCGCGCCCGACGGCCCGCCGGCGATGTTCGCGCTCGCCCGAGCCGCCGTGAAGGCCTCATTGCGGCAGCATCCGGCGGCGGTACCGGTGGATCCGGCCGATCCCGCGGCGGTGCTGTACGCGGCGCGACCCGCCCTGGAGGAGCCGCATTGGAGCCTGCTGGCGCTGGTGCTGCCCGAGTACGCGGACCGGCCGCGGCACCGGCAGGTCGACCTCACCGCGGTCGCCGCGGCCCTGGGCCGCAAGGCCGACGTCACCCGGAAGGCGGTCGACCGGTTGGTGGAACCTGGCGGCCTGCTGGACCTCGCCATGTTCACCACCGACGCCTTCACCGGCGACCCCTTCACCGGCGGTCCCGGCTGCCCGCAGCTGGCGGCCGTCGTCAGGGACGCCAAGCGGCTGCGGCCCGCGCTGCGCAAGGCCGTGGCGGCGCACCTGCCGGGCTGCGCGGCGTGCGCGGCCGCCCGGGACGGCCGGCCGGCGGTCCTCGCGGTGCTGGGCGCGGTCCCGCTGCCCGCTGTGCCGGCCGACATCGCGGCGCTCGACACCGCGCAGCCTGCCGAGCCGGCCGACATTGCGGCGCTCGACACCGCGCGGCCCGCCGAGCCGCGCGAGGACACCGCCGCCGCACCGCACGCCGCCGGGCCTGGCGAGGACGCCGCCACAGGAGACATCGCCGCGGCCGCCCTGGGACCCGCCGCGCCGCACGACACCGGCGCGACCGACGACGACGCCGTGCTGGACGACCTCGCCGCGGCGGGCGCCGCTGCCGGGTCCGTGGTGCCACAGCCGGACGGCGGTGCCGACGTCACCGTCGAGCTGCCGCCCGTCGTCGTGGTGGAGCCGGACCGTCCACTTGCGACGGTGCACCACCCGCTGCCGGCCGTGCCGAGCGCGCGGCTGCCGTTGCTGCGGCGCCCGCCGGTGCTGCTGGGCATCCTCGTGGTGCTGCTCGTCGCCGCCGCCGGGGCCGGGTTCCTCGGGGTGCGCGGCGCGCCACCGAAGGGGGTCGCGGGCGCCGCGGCGGTGCCGTCCGCGACCGTCGTGCCGCGGGCCGCGCCGCCGGCCGTGGTGTCCGCGCCGGCCGTTCCTGTGTCGGGGCCGGTGCCGGGGTCGGCGGGCGGTGGGCGTACCGCTGCCGCATCGGCGACCGCGAAAGCCTCGGGAAATCCGTCGGGGCCGGCGGCATCGGGGTCGGCACGGGTGCTCGCGCCGCTCGGGCCGGCCGGTGACCGGCTCCGGGAAGTGCTGCCGCTGCTGGTGCGGGCGCCGGGGTGCCCGGGGCAGACGTTCGGCGGCGCATGCTACTCGCTGCAGCCGTTCACGCTGCCGCTGTCGGTGGCGGTCCCGGCGGGCTTCGACGAGGCGCGGCTCGCCGACGCGCTGCAGTGGACGGTGCGGGCGCAGACGCTGCTCGGCCCGGTCGAGTTCCGCGGGCGCGGCAACCACGCGCGGGTCACCGTCACCGACGGCGGGCAGGCGACCCCGCCGACCGTCTGGACCATGCAGGCGGCCCTGACCGTCGGCGGGGAGACCCATCTGAGCAACGAGGTGACGCTGCGGGTGTACGCGACCACCGGCTGACCGTCAGCCGATCCGCACGACCCGCGCCCAGGCCGGCGGCTCGTCCGGGACCGTCTCCTTCCACGTGCGGTGGCGGGGGAAGAGGCCGACGACCGTCCGGCACGGCGGCCGCGAGGAGGGCCACGGCGTCTGCCCGTCGGTGAGGACCACCACCACGTCGGGGCGGGGCGTCACCCGCAGCGCCGCGGCGAACCCGGTGCGCAGGTCCGTCCCGCCGCCGCCGATCAGCTCGACGCCCTCGGCCCGGCACAGCGGGTACGCCACCCCGGCCGCCGCGTCGCACGACAGCACCCGGACCAGGTCGCGGCGGCCGCCGACGGCCCGGCCGATCGCGGTGACCTCCAGCAGCGCGCTGCCCAGTTCGGCGTCGCTCACCGACCCCGACGTGTCGATGACGACGGTGACCCGCGGCGGGTTGCGACGCAGGCTCGGCAGCACCACGCCGGGCAGGCCCGCGGAGCGCCGCGACGGCCGGCCGTACGTGTAGTCGTCGCCCCCGGCGGCGCCGGCCGCCGCGGCGCGGACCGCGGCGCCGAGCAGCTCCCGCCACGGCTGCGGCGGGTGGAACGCCTCGTCCGCCCAGCGCCGCCACCCCTGCGGGACGTCGCCCGGGGCGGCGTTGATGCCCTGCGCGACCCGGAACCGCACCGCGTCCAGCTCCTCGCGGCTGAGCCCGTGCGCGCCGTCCGGCCCGAGGTCCCACTCCCGTTCGTGGCCGTCGGCGCCGCTGCCGCAGTCCAGCCAGACCATGCCGGAGGTGTACGGCCCGAGCCGGAACTGCCGCAGGTAGTCCTCCATCAGCTGCCCTTCCTCGAGCCCGAGGTCGGTGGCCGAGACGGCACCCTGGGGGCGGGCGAGACCGTCGCCGTAGATGTCGTCGTTGATCTCGAAGTCGGCGGCGATGTTCATCCGCAGCCGCTCCCCGGGACCGGTCAGGTCACGGGCGAGGGCCACCCGGTCGCCGCGGCCGTGGTGGTCGCGCAGCAGGTGCGACACCTCGTGGACCCACACCCCGGCGAGCTCCTCGACCGGGGTCCGGGCCACGAACGCGGGCGAGGCGTAGCAGCGCCACTGCCGGTCCACGGCCATCGTCGGTACCCGCCGCGACTCGACGACGTGCAGGGCGAACAGCGCCGTCGCCAGGTACGGCCGGGCCCGGGCCGCGTGCAGGCGCGCCGTGTACAGCTTGTCGAGGTCGAGCCCCGGCGCGGGCTGCGTGGTCGCCGCCGGCATCAGCCGGTCACCGCCGCGGCGACCCGCGCGCCGGCCTGCGTGGCGGCCCTGTCGGCGCGCTGCGACAGGGCCACCGCGCCGGCGAGCCGTTCGATGAGGTCCGGCACGTCCCAGTCGACCTGGCGCAGCGCGGCGAGCGTGGTGGCCGGCACGACCACGAGGTCGGGGGCGCCGGTGTCCAGCGCGCGGGCGAGGACCGCCCACGCGGCGTCCCAGCGGGCCTTCTCCGGCCGCTTCCGGACCGCCTCGACGACGCCGTCGAGGACCGCCTGGCGCAGGTCGCCGCGCTCGGGCAGGGTGGCCGCCACCGGGTCGGCCAGGAGCGTCTCGGGGTCCGGCAGGTCCAGCCGGTCCAGGCTCGCCAGCAGCTCCAGGCCGGGGCCGTCGCCGACGGTGCCGCGCACCAGCATGGAGAGCACGTCGCGGGACGTGCCGGCGGCGGTGGCGAACGCGAGGAGCCGCAGCGTCATGTCCCAGCTGCGCGGTGACGGCCACGGCCCGCCGCGGCGGGCGTCGCTGGACGGCAGCTGGTGCACCAGGCGGGGCCGGGCGGTGAGCAGCCCGCACACGGCCCGCCGGGCGTACGCGACCGCCGGGGCCAGCGCGGCCGGGTCCAGCCGGGGCAGTGTCGCGCGGGGCCACGTGCCGCCGAGCCCCCGCACGACGACGTCGTAGTCGTGCGCCCACTGCAGGTGCACGAACCGGTTGGCCAGCGGCGCGCTGAGCTCCCAGCCGTCCGCAGCGGAGGATCGGGGATTCGCGGCCGCCACGATCCGTACGCCGGGCGGCAGCCGCAGCGCGCCGACGCGGCGCTCCAGCACCAGCCGCAGCAGCGCCGCCTGGACCGCAGGCGGCGCGGTGGACAGCTCGTCGAGGAACAGCAGGCCGCGGCCGGCGCGCACGAGACGCACGGCCCAGTCCGGCGGGGCCATCGGCACGCCCTGCCCGGCCGGGTCGTCACCGACGACGGGCAGGCCGGAGAAGTCCGACGGCTCGTGAACGCTGGCGATGACGGTGGTCAGCGGCAGGTCGAGCGCCTCGGCGAGCTGGGTCATGGCGGCGGTCTTGCCGATGCCGGGCTCGCCCCACAGCAGGACGGGCAGGTCGGCGGCGACGGCGAGGGTCAACGCCTCCAGCTGCGGGTCGGGGCGGGGTTCGGTGCCGGTGTCGTGCAGCAGGGCGAGGAGCTCGGCCGCGACGGCGAGCTGGTCGGCGGGCGCGAACGGGTCAGCCATGGGCATGATGCATCACCTTTTGGGGTCGGTGGAGCGTTTCGCGAGGTCGGTGTTGGTGGGCGCCGGGATCAGCGCAGCGACGCGTGCCGCGGGCGCGACCTTGCGCCGCGGCGGCTGTCGCGCTGCGCCGGGCCGGGACCGTTGCCGGCCAGCCCGGCGCGGAAGAGGCCGTGCTCGACCCGGCGCAGCGCCGCGGTCTCCAGCTCGTCGCGCAGCGCACCGTGCCGCAGCAGCGCGTCGGGCCCGAGCAGTCCTTCGACGACAGCGAGCGCGCCTGCGGCGTCGCCGTGGTCGAGCCGGGCCCGCACGTCGGTGAGGCACTCCGGCCGGCGGTGCGCCTCGTCGATCGCCTGCAGGCACGGCAGCGGGGTGCCGCCGAGCGCGGCGAGGAGCTCCTCGCGGCGGATCTCGGCCGGGTCGTGGTCGAACGCGACGAGCACGCCGCCGGCGAGCCCGATGCGGTGCCGCTGCCCGCGGCATTCGACAGTCCGCGGCGCGCCGGGGTCGTCCTGCGGCACCGTCGGCGGTGGCCGGTCCGGCACGAGCGCGGCGGCGACGAGCGGGTGCAGCCGGCCGGCGTCGAGCAGCCCGGCGTGCAGCAGCTCCACATCCGGCGGCACCCAGGTCGCCGCGTCCGGCAGGACCGGGCCGTGGCCACGCCCGCGGGCCGCGGTGACGCTGCCGTCGGCGGTGTCCACGACCAGCCGGCGCCTGGCGCCGACCCGCACGGTCACGGCGGTGCCGGGGTGCCCGTCGGCGCGCAGCAGGATCGTGGCCTCCGCGGCCCACCGGTCCACCGCACACCCGAGCCCCGGCAACGCGACCGCGCCGCCGGCATGGCCCCGGCTCAGCGGCGGCGTTCCGTCGCGGGGGCGGGCGATTCCCGGTGGTGCGCCGGCCCGTGCCCGCAGCTCGCCCGTCCTGCGCGCGTCCCAGAGGTGCCGGTGCAGGTCGAGGCGGAACCGCTGGTCCGGATGTGGATGCGGATGCGGATGCGGTGCGCCACGCCGCGAGCCGTCCCACACCGCCAGGCTGATCCGCTGGCCCGCGTCCGCCCACGCCGGAGGGGTGCGGGCGACGAGGTGCACGGGGCCGGCGTACCGGGCGAGGGAAACGGTCAGGCCGGGGCGCAGCAACCCGTCCGGAGCGATCCGCGGCATGTGCCACCGCAGCAGGTCCGGCGCCAGGTGCCGCAGGTCGGCCCGGATGCGTGCGGCGAGCTCGGTGCCGCCGGCGCGGGCCACGGCCCGCAGGTCGAGATCGACATCGACGCGCGCGGCCGCGCAGGCACCGGCCCAGTCACCGGCATGCCGGCGGGCGGTCGCTGACTCGATCATGGAGGGCGGCACGGCGAACTCGCGCACGCGCAGCCAGAAGCAACGGCGGGTGTCCCCATTCGCGTCGGGTGTGTGCATCAGCACTCACCTTGCGCGGATGGGACCCCCAACCTGTGCCAGGAGGTAATCATCGCCGGTGAGCATACCGCGTCGCGTCCACCCTCGCGGCGATCGGCGCCGGCGTGTGGCTCAGCCTCGGCGAGGAAGGGGTCAGACCTCGGCGAGGAAGGGTTCAGGCCTCGGCGAGGAAGGCGGTCACGGAGGCCAGGGCAGGATGGTCGGCGGCGACCCGCGGTGCCAGGATGCGCTGCGCCTCGGCGGCGAGGGCCACGGCCACCGGGCGGTCGCCGCGGGCGACGGCCAGCGCCGCCAGGTTGTTGAGCGTCAGCGCCACCTCGGGGTGTTCGGGGCCGAACGTGCGGCGTTTGCCGTCCAGCGCCCGCCGGTACAGCCGCTGCGCGCCGGCCGGGTCTCCGGAGCCGGCCAGGACCGCGGCCCGCGGGCGTGGCCACGGCCCGGTCCTGCCCTCGTGCATGAGCGACAGGGCCAGCGGCAGCCCGGCGTAGACGTCGAACCCGCCGCCCGCGCCGGCGATGAGCACCCGCTGCGCGTCGCCGAGTGCCTCGAAGAACGGCAGCCGCCACGTCATGCCGCGCCGCCGGCGGCCAGGCTCGTCCCCATCGACCGGTGAGATTACCGGCCAGAGGCCCGGCGGCCAGCGCTTTTTCCCGGGACCCTGGCGGGGTATCTTCGTGCGCACCGCCGGACCAGGGGGTGCAGGATGGGCAAGGTGACCCGACGACTGGCGCTGCGGCAGGCCGACCTCGACGACGCCACCTGCCCGGTGCCGGAGGAGGTCGTGGCCGCGCTGCGGCACCGCGACACCGTCCAGGTCGCGCTCGACCACCGGGCCCGCGGCGTCACCGCCGAGCGGCACGTGTTCGAGGCGTCGCTGGGCCAGGACGTCGAGTGGCAGTTCGGCGGCGTCGAGTGGCCCGCGGATCTGCACCCGGGGGCGCTGGTCACGGTCGCGTGGCGGGCCGCCCGGGACGAGGTCGTGGTGCGCACCGCCCCGCTCGTGGAGCCGGTGCGGGTCGACGGCGCCGTCTACTTCCACGAGTACGATCCGAAGGTCGTCACCCGCGAGTACACGCCGGGCCCGGCGAACTGGGCGAAGGTCCTGCACACCGTGCGCCGGCTCGGCCGGGTCTTCGACGACGGCAGCGCGGTGTTCCCCGAGGTGGACCTCGCCCGGCGCAGCGGCCTCGGTCGCGGCTCCCGCGGCGCGTTCCTGCTGCGCAACGCCGTCGACCAGCTCCTCCGCGAGGGGTACGTGACCCGGGTCGACGGCAGCGTCGACGGCACCGGCCACCCCTCGTACCCGGGGGTCGACGGCGAGGAGCCGGCGCAGATGCTCCTGTACGCCCCGCTGGTCGAACCGGCCCCGCACCCCGACGACGCCGCCCACGGCGACGGCGGCGACCGCCGCGAGCACTGGGTCAACGGCTTCCTGCGCAAGCTGCCCCCGGGCGCGCAGGCCTCGCCGCGGCAGCTGTCCCTGCTGCAGCAGACCGTGGAGCAGCAGGAGCTCGACGCGGCCGAGCTGCCGCCCGGCTACACGTTCGTGAAGAAGCACCACCGCAACGGCTGAGGTCCGCAAACCGGTTGTGGTGGCGCATACGGTGGATCGATGACCGACTTGCAGGTACGCGCCTACCGGGACGGCGACGCTGCGGCGGTCGCCGCGCTGATCAACCTGCTGTCCGAGGCGGGGGGCGGGCATTCCGGGCACGTCGCGGCCGAGATCGAGGACTTCATCGCCGGCGAGGTCCGGGACGCGGCGACGGACACCCGGCTGGTCACCGACGCCGGGGGGCGCCTGGTGGCCTTCGCGGCGGTGCCGGTGCCGCCCGGCGGCGGGGACCGGCTGGAGCTGATCGGCGGGGTGCTGCCCGACCGGCGCGGCGAAGGGCTCGGCCGGCAGCTGCTGGCGTGGCAGCTGGAGCGGGCTGCGGCGCTGCACGCCGAGGTCGCGCCGGACGCCGGGTGGCAGGGGCAGGTCGTCGCGGGTGACGCCGACGCGTCCGCGGCCCGGCTGTACGAGCGGTTCGGGTTCACGCCCGCCCGCTACTTCCTGGAGATGTCGGCGCCGACCACGCCCCCGCCGGTCGCGGTGCCTTCCAGGGTCCGGATCGCGGCGTACGACCCGGTGCGGGAGCACGACCTGCACGCCGTGCACACCGCGGCGTTCCGGGAGCTGTGGGGGTACCAGGAGCGCGCCTTCGACTCGTGGGCCACGCTGACCGCGCACTCGGCGTCGTTCCTGCCCGGACTGTCCCGCCTGGCGCTGGCCGGGGACGGGGACGGGGACGGGGCCACGATCGCCGGCTACGTGCTGACCTACGCCAGCGACGTGCCCGGCCGGGTCTACGTCGGGCACGTCGGCACCGCCCCGGACCGCCGCCGGCAGGGCATCGCCGGCGCGCTGCTCGCCGAGGTGCTGCGCGCGGCCGGCCGCGAGGGGTACGCCAGCGCCGGGCTCGACACCGACGCCGACAACCCGACCGGTGCCGCCGGCGTCTACGCCCGGGTCGGGTTCGCCGTCGACCAGCGCGTCGTCGCGTACCGCAGGACGGTGTGACGCCGGGGCGTAGCATCGGGCGATGGTCGCCGGTCGATGGGTGCTGCTGATCCTGATGGTGCTCGCCGGGCCGCTGCTGTGGCTGGCGGGCGTCGCCGGCACCGCGGACGCCGCCCGGGCCCTGGCGGGGACGGACGCCGACACCGCCTACTTCATCGGCAACTACGACGGTCCCGGCCGGGTGATGGCGGGTTGCTTCGCGCTGCTGAACCTGGCGCTGCTGGCGGCGCTCATGCCGCCCGCCCGGCGGCTGGCGGCCGGGCGGGCCGGCACGGCCGTCCGGGCCGCCGTCGCGGCGGCCGTGGCGGTGGGCCTGGCCTGGGCCGAGCACCGCCTGAGCCCGGTGACGGCGAACTGGGGCGGCGACCCCGACGCGTGGTCGCTGGTGAAGGCGCACGTCGTGCCCTGGTACCAGGCGGCCGGCACCGTCTGGGCCGGACTGGTCGCCGGGGCGGCCGCGACGGTCACCGGGCTCGCCGTCGCGGGCGCCGTCTCGGCCGCCCGTCAGCGGGCCGGCAGCGCGGCGGCGTCGTCGGGCAGGTCGAAGGCGCCGGCCTTGGCGAACTGGGGGGCGAGCAGCTGCCGCATCGGCGCGACTCGAACGTCTACGGGCTGACCGGCGCCGACCAGCTGCCGTAGCGCCCGGCGACGGCGGTGAAGGCGGCCTTCGGCTCCCACGGCAGGTCCGGGTACGTGGTGCCGTGCCGGTCCTCGAACACCTTGACGATGCCGTAGCTGGCCAGGTCGAGGTCGTCGCGGGCGGGGGCGTCGGGCCGGTGCGGGTGGTCGTAGAGGGCGAAGAGAAACACGAACGCGGTGTCCACGCCGGCGGTGTCGAAGGCGTCCAGCAGCTCGTCGAGGTAGGCGGCCTGGCCGGCCTCGTCGCGGACGTAGTCGCCGTCGAGGCGGACGGGGCCGTGCTCGCCGTACTCGACGACGTCCAGGCCCTGCGCGCCGCGGTCGCCGGCGCCCTCGTACGTGGCGGCACCGAACTCGGTGACGGCGACCGGCTTGCCCTGCAGGGCGGGGTCGCGCAGACCCTCGGCGAGCATGCCGGCGAACTGCCCCGCGATCGAGGCGGAGCGGTACACGTCCATGGACACGATGTCGAACGGCGTCCAGTCGACGCGGTCGATGGGCACGGAGGCGTATGTGACCGGGCCGCCGAACCTGTCCCGGACCACGGCGACCGCCTCGGCGAGGAAGGCGTTGACGCGGGCGCCCACGCCGGCGACGACCTCGCGCAGGCGCTCGGGCCGGCGCAGCAGCTCCAGACGCTGTTCGAGCGTGTCGCCCGGGAGGAAGCCCGGATGCATGACGCTGAGCTCGGCGCCGGTGACGAACACGATGTCGCCGCCGCGCCGGCGCAGCCGCTCCGCCCGGTCGGCGCAGTCGGCGAACAGCGCCAGCAGCTCCTGCCGGCCCAGCTCCAGAGGGTACGGCGAGAACCACACCTCCAGGCCCAGCGCGGCGGCGGACGCGGCGGCGACCTCGATGCGCTCCGGGTCGCCGCCGATCACGCGGACCGCGGTGCAGTGCAGGTCGTCGCGGATGATGCGCAGCTCCCGGCCGACCAGGTCGGGATCGAACCGGCGGCGCGAGTTCACGCCGTGCCGCACGAACCCGGTGTCGTAGGTGATGCCCCTGCCTCGCACGTGCAGCTCCTTCGAACGCCCACATTAGGTACTCGCCGTACCGTATTTTGACGAGCGGCGGCGGTCAAGTCGATGCTGGGGTGGATTGGCGCACCGAGCATGAGGACGGCATGGCCGAGGACAGCACGACGCGGACCCGGCGGCGGGGCGCGACCCTGGAGGCCGCGATCCTGCACGCCGCCGCCGCCGAGCTCACCGAGCACGGCTACGCGGGGCTGACCATGGACCGCGTCGCGAAGCGGGCCGGCACCAACAAGAACGCCATCTACCGGCGCTGGCCCGACCGGCTCGCGCTGGGCGTCGCCGCGTACCGGCAGCTCGCCACGACCATCGAGCCGCCCGACACCGGCACGCTGCGCGGGGACGCGCTGGAGCTGCTGCGCCGGGCCAACCGGCACTGGAGCTCCCCGCTCGGCGCCGTGCTGCGGGAGCTGCTCGCCGCCGCCGGCGGTGCGCAGCACCTCCTGGCGCAGCTGCCGGGCCAGTCGGCCGACGCCATGACCGCGATGTGGCTGACCGTCCTGGGCCGCGCCGTCGCCCGGGGCGAGGCGGCCCCGTCGGCGCTGCACCCGAGGGTCGCCACCGTCGCGATCGTCCTGCTGCGCAACGAGTTCGTCACCCGCGGCGCGCCGACCGCCCCGGACGAGGTGCTCGTCGACATCGTCGACCAGGTGTTCCTGCCGCTCGTGCGCCACCGCAGCCCGGATTAAGGGACGGACAGCACCATGATCAGTCCGTATGATCGCCGCCGTGCCGATGCTCGATCTGCTGCAACCGTTGCGTACCAGCGACACCGACCACGCGCCCGAGCTCGCTGACCTGCGCCGGGCGGCGAAGGCGGGCGACTGGACGGCGGTGGTCGCCGGCTTCGACCGGCTGCCACCCCGCCGCGACCACACCGTCGCCGTGCGGGTCGTCGCCGGCGTCAAGGGCAGCGAGCGGTTCCTGCAGCGGGCCGTCGACACCGAGCGGGACTCGTCCCTGGCCAGGACGCTGCTGGGGGCCCGGTGCGTCACCCTCGGCTGGCAGGCGCGCACGGCCGCGTACGCGGCGGACGTCAGCCAGGCGCAGTGGCAGGTCTTCCACCACCACCTCGCCCGGGCCGAACGGCTCCTCGCCGACGCCGTGGCCATCGACCCCGGCAACGCCGCCGCCTGGACGCAGCGGGTCATCACCGCCCGGGCGCTGCGGTTCGACCCTGCCGAGGCGCGCCGCCGGTACGACAGGGCGGCCGAGCACTGCGACGTGCCGTACCACGCGCAGGCCCAGATGATCCAGAACCTGAGCCCGAAGTGGGGCGGCTCCACCCAGGCCGCGCACGACTTCGCGCAGGAGTGCCTGAAGGCGGCGGCACCCGGCACCCTCGGCGGCGCGGTGGTGGCCGACGCGCACATCGAACACGCGTTCACCAGCGACCAGCTCGACCGCATCCGCGACTACCTGTACCAGCGCAAGGTCCGCGAGGAGCTCGGCGCCGCCGCGGCCCGCACGGTGCTGCACCCCGACTTCGAGCCCACCCACGGCTGGGTCGGCGCCCACAGCGCGTTCGCCTTCGCCCTGTACGAGGGCGGCGACCTGCCCCGCGCCGCCCGGCACTTCGCGGCACTGGGCAACCAGGCCAAACCGTACGGCTGGGAGATGATGAGCCGGGACTGGAAGGCGCTGTTCCGAATGGCGCGCGGCGTTGCGGGTGCCCGGTGACGGCCGCACAGATCGACGCAGAGGTCGACGGGGTGCCGGTGCTGCTCGCCCCGGCACCGGGTCCGCTGCGCGCCGGGCTGATGTTCCGCGTCGGCGTCGCCGACGAGACCGCGGCCACGGTGGGCGTCACGCACCTGGTCGAGCACCTCGCGCTGCACCGGCTCGGCGTCGCCGACTACCACTACAACGGCCTGACCACCGCGACCACCACCCAGTTCGTCACCCAGGGCAGCCCCGAGGCGGTGGTCAGCTTCCTGCACGGGGTCTGCGCCGGCCTGCGCGCCCTGCCGGTCGACCGGCTGCCGGTGGAGCGCAAGCTGATCGGCAGCGAGGAGGCCGGCCGCGGCGGCGCGGCCAACCTGTCCATGCCGTTCTGGCGGCACGGCGCCCGCGACTACGGCCTGATCAGCCTCCCCCCGTACGGCATCCACACGCTCGGCGCCGAGCAGGTCGCCGAGTGGGCCGCCACCCGCTTCACCCGGGGCAACGCCGTGCTGTGGCTCACCGGCACCGACGTGCCGGCGGGGCTGCGCCTGGAGCTGCCCGACGGCCCGCGCCACCCGCTGCCGGCCGCGTCGTCGGCGCTGCCGTTGCAGCCGGCCGCGTTTCCCGGCGGCGCGTCCGTCCTGGTCCTGGATGCGCTGGTACCGCGCACCGCCGCGGCCACCGTCTACACCCGCGCGCTGGAGCGGGCGCTGTTCCGCGAGCTGCGCCAGGAGCGGGGCCTGTCCTACACGACGGCGACGGACTACAGCACCGACGGCCGCCCCACGGCCGTGGTCACCGCTGTGGCCGACACCCGCGACGGCGACGAGGCGGCGGTCGTGGAGCACTTCGCCGCGCAGCTGCGCCGGCTGCGGGACACCGACCTCGACCCCGGCGAGCTCGACGCGGTCCGCGCCCTGGCGCTGGAGGCCGTCCGCGACCCGGAGGCCGACGCCAGGACCCTGCCCCGTCGTGCCACCGACCTGCTGTGCGGGTTCGCCGGCCGTACCGCTGCCGAAACCACCGACGAGCTGGAGCGGGTCACCACGGCCGACGTGCGTGACGTCGGCCGCGCCGTGCACGGCTCGGCGCTGCTCATGCTGCCGCGCGGGGTCGACATGCCGCCGGCCGGGTTCGAGGCGGCGCCGCAGCTGTCGCGGTTCAGCGTCACCGGCCGCCGGTTCCGGTCCAGGGTGGACCCCGACGTGGCGCTCGTGCACGCCGCGGACGGGGTCAGCCTCAGCGCGCCGCCCGGCCCGCTCACGGTCCTGTACGCCGACTGCGTGGCGCTGCTGCGCTGGCCCGACGGCGCCCGCCGGCTGCTCGGCGCCGACGGCGTCGCCGTCCACATCGAGCCCTCGTTCTTCCCGCTGCCCGCACAGGTCACCGCCGCGATCGAGGCGGCGGTCCCGCCGGGGCTCGTCGTCGACATGCCGGCCCGCGACCCCGACGGGATCCCCCGCCTGTCGCGCATCACCAGCCTGCGCTCCAGGGTGCGCCGCGCCCGCGTGCGGCTGCGCGCCCGGGTGGACCGCTCGAAGCTGCTCGGCCGCGGTACCGGCGGCGTGGTGACGACGATGCTGCTGGGGCTCGCGGGCGCGGTCGCGGTCGCCCTCGCCGTCGACCTGCGGTCCTGGCCGGCGCTGGTCGCCGTGGCGGTCCTCGGCGTGCGCTTCTGGCCGCGCCGCAGATCCAGGTGACCGCCCGGCCGGGACTTTCAAGGGGCGCGCCGGGTCGCGCGCGGCGGTCCGTCAGGGCATGCTGGTCCAGCCGGGCCGGTCGATGTGTCAGGGGGTTGTGCCGTGGACGACGCCATCCAGTTGGCGGATGTGATCTGGCAGTTGCGGCACGAGCTGAGCCGGGCGATGTGGGCCGGTGAGCACGCCGATCTGAGGTTCGAGGCCGAGTCGGTCGACCTGGAGCTGACCGTGGCCATGGAACGCGTCCGTGAGGACGGGGTGAAGGTCCGGTTCTGGGTGCTCGACGGCAACGCCGGCAGCAAGCGCACCTCGGTCGTCACGCAGAAGCTCGCGTTGAAGCTGCGCCCGATCCGGGCCGACGAGCCGGGCAGGCCGGCGACGATCTCCGGTGCGGCCCTGCCCGACGAGGAGTAGCCCGCCTGGACGGCCGCCGCATCGTGCAGGTGCGGCGGTTCGGCAACGCGTCGCTCAGCCGGCGGCGGCCGTCTCGAGGGCGGCGACCAGGGCCTCGAGGGCGGGGCGCTTGGCCTCCTCGGTGACGAACCCGACGAAGCCGCTGCCCTCGAAGGTCAGGGTGACCTGGGCGAGCCGCTCCTTCTCGCGGCCGAACAGGCTGACGCGGCGTTCGATGGCGTTCCACTGGGCGCCACGGAACGTCGCGGCCGGGGTGCGGGTGACGGACTGGGCGCCGCGCTGCTTCTCGAACCAGGCACCGTCCAGCACGAGGCGCTCGTTGGACTGCCCATCGACAATGATCATGCGCGCAGGATAGGGCCGTAGCATGGTGGGGTGACCGGCGGGGTGGATGAGGTCGAGAGCAAGCATCCCGTGCCGGATCCCGGCGAGCTCGCCGACCGGCTCGGGGCGCTGGGGTTCCGGGCGGCACCGGAGCAGGAGCAGCTCGACGAGTACTACGACACCCCCGACGGGCAGCTGCGACGGCAGGACCTGGTGGCCCGGCTGCGGGTGGTCGCCGGGGTCGTCACCGCCGGGTTCAAGGGTCCGCGCTCGTACGCGGACGACGGCACCTACCGGCGGGTCGAGGTGGAGTTCCCGGCCGGCGGCGACGCCCGCGACGCCTTCGCCCGGCAGGGGCTCGTGGTGGTGTGGCGGCTGGCGAAGCGGCGGCGCGAGTTCCGCCGCGACGGGCTGGTCGTCGCCGTCGACGAGTTGCCGCGGGTGGGCACGTACGTCGAGTTCGAGGGCGACCCGGCGCTGATCACCCTCGCCCGGCGGCAGGTCACGGGGCTGATCGGGCCGCCCGAGCCGCGCAACTACGCGGAGCTGGCCGCCGCCTGGCTGCGCGCGCACGGCCGCCCCGACGCGCGCGAGCTGACGTTCTGACCTCCCGCGAGCGCCCGACCGTCCGGTTCCCACGAAGGGTCAGACCACCGCCAGCCGGTTGTAGATGCAGATCGGGCCGTGGCCGCCGTCCGCCGATCGCAGCGGGCAGCCCGCGCACGGCGGCGCGGTGCGGGCCAGCTCGGTGTCGCCGTCGCGGCGGACCAGGGCGCCGTCCTGCCACTGGTACGCCGCGAGCGCCTCGTCCTCCAGGAGCATGCCGCACGCGAAGACCGCCCCGCTGGGCAGGAACTGCAGGTTGGTGCGGTCGCGCACGGCGCAGGTGCCGCGGTCGGCGCCGGGCACCGGGAAGTCGAACGCGACCTGGCAGTCGACGGTGAACGACTGGCGCTCCGGGCGGTACGCGGCGACGACGTCCAGCACCCGGCGGCGCCACTCGGCGGCCGGCACCGACTGGCCGGCGGCGTGCAGGGCGCCCCGGCCGACGGGTGAGAACCAGTGCATGTTGAGCCGGCCGGCGCCGCTGGCCTCGGCGTAGGCGAGCATGTCCTGCACCGAGTCGAGCGTGTCGGCCAGCACCGTGCAGTTCAGGTCGAACGGCATGCCGGCGGCGCGCAGCTCCTCGACGGTCGCCACCGCGTCGGCGAAGGCTCCCCGGCCGCGCAGGCGGTCGACCACCGTGGCCGACGGCGCGTCGAGGCTGACCGCGACCCGGCTCAGCGCCGCGTGCACGTCGGGCAGGACGGCCCGGAAGTGCCGGCTGCCGTTGGTGACGGTACGGACCCGGATCGCGGCCGCCGTGTCCCGCACGATGGACGCGAACCCGGGGTGCAGGGCCGGCTCGCCGCCCAGGACGGTGATCTCGCTGGCCGCCCCGGCGGCCCAGGCGACGATCGCGGCGACCGTCGCCGGCGTCATGTGCTGGGTGCGGTCGAAGTAGGTGTCGGGCAGGAAGCAGTACGAGCAGCGGCGGTTGCACCGCGACGTGATGTACAGGTCGATGCTGTCGAGCTTGAAGTCCGAGGCGGAGAGCCTGAGCTCCGAGGCGGAGGGCCTGAGCCGCACGGCGGATGGCCTGAGCGGCGAGGCGGCAAGCCGGGTCACGCGGCGAATCATGCCATCGCCCGGGGCCGGTCCGTGGCAGAACCGGGTCAGCGCGGCTTGAGCGAGTCGCGCTCGGCGAGCTCCAGCACCGTGCGGCGCTCGTGCTCGTCGCCGGTGCGGATCACGCTCGCCGGGCTGCGGAAGCCCAGCGCCGGGTGCAGGTCGCGGGCCCAGGCGCGGGCGACGCTGCCCAGGTCGAACAGCCGCTGCACCTCCAGCGCGCAGTGCAGCCGGGCGCGGGCGGCGGGGTCCTGCAGTGCGGTCTCGGCGGACCAGCCGGCCAGCGGCGCGTCGAGCCCCGCGCCGAGCAGATATGCCAGCAGGTCGGGGCCCCAGACCTGCTCCGCGGTGTCGAGCAGGACCAGGTCGTCCTGAGCTGCGTCGTCGGCGACCGGGTCGGCCACGGCGGGGGAAGCGCCCATGTCCTCGACGGTACCCGCGGGTGCGGCGGCGCGCATGGGCCGATCAGCCCGACCCGCCCGGGACCACCGGGGCCGGCGCGCCGGTCACACCGACTCGTGCATCAGCAGCGCCGCGACCTCGCGGGCGATCACCCGCAGCGTGCCGGGGCGCAGCCGGGCGTCGAGCAGCGCCGCGCGGATCGTCTCCCACGAGTCGAGCAGGCGGCCGTCGTACGACAGCGGCGGCCGGTTGCGCAGGTACCGGTGCAGCACGACCGCGTGCTGGACGATCCAGTGCAGGTAGTGGTCCTCCCGGTCCCAGCTCGCCAGCCGCATCGCCTTGCGCAGGTGGTCCTCGACTTCGCGGAAGCTGCGGGCGCCGAGCATCCGCGCGTCCTGCCGGACGTTGGCCATCACCGGGTGGAAGAGGTGGCCGACCGCGTCGGGGAACGTGTCGTGCCACTGGTCCCACATGACGGCCTCGTCCTCGCCGCCGAGGGTCATGACCGCCTCGGGCCGGGTGTCGCGCAGCAGGTACTGCAGGTACGCCCAGATCGCCGGGGTGCTCATCAGCCGCTCGGCGCGGGTGGTGCGGATCTGCGCGCCGACCATGGCGTCGTCGATGTCCAGGTCGACGACGCCCGGGAACGCCTTGGCCGCGCGGGCGACGTCGAGGATCATCCGGTCGCCGCGGTAGTACTCCAGCTGCACCGCCCACGGGTGTGTCGGGCGGCGCAGCAGCTCCGGGTCCTGCAGCCGCTCGGCGACGCGGCCGGGCGAGCAGAACGACATCAGTGAGTCGACCTCCGGCGGCCGGGCGCCCTCGACCAGGGCGAACCAGCGCTCGACCTCGTCGGTGAAGCGAACCCGCCAGCTGCGGGTGTGCTGGTCGCCGGCCAGGTCGTCGAAGCACAGCACGACCCGGACGCCCCGCGCCGACAGCGCCGCGGCGACGGTCGCCTGCACCGCGTAGATGAGGGTGGGCTGGCGCAGCCGTACCGGCCAGAAGACCAGGTCCAGCTGCGTGTCCGGGGTGTCGTCGACGCGCCGCCAGCGAAACTCGTAGTCCAGCTGCCGCAGCAGCTCCACCGCCGACGGCCGGGTGCCGAGGACCGCTTCGAGGGTCGGCAGGTGTACCCGGTGCAGCGCGGTCCCGGCGGGCGCTGCCGGCTGCCCGGCCGGCTCCGGCGGGGGCGGCGGCTGCTCCGCGCGGCCCGGCGGGGCGGGCAGGGTGGCCAGGCCGCGGCGGACCGCCGGGAACAGCCGGTCGACGTCGACGCCGGTGTAGATCAGCGCCGCGCCGACCGGCGACGCGTTCTCGTCGTGCCGGGCCCACAGCACGTCGGACTGCTCCTGGACCGCACGGGTCAGCGCGTCGTTGCGGCCCGGCGGGTACCCGGCCACGCAGAGCGTGTCGCCGCGCAGCGCCTCGGCGAGCGCGCCGACGAGCGCGGTGTCGTCGGCCCGCAGCGGCTCCGGGTCGTGCAGCAGCGACCGCTCGTCGGACTCCGACGTGGGCCGCCAGTACCCGTGCAGGTGCAGCACGTCGATGCCGTCGGCCGGGCCGAGCGGCCCGGTGAACGTGCCGTCACGCCGCAGGGTGAGGCTGCGCGCGGTCCCGCCGGCCCGGCGCACCGCGATCTCGATGAGCGGGTCGAAGTTCGTGGTGACGACCCGGCGCTGGAACCGGTCCGGCAGGCCGGCGAGGAGCTCGCCGAGGGCCAGTACCCCCGGCGGCAACGACCACGCGTCGCGGTCCTCCTCCAGCTGCACCCCGCGGTGGTAGCCGACGCGCTCCCAGCCGGCGGCGGTGCGGGCCGGGCGGTACGCCTCGAGGGTGGCCCGCTGCACGACGATGTCGAACTCGACCGGGGACAGCCACTCGGTGAACGCGCGCCGGTAGGCGGTGTAGAGGGCCGCGTCGCGGCGGGTGGCGCGCAGCTCGGCGAGCGCCGCCTGCAGGTCGGTGTTCTGCAGCGCCTGCCCGACGAACTCGTCGGCCAGCTCGACCATCCGCGCCACGCCGGGCACGACCCGGGCGGTCAGGCCGGAGCCCAGCACGAGGGTGACGTCACGCCCCTGCCGGATGGTGGTGACCAGCCGGTTCACCAGGCTCTGTTCGGTACCGGTCACGCGCTCACCAGCCCTGCGAAGGGTTGTCGAGCCAGGTGGCGAGGTCGGTGCCGGTGTCGACGAGGTCGCCGGTGGCCAGCTCACCTTCCAGCTGCTGGGGGCGCCAGCCGAGGTAGCCGACGAACAGGTACGCCGCGGCGACCGCCGACTCCGCCTGCGCGGGATCCGCGTCGAGGGGCATGACGACGAGCTCCCGCCCGAGGACCCGCCAGCCGGCCGGCGGGGTGGCGCCGGGACGCAGCACGGCCAGCAGCAGCACCACGTCGCGGACCGGCCCGCCGTCCAGGACCGCCGGCACGTGCAGCGACGCGGCCAGCTCGTCGCCGAGCACGTGCGCGGGCGAGCGGCTGGCGGGGCGGTCGAGCCGCACGCCGATGGCGCCCTCGATCGGCGAGTGGGCGAGGATCGCGACGGCCCCGTCGAGCTCCGGGTCGGTGGTGGTGGCGCCGCCGCGCAGGACCCGCCCGACGAGGGAGCTGTCGGCGCGCGGCGACTCGGGGTGCGGCGGCCGGGCCGGCGCGTCGGCGGGGCGGGCCGCCCGGCGGGCGTTGACCACGAGCGGGATGCGGTCGCCGCCGTTGCGAGCGCGCAGCTCCGGGATCGGCCGGCCGCGGGCGCGCTGGACCCGCCGGATCTCGTCGTGCAGGGTGCCGAGGTCCAGCAGTTGCGGCCCGCCGTCGACGCCGTCGCGCAGCAGCTCGACGAGCACGCCGGTGAACGCGGTGAGCGGCTCGTCGGGCGGCGCGAGGGCCACCCGGTTGCCGGACGCGGCCACCAGCACGCAGCTGCGGTCGATCTCGACCTGCGTGGCGAGCGCGGCGTCGTCGGCGGCGCCGAGTCCCGGGATGGCCCGCCCGGCGTAGCAGCAGTCGAGGACGACGACACGGTGCGCGCTGCGGCTGCCCTGCACCAGGCGGCGCACCCAGTCGAACGGCACGGCGCTGGAGTACGCCGAGTCCGGCATCGTCTGGCCGACCGCGAGGTGCAGCACGCCGGTGTCGGGGTCGATGACGCCGTGGCCGGCGAAGTACAGCAGCAGCAGCCCTGACACGTCGACCTCGGCGGCGGCGCGGCGCATCACGGCGTGGACGTCGCGCGGGGTCTCCGGGTTGTGCACGACCCGGCACGCGTCGGGGTCCAGCCCCCACCGCTGCGGGTCGATGAGGACGTCCCGCAGTGCGGTGAGGTTGTTGGTGACCGCCGGGATGGCCGGGAAGTTGTCGTAGGTGCTGGACCCGACCAGCACCACGCGCGACCGCCGCGGGTCGGACAGGTGCGTCAAGACGCGGGCTCGCCGAGCCGCCGGCCGCCGTCCCCGGAAACGTCCCGCACCCGCACCACGCCACCTTCCATCGACCCACGTCGTCGGCACCGAGGGTATACGGTCCATGCCCCTCGGTGCATCCGCGGGGCTACCGGTCGGCGGTCTTCCCCCTGCTCCCGGGCTCCGCGCCCCCGTCGGGCTCCTTGCCGTCGATGAAGTCGACGACGGCGCCGACGACCTCCGGCTCCCGCAGCAGCCGCCGGTGCCCGAGCCCCTCGGTGATCCGCAGCGTCGCGGTCGGCCACGCCTCGGCGATCGCGATGCCGTCGGCGACGGGGATGGACCGGTCGGCGCGGTCGTGCAGGATCAGCGTCGGCGGCATCCGTACGGCCCGCCCCAGCTCCGGCACGTCGAAGTGGTGCACCGGTGCCCCGACCCGCCGCTCGACCAGCCGGATGAGCCGGGACAGGATGCGCGGACCGAACCCGAGCGCCTGGGCGAAGTAGCCGGCGTACGAGGCGGGGCTGGCCATCGGGGCGAGCATCACGACCCGGCCGGCCCGCAGCCCGTCGCACATCGCGACGGTTGCCGCGACCGAGCCGAGCGAGTGCGCGACGATGCCCGCCGCGGGCCCGTGCGCGGCCACGACGGCCTCCAGCGCCGCGGCGAACTCCGGGATCGACGACGACCTGGGTCCGTACGCGCCGGGCCCGGACCGCCCGTGGCTCGGCGCGTCGAACGCGACGGCCGTGAAGCCCCGGTCGACCAGGCCCGGCACGAGCGCCTCCAGCTGGCCGCGGTGCCCGGCCCAGCCGTGCAGCAGGTACACCGCCGGCCCCTCGCCCCAGGCGACACCGGCGACGTCCGTGGTGCCGGCCTTGACGGTGAACGGCCGCCCCGGCAGCGCCGGGGCCGCCGGGGAGTCGGCCAGCGCCGCCCGGGTGGCCCGCTTCGGCAGCTGGAACCAGAGCCGCTCGGCCCACCGCGCGCCGAGCGCTGGCGCGGCGCGTTCGAGGACGCCGAAGGCTACCCGTATCGGGCGCGGCGCCTGAAAAAACCGATCGTTCGTGCTTTTTTGCGGTGCTGCGACGGCCTCGACAGCCATGGGACTCCTCCGTGAGCGTGGTGGTGGCGACGCCGGCCGGCGGACCACCGGCGGACGCGGATCAGGTGCGGACGCGGGCGAGCAGGTCGTCCAGCGCGCGCCGGGCACGCGACTCGGCCCGCTCGTCCTCGAGCAGGTGGAAGGCCTGATGGAAGGCGAGCAGGACGCCGTTGAACTCGCAGGCGGCCTGGTCGGGGTCGGTGTCCTGGCGGAACGCGCCGTCGGCGACGCCGGCCCGGAACATCGTGGTGACCATGTCGAGCATGTCCCGCTCGCCGCGCACGACCTCGTCGCGCACGGCTCCGGACTGGTGGTGGAACTCGGCCGCGGCGGTGACGAACAGGCACCCGCCGGGCGCCGACTGCCACCGCAGCCAGCCGTCGAAGAGCACCCGCAGCCGGGGCTCCCCGCGCGGCGCCGCGAGCGCCGGCCGGACCACCAGGTCCACGAACCGTGCCCTGGCGTGCTCGAGGACCTGCAGCTGCAGCGACTCCTTGGACTTGAAGTGCCCGAAGAGCCCGCTCTTGGACAGCGCCGTGCGCTCGGCGAGCGTGCCGATGGTCAGCCCGCCGAGCCCGACGACACGGGCGACCCGCGCGGCCTCGTCCAGCACCGCGAGGCGGGTCTCCTCACCCTTCCCCATGCACCTAGAAAAGCACGACCGTTCGCTTCTAGCAACCCCGCAGCGGCCCGCGGCAAGCCGCCGGCTACCGCGCGGTCGCGGCGGCGGCCTGCCACAGGGCGGCCGGGCTGCCCAGGCGCAGCGACTCGACGGACACCTGGCGGTACGCGGTCACCGTGGTCGAGTGGGCGAGCATGCCGCGCACCCCGTGCAGCTGCAGGGCGGTGCGGCTGGCGACCTGGGCGTGTTCGGCGACGGCGGCGAGCACCGCGGCCGCGGCCGTGGGCTCGCCCCGGTCGTGGTCCCAGGCGGCCTTGTGCAACACCAGCCGCCAGCCGTCCGCCTCGCCCATGAGCAGGGCCAGGCGGTGCGCGACCGTCTGGCGCTCCACCAGCGGCCGGCCGGATTGGATGCGGGTGTTGACGTGGGCCCTGGCCACCTCGAGGATGCGGTCGGCGATCCCCAGCAGCAGCGCGGCCTGGCGGATCCGGGCGGCGGCGAGCGCGCGGTCCCAGTGCGCCGTGCTCACCGGCAGCGGCGCGGCGGTGGCGCCGTCGAAGCGGATCCGCGTGGCGGGCGTGCCGAAGTGCTCGAACTGCTCGACCAGCGTCGTGCCGGGGTCGGGGACCACCAGGTGCCAGGCGCTGCGGCCGTCGTCGGCGGCGGCGTGCACCAGGCACAGGCCGGGGTTGCTGCGCGGCAGCGGCTCCGACTCGCCCCACACGGTGCCACCCTCGCCCCACACCGTGCCGTCCGCTTTCACCCGTACGCCGCCACCCGTGACGGCACCCGCGGCGCCGCCCGCGACACCGGCGGCGGCCCGCACGCCGACGAGGACGGCGTGGTGCGTGCCCTCGTACAGCGCCGCGACGGCCTCCGCGGGCACGTCGGCGTCGGCGAGCAGGTCCAGCGCGAACGCGGTCTCGCGGTAGCCGCCGAGCGGCTGCAGGGCGTACCCGAGCCGCTCGTTGACGACGATGTCGGCGCTGAGGCCCAGGGCCAGCCCCCCGAGCCGCTCCGGTGCGTTGAGCGCCGGCACCCCGATCGTCGCCAGCTGCGCGGACAGGTCGCCCGTGTGGGTGAGCACGGCGTCCACCGCGTCGTGCAGGCGCCGCTGCAACGGATCCAGGCGCGGCCCGGGCGCGCTGCCGGCGGCGCTCACCCGTGCGCTGCTGAGGATGTCCAGCATCACCTCGGAGGCCCCGCCGGAGATGGTGACCCCGGGCGCCTCGCGCAGCGCCGCCTCCAGGATGCGGTCGCCGGTGTCGGGCCCGGGCACCAGCGCGTCGGGGCCGAGCGCGTCCAGGGACCACCAGGCGATGCGCTGCGCGGTCTCGCTGCAGTGCCACTTGGCGAAGGACGACTCGGCGATGTCGGCGTTGCCCTCCTGCAGGTTCTGCATGACCTGGCAGCTGAGCAGCTTGCTGGCGGCCAGCCGGGTACGGTGGCGGGCCAGGCCGACCCGGTCGCCGTGCGGGTCGAGGCGTTCGGCGATCATGTTCAGCCAGTGCCGGCCGCGGGCGTAGTAGTCCAGGCCGGTGCGTTCCGCGGCGAACATCTGGGTGATCAGCGACCAGCCGGCGCCGGCCCTGCCGAACACCGCGGAGTCCTCGACCCGCACGTCGGTGAACCAGATGTCGTGGAACTGCTCGTTGGCCATGCTCGGGATCGGGCGGATGACCACGCCGGGCGCGTCCAGCGGCACGAGGAAGAGGGTGATGCCCTCGTACTGGCTGGCCTGCGGGTCGGTGCGCACCGCGATGAGCGCGAAGTCGGCGTAGGCGCTCTTGAGGTTGTAGGTCTTGCGCCCGTTGATGACCCAGCCGTCGCCGTCGCGGACCGCGGTGGTGGTCAGCGCGGCGAGGTCGGAGCCGTTCGTCGGCTCGGTGAACAGGATGCACGCGGTGGTCTGCGCGCTCGCCATCGCCGGCAGCAGCGTGCGGCGCTGCTGCTCGTTGCCGGAAGCCAGGATCAGCGAGCCGACGTTCTGCACCGAGATGCAGTACAGGTTCTGCGGGATCCCGCGGGCGACGAGCTGCTCCAGCAGCGTCACGGTCGCGGTGTAGTCCAGGCCGCGGCCGCCGTACTCGACGGGCCACGAGGGCGCGAGGATGCCGGCGCTGCCGAGGTGCCGGTACAGCGGGCGCACGTCGCCGTCCATGCCGTCGCGCCGGGCCCGCACGTCCTGCAGCAGCCGTGCCGTCTCCGGCGAGCGCAGGACCGCGTCCACCTCCGCGGCGAAGTCGGCGGTCTCCTGTGGCACATCGAAATCCATGCTCTGCCTCCTTACGACAGCGGCTTGCGACAGCGGCTTGCGACAGCGGTTCGAGAAGCGCCACCGGCGGCGCTCAAAGACCCCGGATCGCGGTGTTGACGCACCGCGCGACCGCGGCGTGGTGCTCGGTGAGGAAGAAGTGCCCGCCCGGCAGCACCGTCAGCGTGAACGGCCCGGACGTCTCGTCGCCCCACGGCACCATCGCCGACGGCGGCACCCCGGGGTCGTCGTCGCCGCACCACGCGGTGACCGGGCAGGTCAGTCGCGGTCCCGGCCGGCGCCGGTAGTTCTCGATCATCGCGAAGTCCGCCCGGATCATCGGGATGAGCAGGTCCAGCAGGTCGTCGTGGGCGAACACCGCCTCGTCGGCGGCGCCGTAGTCGCGCAGCATCCGCAGGAACTCGGCGCGGGGCAGGCCGCTGACCGGCTCGCGGGGGCGCACGATCGGCGGCGCGGGCCGGCCGGTGACGAACAGGTGCCGGGCGGGGCGTCCCATGGCGGTGAGCCGCCGGCCGACCTCGAACGCCAGGATGGCGCCCATGCTGTGGCCGAACAGCATCGCCTCGGTCGGCTCGCCGGCGATGACCTCGGCGAGCTCGTCGGCGAGGGCGCACAGGTCGGTGGCCGGTGGCTCGGTCATCCTCGCGCCGCGCCCCGGCAGCTGCACCGGCACCAGCTCCACCCGGCCGGTGAAGTACCGGTCCCAGGCGGCGTAGTAGGTGGCGGAGCCGCCGGCGAACGGGAAGCAGTACAGGCTGTGGGTCGCGGTGGCGGACTGGAAGCGGCGGTCGAACCACAGCCGTGCGTCGCTCCGGAAAGTCTGCTGCCCGCTCACGCCGTCACCTCCGCTGCGCTCCGGCGCCGCCGCGAGCCAAGACTGAGCCCATGGTTCGCGGCTCCTCCGCTACGCTCCGGACCGCTCACGCCGTCACCTCCGCTGCGCTCCGGCGCCGCCGCGAGCCGAAACTGCACCCATGGTTCGCGGCTCCTCCGCTACGCTCCGGACCGCTCACGCCGTCACCTCCGCTACGCTCCGGCGCCGGCCTGAGCCAAAACTGCACCCATGGT
>NZ_JBFAIC010000008.1:0-214758 GCF_040654515.1 Dactylosporangium sp. NPDC050688
GAGTTCCGACGTGGGCTCTTCCGATCTCCGGGCGCCGCTGGCGGACCGGGCGCCGCTGGCGGACCGGGCGCCGCTGGCGGACCGGGCGCCGCTGGCGGACCGGGCGCCGCTGGCGGACCGGGCGCCGCTGGCGGACCGGACGCCGCTGGCGGACCGGGCGCCGCTGGCGGACCGGACGCTGTCGAACCGAGCGTCGCTGGTGAGCCGGGCGCTGCCACCGCGCCCAACGCCGCCGAGCGGGACGTCGCGGCCTCACCTGACGCGAAGCCCCTCCGTTCCGACGCAGCGCGGGCCCGCCGGCGACCTCCCTCCCCTCACCCCATCCCCCCATCGGGCGACATTTCGGAAATGTCCGGCAGTGGAGGAGCCGAGGAAACGACCCACGGCATGGGCGAGGAAACGACGCACGGCATGGGCGACGAAGCCGCTGCCACGACCGGTGACGCCGGGCGCCGGACCCCCGCCGCGACCAGCAGCGCGGAAGACCCGGCCACCACCTCGACCAGCGGCGCGGATCAGGACGTCACACCCACTGCACCTACGAGCGGCCCGGCCATCACCTCGACCAGCGGCGCGGGTGAGGACGTCACACCCACTGCACCTACGAGCGGCCCGGCCATCACCTCGACCAGCGGCGCGGATCAGGACGTCACACCCACTGCACCTACGAGCGGCCTGGCCATCACCACAACCGGCAACGCGGGCGAGGCCGGCGGCGGCGGAAGCACCCCCTCGGGTGACGAGGCCGCCACAGCGAGCCACGCTGCGGGTGAGGCAGCCACCCCGACCAGCGGCGCGGGTGATGCCACCGGCACGAGCGGCGATCCCCTCACCCACGACGACGACCTGGCCACGGCCGCCGGCGGTGCCGGCACTCCCCCACCGCGGTCCGGGCGGCAGCGGGGTGGGACGGGGTTGGTGATCGCGCTGCTCGTGGCGTTGCTCGGGTTCGCCATCTCGGTGCAGTTCAAGGCGAGCAACTCCGACGCCGGGCTGGCGGCCGCGCGGCCCGAGGACCTGGTGCGCATCCTGTCCGACCTGGACGCGCAGCAGGACCGGCTGCGGCGGGAGATCAGTGACCTGGAGGAGACGCGGCGCCAGCTGGACTCGGGGGCGCAGGGGCGGGACGCCGCGCTCGCCGAGGCGCGGAAGCGGGCCGACGAGCTGGGGATCCTGGCCGGGACGTTGCCGGCGGAGGGGCCCGGGTTGTCGATCGAGATCACGCCCGGGACGGAGAAGGTCAAGGCGGAGGTGATCCTGGACGCGGTGGAGGAGCTGCGGGGGGCCGGCGCCGAGGCGATGCAGATCAACGGGCACGACGGCGGCACGGTGCGGGTCGTCGCGTCGACCTATTTCGTGGACGGGGACAACGACCGGCTGGTGGTTGCCGGGCTGAGTCTCGCCGCACCCTATACGATCATGGTCATCGGCGGACCGGACACCATGCGCACTGCACTGAACATCCCCGGAGGGGTGGTGGACAGCGTGCGGCAGCACGGCGGTACGGTTCTGGTGCGTGCAGCGGATCCGGTGCGCGTGACCGCGTTGCACACCGCCGGTGAGTTGCAGTACGCAAAGCCCGCCTGACGACTAAGGACCGACGTGATTCCCGAGGATCTGCGCTACACGGCGGAGCACGAGTGGCTCGCACCGGCCGAGGCCGGCGCCTTCAAGGTCGGCATCACCCACTTCGCCCAGGAGGCGCTGGGCGACATCGTGTTCGTGCAGTTGCCGGAGGTCGGCGCGACGGTCAAGGCCGGCGACTCGTTCGGTGAGGTCGAATCCACCAAGAGTGTTTCGGAGATCTACGCGCCCGTCTCGGGTGAGGTCGTCGCGGTCAACGGGGCCCTCGACGCCACGCCGGAGGCAATCAACACCGACCCGTATGGCGACGGCTGGCTGGTCGTGCTCAAGGCCGACGACCCTGCGGCGGTCGACACGCTGCTGGACGCCGCGGCGTACCGGGAGCTGACGGAAAACAGCTGAGCCGCGACAATACGGTTCACCGACATCGGCTGATCCGCGAATCAGCCGATTGAGCACGGCAAAGCGGAAACGCGATGAGCACGAGAAGACAACGTCCGACGACCCGCGACAGGAAATGCGGCAATACGGTGCCGCGAGTCTGGTTGACCCGTGATTTCGGGCGTGACTAGGCTCGCTCAGTCAACCGTATGCATCAGCCTGTCGCATCGGAGGACACCCGAGTAGACGACCGTGAGGTGGTTCCATGACACGCCCAGACGACGAGTTCCCCCCGCTCGACGTCACGTCCACGCTCAACCTTGGCGCCATTGAGGATGCCATCGCCGGGCCGGACGACGACGTGGTTCCCACCCGCGTGTCGGGGTCGCTCCCGCCCGGCACGGCCCTGCTGGCGGTGCGCCGCGGCCCCAACGCCGGTGCCCGCTTCCTGCTCGACCACGACGTGACGACCAGCGGCCGTCACCCCGACAGTGACATCTTCCTCGACGACGTCACGGTGTCCCGGCGGCACGCCGAGTTCCACCGCGAGGGTGGCACGTTCACGGTGCGCGACGTCGGCAGCCTCAACGGCACGTATGTGAACCGCGAGCGGGTCGAGGCCGCCACCCTCAGCAACGGCGACGAGGTCCAGATCGGCAAGTTCCGCCTCGTGTTCGTGGCAGGACCGCGCCCCGACGAGAGCTGAGGCGATGACGGGGGCGACGGCAGCCGCCTGGGACACACCGCAGGACCGCGACGGGCACGACCGTGGCGGTCCTCAGGGCGCTGCCCGCGGGGAGCGCCTGATGAGCATCGGCGAGGTGCTCGCGCAGCTGCGCGCCGACTTCCCCGATGTCACGATCTCCAAGCTGCGGTTCCTGGAGACCGAGGGTCTGGTGGAGCCGCGCCGGACCCCGGCCGGGTACCGCAAGTACACCTGGACGGACATCGCCCGGCTGCGGTATGTGCTGACCGCGCAGCGCGACCACTACCTGCCGCTGCGGGTGATCCGTGAGCATCTCGCCACAATGGGTGAGCCGCTCACGGAGGTCTCGCAGTCGGTGCCGGTCGAGGTGCCCGCCGAGGTGCGGCTCACCCGGGACGAGCTGCTGGACAAGGCCGGGCTCGGCGACGCCACGCTGCGCGCCCTGGAGGAGCACGGCCTGCTGCGGCCCCGCCCGGGCGGCGGCTACGACGCCGACGCCCTGGAGGTGGCCACGGCCGCGGCGCGGCTGGCCGAGTTCGGCGTCGAGCCGCGCCACCTGCGCGCCTACCGGGCCGCCGCGGACCGCGAGATCGGCCTGTTCAGCCAGCTGGTGACCCCGATGACGCGGCAGAGCGGCCCGGCGGCGCGGGCACGGGCCGCCGACACGGTGCACGAGCTGGCGGCGCTGACCCAGCGGGTGCACGCCGCGCTGGTGCGTGCCGGGCTGCGGGAGATCCTGGGCAAATGAGCTGTCGGGGACCCCTCCCCACACCCTCGGCCGGAGCGATCTTCGCCACTGAGCGCACTTGTGCGGTGGCGCGAGTGGCACGACCTCCCCTTCGCCCGTGTACCGTGCAGGGAGTGGCAAGTCGACACGGAGGCGGGCAGTGCGAGAGCTGAATGTGGTCGGTGTACGCGTGGAGCTGCCTACCAATCAGCCCATCGTGTTGCTGAAGGAGGTCGACGGCGACCGCTACCTGCCGATCTGGATCGGTGCGGTGGAGGCGACCGCGATCGCCTATGAGCAGCAGGGGGTCAAGCCTGCCCGGCCGCTCACCCACGACCTGATGCGCGACATGCTGGCGGCGCTCAAGGCCCCGCTGAAGGCGGTCGAGATCGTCGAGATGCGGGACAACATCTTCTACGCCGAGCTCGTGATCGGCGACAACGTGCGGGTCTCCGCCCGGCCGAGTGACTCGATCGCCCTGGCGCTGCGCGTCGGCGCGCCGATCCGCTGCGCGGACCAGGTGCTCACCGAGGCCGCGATCGTCATCCCGGACGAGCAGGAGGACGAGGTGGAGAAGTTCCGCGAGTTCCTGGAGCAGGTCCGCCCGGAGGACTTCGCCGGGTAGGTTCGGCACTGTGACCACCCGCGCCCGTGGTGAACGGCCAGGTGAACGGCCAGCTGAATCGGGACAAATGGTCACAGTGGCGACGCGCGGAAAATTCGGCGCACCGACACGCGGCGTGTCGCGGCGTTACCTCCACGCAGACCCTCAAGGTGCGCTATAGGGTTGCCGTGTTGACGCTGGAGGTGGGTCGCAATGCAACAGCCGCCCGATCCCGGGATACCCGGTCATGCTGCTGACACGGTTTCGGTGAGCGCTTTCGCCAAGTCCGACGACGTCGGTTACCGCGGTCCGACCGCCTGCCACGCCGCCGGGATCAGCTACCGCCAGCTCGACTACTGGGCCCGCACCGGGCTGGTCGTGCCGAGCGTGCGCGACGCGGCCGGCTCCGGCAGCCAGCGGCTCTACTCGTTCCGCGACATCGTGGTGCTCAAGGTGGTCAAGCGCCTCCTGGACGCCGGCGTCTCCCTGCAGAACATCCGCAAGGCGATCGACACCCTGCGCTCCCGCGGCGTCGCCGACCTGGCCGGCATCACCCTCATCTCCGACGGCACCACCGTCTACGAGTGCCGCTCCCCCGAGGAGGTCGTCGACCTGCTGCAGGGCGGCCAGGGCGTGTTCGGCATCGCGATCTCCGGCGCGTTCAAGGAGATCGAGGGCACCCTGTCGCACCTGCCGGCCGAGGCGGCCACCCCCGCCGAGGAGGCCCCCACGGCCACCGACGAGTTCGCCGCCACCGGCGGGGACGAGCTCGCGATGCGCAGGGCCCGCCGCCGCGCCGGCTGACACCCCACAAAGCAAACCGCTCCACAAGGCCAACCGCTCCACAGAAGCCAAACCGAACGCCAAACGCCAACCGCTCCACAAAGAACCGCAGCTCGCGCCGGTCGACCACCCCCAACGGTCGACCGGCGTTTCCGTGCCCGGCGCATGGCAGGAAAGGTGGGGCCGGCGTCGTTGCGGTCACCGCGCGGCGCCGGTGAGGATCGCAGGCATGGCAGCCCAGCGGGTCCTCGTCGCCCTCTTCGACGGCGTGCAGAGCCTCGACGTCACCGGCCCCGTCGAGGTGTTCGCCGGCGCCGAACAGGCCCGCCCCGGGTCGTACACCATCCGCACCGGCAGCATCGACGGCCGCACCGTCACCACGTCCAGCGGGCTGCGGCTCACCCCCGACGGGGACCTGGCCGGCGGGGACGCCGCCGACCTGATCGTCGTGCCCGGCGGCGCCGGCACCCGCGCCGGCGACCCGCGGCTCGTCGCCTGGCTGCGCGCCACCGCGCCGGGCGCGCGGCGGGTCGCGTCGGTGTGCACCGGGGCGTTCCTGCTGGCCGAGGCGGGCCTGCTCGACGAGCGCCGCGCCACCACCCACTGGCGGCACGCGGGCGCCCTCGCCCGCCGCTTCCCGCGGGTCACCGTCGACACCGAGCCGATCTTCGTCCGGGACGGCGACGTGTGGACGTCCGCCGGGGTCACCGCCGGCATCGACCTCGCGCTCGCCGTCGTGGAGGCCGACCACGGCCGCGACGTCGCCCTCGCCATCGCCCGGCACCTGGTGATGTTCGTGCGCCGGCCCGGCGGGCAGCGGCAGTTCAGCGCGCAGCTGGCGGCGCAGGTCGCCGCCCGCGACCCGCTGCGGGAGGTGCAGCGGCACATCGCCGAGCACCCGGCCGGCGACCTCAGCGTCGACGCCCTGGCCAGGCTCGCCAACCTGTCGCCGCGGCAGTTCAGCCGGGCATTCACGGCCGAGGTCGGCACTCCGCCCGGCCGCTACGTCGACCGGGTCCGCCTCGAGACCGCCCGCCGGCACCTGGAGGAGGGCGCGTTCGTCGAGGACACCGCGCGCGCCTGCGGCTACGGCACCGGCGAGGCGATGCGCCGGGCGTTCGTGCGGACGCTCGGTGTCACCCCGACCTGCTACAAGGAGCGGTTCACATGCACATGATCTTCGTGGTGTACGACGGGATGACGGCCCTCGACGCGATCGGCCCGTACGAGATCCTGTCCCGGCTGCCCGGCGCCAGGGTCACGTTCGCCGGCGTGACGGCCGGCCCGGTGCGCACCGACACCGGCGCGCTGCGCCTCGTCGCCGACCGGGCGCTCGCCGACTGCGACGCCCCGGACCTCGTCCTCGTGCCCGGCGGCCCCGACGTGCGGGCGCAGACCGCGGACACGGCCCTGCACGGGTGGCTGCGCGCCGTGGACCCGGCGACGGCGTGGACGGCGTCGGTGTGCACGGGTTCGGTCGTCCTCGCCGCCGCCGGCCTGCTGCGCGGCCGCACCGCCACGTCGCACTGGCTGGCGCTGGACCTGCTGCCCCGCTACGGCGTGACCGCGTCGGCGGAGCGGGTCGTGCGGGACGGCAAGTACGTCACCGGCGCCGGTGTCTCGGCCGGCATCGACCTGGCGCTCACTCTCGCCGCCACGATCGCCGGCCCGGACGTCGCCCAGTCGATCCAGCTCGCCACCGAGTACGACCCGCAGCCGCCGTTCACGGCCGGCTCGCCGCGGTCTGCGCCGCCGGCGCTCGTGTCGCACCTGCGGGCCAACGCCCACCTCGTCATGTCGACGTAGACTGCGGCGGTGGCGTTCCGTGGCTGGCCCGCCGAGGCCCTCGACTTCTACGACGGTCTCGAGGCGGACAACTCAAAGACCTACTGGACGGCGCACAAGGCCGTCTACGACGACAAGGTCCGCGCCCCGATGACCGAGCTGCTCGCCGAGCTGGAGCCCGAGTTCGGCCCGGCGAAGATCTTCCGGCCGTACCGGGACGTGCGCTTCAGCGCCGACAAGTCGCCGTACAAGACGTCGTGCGCGGCGTCGTTCGAGCGCGGCGGCTACATCCAGCTGACCGCCGCCGGGCTCGCCGCGGGCGCCGGGGCGTACTGGATGGACCCGCCGCAGCTGGCGAAGTTCCGCCAGGCGGTCGCCGACGACGCCAGCGGCGGGCGGCTCGCCGCGATCGTCGCCGACCTCGCCGCCCGCGGCACCTCGGTCACGTCGCGGGAGCAGCTCAAGTCGGTGCCGCGGGGCTTCCCGAAGGACCACCCGCGCGGTGACCTGCTGCGGCACAAGGGGCTGATCGCGTGGCACCAGTTCGAGCTGCGCCCGTGGCTGGGCACGGCGAAGGTGAAGACGCACGTGGTGACGTTCCTGCGCTCGTGCGCGCCGCTGCAGGAGTGGCTGGCCACACACACCTGCTCATGATCCCGAATGGTTTTGGTAGCCAGAGCTACCGGAACCATTCGGGATCATGGGGGAGGGTGCGGGAGTCAGCGGCGCTCCACCGCGGCGAGGACCACGTCGAACGGTGCCGCGGCGGCGGTCCGGGCCGCCTCGGCGCGGTCGGCGGCCTCCCGCTCGGCGTCGTCCAGCCACGGCCCGCCCTCGGCCCGCATCGCCTCGCGGGCCGCTGACGCGCCGGCCTGCCACGCGGCCTCCTCGGCGGCGGCCCGGACCAGCAGCTCCGGCGGCTCGCCGACCGGCACGTCCGGCGGGTCCGCGAGCAGGTTGCCGGGTGGCACGAACACCACGGGCAGGCCGCCGGGCGGCGTGGTCTGCCGCTGCGCCTCGAACGCCGGCGCGGCCGTGACCGCCTCGGCGTAGACGGCGGCGGTGCGCTGCGCGGTCGCCTGCCACGAGTGCCGGTCCCGGACCATCTGCCGCGCCCTGGACGCGAGCGTCTGGGCGAACATCGGGTCCTGCAGCAGGGCGCTGACGGCGTCGGCGAGGCCGTCGGGCTCCCCGACGGGGAACCGCACGCCGGTGACGCCGTGCTCGACGATGGACGCGAGCCCGCCGGTGGACGCGACGACCAGGGCGGCGCCGGACGCGGCGGCCTCCAGCGCGACGGTGCCGGTGGCCTCGTAGCGGCTGGGCATGACGAACGCGTCGGCGGCGGCGAGGACCGCGGCCAGGGTGCGCTGGTCGAGCCGGCCGGGGAAGCTCACGGCACGGTGTAGCTTGCGCTTGCGGGCCTGCTCGATGAGCGCGGCCCGGTAGTCGCCGGCGCCGGCGACGACCGCGCGGGTGCCGGGGTGCCGGTCGCGGATCGCCGGGAGCGCTTCCAGGAGGTCCTGGACGCCCTTCTCGGCGATGAGACGGCCGGCGTAGACCAGCAGCGGGCCCTCACCGGCGAAGCGGAGCCGGGCGGCGCGGACCTCGCGGGGCGAGGCGGTCCAGAGGTCGGGGTCGATGCCGTTGGGCACCACGTCGACCCGGCCGGCGGGGATGTCGAACAGGTGCTGGACCTCCCACCGCAGGTAGTCGGTCGGCACGATCACCCGGCACGCCTCGGAGCCGAGCCACCACTCGACGGAGTGCACGGAGCGGCTCGTCTCGCCGGTGAGATACCCCTGGTGCCGGCCCGCCTCGGTGGCCTGCATCGAGGCGACGAACGGCAGCCCGAGCGACTCCTTGAGGGTGATCGCGGCGTGGGTGACGAGCCAGTCGTGGGCGTGGATGACGTCGTAGCCCTCGTCGGGCACGGTGCGCCGCGCGACCTCGGCGAGCAGGTGGTTGACGGCCATGGTGTGCTCGAGCGCCCCGCCGGTGGTGTCGGCGGGCGGTGCGTCGGCGTGCACGACGCGGACGCCGTCGACGACGGACACGGAGCCGGCGACGGCCGGGTCGTGCCGGGTCACGACGGTCACGGAGTGGCCGGCGGCCACCAGGGCGGCAGACAGGGCGGCGATACGCCCGCGGGGCGCATCATCGGTCGTCGGACGTTGGAATTCCCAGGCGATCATCAATACGCGCATAGCGGATACCTCTCGACGCCGACTGTCACCGTAGCGCGTTCCGGCGCTTGCGCGGAGCGGCTTCGCGGGCCAATTTCGTGGGTGCTGGTTTGCTGGATGATGCCGACTGCAACTTGCGGTTCGCCCTGATCACGGACCTCGCGTGCAGCAGCGCGGCGACCGAGCGGGCGGAGAACGGGGCGCCGGTGGGGCGGTGGGGAGCGTCGCCCTCCGCGATCTCACTGACGGACCCGAGACCGCACTCACCCACGTGCGCCTCGGCGGCGGTGAGCACCGCGTCGACCGGCAGCCCGGCCGCGAGGCACGCCTCCACGTACGGGGCGAGCCACCACGGCCACACGGTCCCCTGGTGGTAGGCGGTGTCCCGGGCGACGACCCCGCCGCGGTGGCCGCCGTGGTAGCCGTACTCGGCGGGGGCGAGGCTGCGCAGGCCGAGCGGGGTGAGCAGGGCGGCGCCGACGGCCCGCAGCACGTGCTGGCGCAGGTGCGCCTCGTCGGCGCAGGGCGCGTACGGCAGGCTGAACGCGAGGACCTGGTTGGGCCGCAGCACGGCGTCGTCGTGGACGCTGCCGCCACCCTTCGGGTAGGCCGCGGGCTGGGCGTCCACGACGTCGAACAGCCAGCCGTCCGGCGCCCGGAACCGCTTGACGAACTGCGCCTTCACCGCGTCGCGGCGGGTGTGCACCACGGAGGCGTCGCGGCCGCAGCGTTCCCGCAGCGCGCCGACGGCGCCGAGCGCGTTGGCCCACAGGGCGTTGAGCTCGACCGGCTTGCCGTCGCGCGGGGTGACCGGGCCGCGCGGCAGGCGGGCGTTCATCCATGTCAGGCCGGACTCGTCGGCGTCGATGACGAGCAGCCCGTCGGCGGGGTCGGCGCGCACCCCGTCGGCGGTGCCCTTCGTGTACGCGGCGATCACCCCCTCCAGCGCCGGCAGCAGCTCGGCGGCGAGGGCGGCGTCCCCGGTACGGGCGATGTGCCGCTCGGCGGCGTGCACGAACCACAGCGGCCCGTCGGCGTCGCCCAGCGGCGCCGGTCCCCCGGCGGCGGGGCGCATCCGCTCGGGCAGGTCGCGGTGCGCCCGCAGCAGCCGCGCGCCCTCCTCGAACCGGCCGGTCGCCAGGAACAGCCCCTCGTAGGCGGTCATCGTGTCGCGCAGGTAACTGCCGAACCACGGGTACCCGGCGACGACCTCGGGCGCGCCGCCGTCGCCGGTGACGACGAACGCGTCGGCGGCCAGGACGAGGGCCTTGTCGACGGCGTCGCGGGCGCCCACGGTGGCCGCCGTGCGCAGCAGCCGGCGGGCCCGGCGGCGGGCGTCGGCGACGACGACCGGCGCGGGCGGCGGCGCGGTGCCGAGGTCGCCGGACCACGCGGACACCGACAGGGTCCCGCCGGCGGTGAGCGTCGCCTGGAACGTGCCGGCGGCCCACAGGTCCTCGACGGGGTTGAGGCCGCGGGCGGCCTCCTCGCGGGCGTACGCGTCCAGGTACCACTCGCCGAGCGGGCGGAAGTCGGGGCCGTCGACGCGGTAGGCGTCCTCGACGGTGAACCCGCTGTCGCCGGCCAGCGCGACGGCGGGCGGCGGCGTGGTCCGGTCGCGTTCGACGTCGGCGTGCCGCCACGTGCACAGCGCGGTCAGGGTCAGCCGGACGGCGACCCCGGCGGGCGCGGCGACGAGCCGGTGCACCACGGCGACGCTGTTGCGGCCGTGGGTCATCGCCAGTTCACGCTCCAGCACGACGTCGCCGACCCGCCAGCGCCAGCGGGGCACGCCGTCGGCCACCTCGAAGTGCTCCAGGTGGTGGTGGCCGGCCGGGTCGATCGCGCCGGACGCCCACTCGTGCACGGCGAGGCGCACCTCGGCGCCGCCGGGCAGGGTGAGGACCGGGTCGAGGGCGGCGAGCGCGAGGTGCCGCCGCGGCGTGACGAGCAGGCCGTGGTAGCGGCGTGTGCGGAGCCCCGCGACCGTGCCGGTCGCGTATCCGCCGGTCCCGTCGGTGACGAGCCACTCGTGTTCGAACCCGGCGACCGAGCCGCAGACATGAGGGCCGAACGTCATGACCGATCCGGGGGGCATGTGCCCAACTATGATCCGAACCTCCTTGCTTGAAACGCGCGCCACGACGAAATTCCGGTGTGATTCATCCCAGCGCCACGTCAGGGGCACTGTCGGAGATCCGACGCGCCGTGCTGCACGATTCATTATTGGTGGCGCTGGGCATATGGCAGCCAGCTTCGCGCGTACTCGCGCGTGAACTTTCGACGCACGTAACACTGTGGCAACGCGGCAACGGTTGAACACCGGTGCCAGCCGACAGAGCAGGAGCTGAAATGCAGGTCTGGCCGGGCAACCGGTACCCGTTGGGTGCGACGTACGACGGGCAGGGCACGAACTTCGCGATCTTCTCCGAGGTGGCGTCGGGAGTCGAACTGTGCCTTTTCGACGACAACGACGTCGAGGAGCGCATCAAGCTCGTCGAGGTCGACGCGTTCGTGTGGCACGCGTACCTGCCCGGGGTCGAGCCGGGTCAGCGCTACGGCTTCCGCGTCCACGGTGAGTACGACCCGTCGCGCGGGCTGCGGTGCAACCCGCACAAGCTGCTGCTGGATCCGTACGCCAAGGCGATCGACGGCGACATCGCCTGGGACCCGGCCGTCTACGGCTACGACTTCAACGACCCGGAGCAGATGTCGACCGCGGACTCCGCGCCGTTCATGCCGAAGGCCGTCGTGGTCAACCCGTACTTCGACTGGGGCAACGACGCCGCGCCGCGGGTGCCGTACCACCACACCGTGGTGTACGAGGCGCACGTGAAAGGGCTGACGATGCGGCATCCGGAGGTGCCGGAGGAGCTGCGCGGCACGTACGCCGGCATCGCCCACCCGGCGATCATCGAGCACCTGCGCCGGCTCGGCGTGACCGCGCTGGAGCTGCTGCCGGTGCACCATTTCGTGCACGACCAGCGCCTGGTGGAGCTCGGCCTGTCCAACTACTGGGGCTACAACACCATCGGCTTCTTCGCCCCGTACCACGGCTACGCCCGGCGGCACCGGGGCCAGCAGGTCCAGGAGTTCCGCGGCATGGTCAAGGCGCTGCACGCGGCCGGCATCGAGGTGATCCTCGACGTGGTCTACAACCACACCGCCGAGGGCAACCACCTGGGCCCCACGCTCGGCTTCAAGGGCCTGGACAACGGCCACTACTACAAGCTCGAGGACGACGACAACCGGTACTACACCGACTACACGGGCACCGGCAACAGCCTCAACGTGCGCAACCCGCACACCCTGCAGCTGATCATGGACTCGCTGCGGTACTGGGTGACGGAGATGCGCGTCGACGGGTTCCGCTTCGATCTGGCCTCCACCCTGGCCCGCGAGTTCTACGAGGTCGACCGGCTCTCCACGTTCTTCGAGGTCGTGCAGCAGGACCCGGTCGTCAACCAGGTGAAGCTGATCGCGGAGCCGTGGGACGTCGGGCCCGGCGGCTACCAGGTCGGCAACTTCCCGCCGCTGTGGACGGAGTGGAACGGCAAGTTCCGCGACACGGTCCGCGACTTCTGGCGCGGCGAGCCCGCGACGCTCAGCGAGTTCGCCAGCCGCATCTGCGGGTCGGCGGACCTGTACCAGGACGACGGCCGGCGGCCGTTCGCCAGCATCAACTTCGTCACCTGCCACGACGGGTTCACGCTCAACGACCTGGTGTCCTACAACGACAAGCACAACGAGGCCAACACCGAGGACAACCGCGACGGCGAGAGCCACAACCGGTCGTGGAACTGCGGTGTGGAGGGCCCCACCGACGACCCGGAGATCAACGCGCTGCGCGCCAAGCAGCGGCGCAACTTCCTCACCACGCTGATGCTGTCGCAGGGCGTGCCGATGATCGCCGCCGGCGACGAGCTCGGCCGCACCCAGGGCGGCAACAACAACGCGTACTGCCAGGACAACGACATCAGCTGGATCGACTGGGACGACGTCGACGAGCAGTTGCTGGCGTTCACCCGCGGGCTGGCCGCGTTCCGCGAGCGGCACCGGGTGTTCCGCCGGCGGCGGTTCTTCACCGGCCGGCCCGTCGCCCGGCAGGAGGGCACGCCGATCCCGGACGTGGCGTGGTTCGCCACCGACGGCCGGCAGATGACCGAGGAGGACTGGGACAACTACTTCGGCAGGGCCCTGATGCTGTTCGTCAACGGCGAGTCGATCACCGAGCGCGGCTCGCACGGCGAGCGGCACGTCGACGACTCGTTCCTGCTGTGCTTCAACGCCCACTACGAGCCGCTCGAGTTCGTCATCCCGCAGCAGGACTACGGCAAGGAGTGGGAGCTGGTGATCGCGACCGCGCCCGGCTCGGCCCGCGGCGGCGTGTCGTACACCGCCGGCGGCACCCTCGTCGTGCCGGACCGGTCCCTCGTCGTGCTCGACCGGACGGTGTGAGCCGTGGCCGCGAACGTCCCGACCGGCACGTACCGGGTGCAGGTGCGCCCCGATTTCGACCTCGACGCGACCGCCGGGCTCGCCGGCTACCTGCACGACCTCGGCGTCAGCCACTGCTACTCGGCGCCGCTGCTGGCCGCGACGCCCGGCTCCCCGCACGGCTACGACGTCGTCGACCCGACCCGGGTCAACCCGGAGCTCGGCGGGCCGGAGGCGTTGCGGCGGCTCGCCACCGCGCTGCGGCAGCAGGGGCTCGGCCTGGTGGTGGACATCGTGCCCAACCACATGGGGCTGTTCCAGCCGGCCGCGAACCCGGCCTGGTGGGACGTGCTGACCCACGGCCGGGACTCGCCGTACGCGGACTGGTTCGACATCGACTGGGCCGCCGGCCCGATCGTCGTGCCCGTCCTCGGCGACGCGGCCGACCTGGCGAAGCTCACGGTCGCCGGCGGCGAGCTGCGCTACTACGAGCACCGCTTCCCGATCGCCCCCGGCACCGGCGACGGCAGCCCGCAGCAGGTCCACGACCGGCAGCACTACCGGCTCGTCGACTGGCGGCTGGGCAACCAGCTGCTCAACTACCGCCGGTTCTTCGCCGTGACGGAGCTGGCCGGGGTACGGGTGGAGGACGCGGGCGTGTTCGAGGCGACCCACGCGGAGGTGCTGCGCTGGGTCGCGGCCGGCGACGTGCACGGCATCCGGGTCGACCACCCGGACGGGCTGCGCGACCCCGGCGGCTACCTCGCCACGCTGCGCGAGCGGGCCCCGGACGTGTGGCTGGTGGTGGAGAAGATCCTGGAGCGCGGCGAGCCGCTGCCGGCGCACTGGCCGGTCGACGGCACCACCGGCTACGACGCCCTCGGCGAGGTCTGCGGCCTGTTCGTCGACCCGGACGGCGCGCCGCCGGTGGACGGGCCCGGCTGGGACGAGGAGGCGCACGAGCAGAAGCTGGCCGTGACCCGGCGGCTGTTCCCGGCGGAGCTGCGCCGCCTCGACACGCTCGCGCCAGGCTCGGCGGAGACCCTCGGCGAGCTCGCCGCGAACTTCCACGTGTACCGCACGTACCTGCCGTACGGCCGGGCCGACCTCGACGCGGCCGTCGCGGAGACGAAACGCCGCCGGCCCGACCTCGCCGGCAGCCTCGACGCGCTGCTGCCGCGGCTCACCGACCCGGCCGACGATCTGTGCGCCCGGTTCCAGCAGCTCACCGGCGCCGTCATGGCCAAGGGCGTCGAGGACACCGCCATGTACCGGTGGAACCGGTTCGTCGCCCTCAACGAGGTCGGCGGCGACCCGTCCCGGTTCGGGGTGCCGCCGCAGGAGTTCCACGAGGCCGCCGCCCGCCGCCTCGAGCAGTGGCCGGCCGGGATGACGACCCTGTCGACCCACGACACGAAACGCGGCGAGGACGTGCGGGCCCGCCTCGCCGTGCTGTCCGAGGCGCCGGACCTGCTGCTGACCCTGTACGGGCGGGCCGGCATCCCCGACGTGTCGTTCGAGGCGCTGTTCTGGCAGACCGTGGTCGGCGCGTGGCCGCTGAGCGCGCAGCGGCTGCAGGCGTACCTGACGAAGGCGGCCCGCGAGGCGAACCGCTCCACCTCCTGGGACGCGCCCGACGAGGCGTTCGAGGCCACGCTCGCCGCGGCCGTGCGCCGGCTCGACGACGACGCCGCCCTACGCGCCGACGTGGAGGCGGTGGTGCACCGGATCCGGCCGTTCGGCTGGTCCAACGCGCTGGGCCAGAAGCTGGTGCAGCTCACCATGCCCGGCGTCCCCGACGTGTACCAGGGCACCGAACTGTGGGAGGACTCCCTCGTCGACCCCGACAACCGCCGCCCGGTCGACTTCGCCGAGCGCCGGGACCTGCTCGCCGCGCTGGACGCCGCGGCGGTGTCCCCGCCGGTCGACGACTCCGGGGTGGCGAAGCTGCTCGTCGTCAGCCGCGCCCTGCGGCTGCGGCGGGACCGGCCGGAGCTGTTCCAGCGCTACCACCCGGTGCAGGTCACCGGTGACCCCGCCGGGCACGCCGTCGCGTTCGACCGGGGCGGCGCCCTGACCGTCGTCACCCGGCTGCCGCTGCGGCTGGCCGCCGCCGGCGGCTGGGACGCCGAGGACCTCAAGCTGCCCGGCGGCACCTGGACCGACGTGCTGACCGGCCGTGTCGCGGACTCCTCCCGGGCCGGCGACATCCTGGCGACGTACCCCGTCGCGCTTCTGGTGAGGGAGTAGCTCGTGCACGAGTTCCGCGTCTGGGCCCCGGCGGCGGACACCGTCAGCCTGGCCACCGGCGGGTCGGCCCGTGTGTCGGCACTGCCCATGACCGCCGACACGGGCGGCTGGTGGACGCTGACGCTGCCCGACGCCGGCCACGGCACCGATTACGGGTTCGTGCTCGACGACGGCGACGTCATGCCCGACCCGCGCTCGCGCCGGCAGCCGCACGGCGTGCACGGCCTGAGCCAGGTGTACGAGCACGACCGGTACACCTGGCACGACGGCGGCTGGACCGGCCGGCAGCTGCCCGGCAGCGTCGTCTACGAGCTGCACGTGGGCACGTTCACCCCGGGCGGCACGTTCGACACCGCGATCGAGAAACTGCCCTACCTGCGCGACCTCGGCGTCGACCTGGTCGAACTGCTGCCCGTCAACACGTTCAACGGCGAATGGAACTGGGGCTACGACGGCGTCGGCTGGCACGCTGTCCAGGAGTCCTACGGCGGCCCCGACGGCCTGAAACGCTTCGTCGACGCCGCCCACGCCGCCGGCCTGGGCGTGATCATCGACGCGGTCTACAACCACTTCGGCCCGTCCGGCGCGTACACCCCGATGTTCGGGCCGTACCTGTCGGCCGGCGCGAACACGTGGGGCCGCTCGCTGAACCTCGACGAGGCCGACTCCGGCGAGGTCCGCGCGTTCATCATCGACAGCGCCCTGCAGTGGCTGCGCGACTACCACGCCGACGGCCTGCGCCTGGACGCCGTGCACGCCCTCGTCGACCGCGGCGCCACGCACCTGCTGGAGCAGCTCGCCGTCGAGGTCGACGCCCTGTCCACCGCGGTCGGCCGGCCGCTGTCGCTGATCGCCGAGTCCGACCTCAACGACGCCAGGCTCGTCACCGCCCGCGAGGGCGGCGGCTACGGCCTGCACGCCCAGTGGGACGACGACGTCCACCACGCGCTGCACGCCCTGCTCACCGGCGAGCGGCAGGGGTACTACGGCGACTTCGGCTCCCCCGCCTGCTTCGCCAAGGTGTGGACGTCGGCGTTCTTCCACGACGGCACCTGGTCGTCGTTCCGCCGGCGCCTGCACGGCCGGCCGGTCGACACCCGCCGCATCCCCGGCCACCGCTTCGTGGTCTGCCTGCAGAACCACGACCAGATCGGCAACCGCGCCGTCGGTGACCGGCTCACCGGGGTGCTGTCCCCCGGCCTGCTGAAGGTCGGCGCGACGCTGCTGCTCACGTCGCCGTTCACGCCGATGCTCTTCATGGGCGAGGAGTTCGCCGCCCGCACCCCGTGGCAGTTCTTCACCAGCCACCCCGAGCCCGAGCTGGCCGGCGCGGTCCGCGAGGGCCGGCGCGCGGAGTTCGCCGAGCACGGCTGGCCGCCCGGCGACGTGCCCGACCCGCAGGACCCGGCCACGTTCGAGCGCTCCCACCTGGACTGGTCCGCGCAGGACCCGGCGATGCTGGCGGTGTACCGGTCGCTGATCGCGCTGCGCAAGCGCCACCCGGCCCTGGCCGACCCGCGCCTGGACCGGGTCGAGGTCACCCACGACGACGGGGTGCTGCTGATCCGCCGCGGCCCGCACGTGGTGGCCGCGAACCTCACCGGCGACCCGCGCACCGTGCCGCTGTCCGCCGACTGCCTGCTCTTCACCACCGACGACACCGTGGTCCTGCAGACCGGCACCCTGACCCTGCCCCCGGAGTCCGCCGCGATCATCTGACCTGTGGGCCGGCCGGCCCACGCCGGGTCAGGGGCGGGGCGGGATCTCCTGCAGCAGCCAGGTGTTGCCGTCGGGGTCAGCGAAGGGGGCGTACAGGATACCGCCGAGGTCGTCGACGGTGCCGAGCGGCACGCCGCGGGCCAGCAGCAGCTCCCGGGACTTGTGGATGTCGGCGACGACGAGGTGCAGGCCGCGCAGGGTGCCCGCGGGCAGGTCGAGGCCCGGCAGGTCCTTGTACAGCACGATCGAGCAGGCCGAGCCGGGCGGGGTCAGCTGGGTCACGCGGGCGCCGTTGCCGGGCTGGACGTCGTGGTCGAGGTGGAAGCCGAGCAGGTCCACGTAGAAGGCGAGCGCGCGGTCGACGTCGGCGACGGGGACCGGCACGAGCTCGAGGCGCATGTCGGGCACGGGCGGCAGGTCGACGCCCTTCAGGTAGGTCTCGAGGGTGCCGAAGCCGGCCTCCATGCCTTCCTTCATCCCGGACTGCAGGGCGGCGTCGCGGGCCTCCTTCGACGGGTACCGCACCAGCGTGGTGATCAGGGTGTGGCTGCCGAACGCGGTCAGGGTCAGCGTGTTGAGCGTCTCGGGCCAGCCGGGGCCCCACGTCTCGGTGCTGACGACCCGCAGCGGGCGGTCGATCTCCTGGTAGGTCCCGGACAGGACCAGTTCGGCGTCGCCGTCGCCGCGCAGCACGTAGCGGAACGCGCCGCCGGGGCGCAGGTCGATCTCGCAGACCTGCATGCTCCAGCCGGGCGGGCCGGCCATCCAGTTGGGCAGGTGCTCGGGTTTGGTGTAGCAGTCGAACACCAGGGCGCGCGGCGCGGCGACGGTGCGCCGGATCTGGATCTCGGTGTCGCTGGGCAGCTCGAACGTGGTGACGCCGGGCTCATGCAGCAGGGTCATCGGGGCCGTCCTTCTGTTGCAGGGTCTTGAGATAGCTGTCGAGCCGGGCGTAGTTCTCGTCCCAGAACCGCCGGTACTGCTCGGCGAACTCCGTCACTTCGCGCATCGGTGCGGCCTCCAGCCGGCAGGGGCGCCACTGCGCCTCGCGGCCACGGCTGATCAGACCGGCCTGCTCGAGCACCCGCAGGTGTTTGGAGATCGCCGGGCCGCTCATGGCGAAGGGTGCGGACAGCTCCTTGACGGTGGCCTCGCCGCGGGTGAGCCGGGCGAGGATGGCGCGCCGGGTCGGGTCGGCGAGCGCCGCGAAGGTGGTGCTGAGCTGATCGGTGACCATCCGTTACCTCACCACTTGGTTATCTAACCTCCTGGTTATTCAAGCGTGCCGGGTACGCGCCGTCAAGCGGGACATGACCTCGCTCTGCCGGATGGCGCTTCGAAGCGGACCGTCGGGTAGCGTCTCGGGGATGTTCGGGCACGTGGCGGCGTCCGCCTTCAAGTGCGGCTTCGGCGGGTTCCACAGCGCGCGCTCGGCGCGGCTGGAGCTCACCGTCCCCCGGCGGCAGGAGCTCGTCGACGTGTGGGCGCAGCTCGCCGACCCGGAGGCCCGGTTCCGGCTCGGCTGGGGCGAGAACGGCCCGGTGGTCGAACGCGACGAGACCGACCCCATGGTGATCGCCGACACGGGCGCCGAGTTCGTCGGCCGGGACCCGCAGACGGGCATCGCCGTGGCCAGCGTCGGCTTCGGCCGCGGCGGCGACGGGTTCATGGAGGTGGGCGGCCTCGTCCACCCGGCGTTCCGGCGGTTCGGGTTCGGCCGGGAGGCCCTCGACCTCGTCTGCGCGTTCGCTCACCGGCACTTCGGCATCGTGGAGCTGCGTGCCCGGTGCGAGACCGACAACGAGGCCAGCCGGCGCTGGCTGGCGGCGGCCGGGTTCCTGCCGCTGGAAGGGATCTCGATGCACACGCTGCCCGACGGCCGCAGCATGGCGACGATCCGGTGGCGGCGCCTGGACCCGACGGCGCGCCACCGGTGCAAGCAGCCGTTCACCCCCGTCGAGTAGCCCTCGGCGCGCGAAGCCCCGAAACCCGGCCCGGTGCCGACCCCGCGCGGGGCCGGCACCGGCCGCGGCTACGGCTTCTTCAGCGTCGCCTGCAGCGCGCCGACCACACCGGCCAGCTCGGCGAGCAGCCCGCCGATGGTGCTGGTGTCGTTGCCGCCGATGGTGACGGCGCGCAGCTCCGCGGGCTTCGGCAGCTTCGCCACGATCTCGGGCAGCGCGTCGACGAGCTTCGCCTGGATGCTCTCCGCGGACTGGGCGTTGTCGATGTCGGCGCGCAGGCGGGTGCGCTCCAGGTCCAGCAGCGCCCGCTCGTGGGCGGCCCGGGCACGGACGGCCTCGACGGCCAGCTCGCCGTCGACGGTGAGGCGGCGCAGCTCGGTCTCGCGTTCGATGCGCAGCCGGCCGATCTCGGCCTCCTCGTCGGCCCGCTGCCGCTCCAGCGCCATCGCGTGGCGGGCCGTGGCGTCCTGCAGGTCGGCGAGGGCCCGGCTGTCCTCCTCCTGCCGCTGGGAGCGGCGCAGCTGCTCGCCGGCCTCCTGGTCGAACTGCAGCGCGGCGTTGCGGGCGCGCAACTCGGCCAGCTCCCGGTCGCTCTCGATCTGCTGGGTCTGGCGCAGCCGGGACGCGGCCAGCTCGCGGGCGCCGATCGCCTCGTCGGCGGCGACCTCCGCCAGCCGGGCGATGCGGCCCTGCTCGGAGCGGTACGGCTTCTGCAGGTTCTCCCACAGCCGCGCCGAGCTGACCACGGCCTCCTTGATCTGCACGGTGACGATGCGCAGGCCGAGACCGGCGGACGTGTCGGACGAGGTGCCCTCGGCGACGGCCCGCAGCCGGGCGGTCAGCTCCTCGATGATCGGCTGTTTGTCGCTGAGGACGTCGCTGACACCGAGAGTGGCGACCTTGTCCTTGATCGCGGCCTCGGCCTGCTCCTTGAGCTGCAGGTTGACCAGCCGCATCGGGTCCTCGGCGTCGCCGAAGTCGAGTTTGCGGTACGCGGTGGAGAAGTCCTCGATGATCCACTGCACGTACGCCTGGACGAGGACGCCCTGCAGCTCGCGGCAGATGCAGAAGGCGTTGATGAGGATGGTCTGCATCGCGCCGGGCACGACGAGGTAGGAGTCGGTCGCCGGGTTGTACCGGAACGACACGCCGAGCCCGACGTGCAGCGGTTCGCTGCGGCCGCGGCGGGTGTGCACGACGAACGCGTTCGGCGGGACGATGACGGTCTTCCACCGGCCGATGCCGGTGACCCGGACCTCGACCGCGTTCGGCGTCGGCTGGCCCGCCTGCTGCCGGTCCCGGCCCCGGGTCGGCCCGCCGGGGGCGGGCGCCTGCGCGGCCGGCGCCGGCGCGCTGCGTTTGGAGCGCAGGTCCGCCTCGAGGCGTTCCTGTTGTGCGACGACCTGCTGAAGGTACTGGTTCCCGCTCGACGACATCCGCCCGCTCCCTGACCGTGGAACTCACTGTGGGGATTCCGGGCACCCATATTGGCCAACCCCGTCAAGGGTCGCCATCGAAAAACGCCACCGGCGAAGCCCTACGCGTTGAACAGGTCCGCGATCTGCTTCATCCGCGCGTCGGCGGTCAGGTCCTCCAGCGTCAGCGGCAGCGGCACCCGCCAGTTCGGGTACTGCGTCGTGGTCCCCGGCAGGTTCGGCTGGCGGACCTCGCCGAGCACGTCGTACGGGGAGGCGAGCACGATCCGGCAGGGGGTGCGCCGCAGCAGCTGGTGCATCGCCAGGACGATCTCCTCGTCGGTGCTGTCGGGGCCGGTGAGCCCCTCGGCGTCGAGCAGGTCGAGCAGCGCGGTGCGGTCGGCGGTCGCGGCCGCCCACTCGACCTTGACGTCGCGGGTGAGGACGCCGGCCTCGGCGCGGGCCAGGACGTGCTCGCCGGACAGGAACCCGGCGGCGGTCGGCAGGTCGTGGGTGGAGATGCTGGCCATCGCGTTGGCGGGCCAGTCACCGGGCGGCAGGAACCGGCCGTCGTCGTCGCGGGTGAACCACAGCACGGCCGAGCCGAGGATGTTGCGCTCCTGCAGGGTCCTGGTGACGACGTCCTCGACGGTGCCGAGGTCCTCGCCGACGACGACGGCGCCGGCCAGCTTCGCCTCCTCGACGAGGATGCCGAGCATGGCCGCGTCGTCGTAGTACACGTACGTGCCCTGCGCGGGGCTCTGACCGGGCGGCACCCACCACAGCCGCCACAGCCCGGCGACGTGGTCGACGCGCAGCCCGCCGGCGCGGCGGAAGATCTCCCGCAGCAGGGTCCGCCAGGCGGCGTAGCCGGTTTCGGCGAGCCGGTCGGGGCTCCACGTGGCCAGCCCCCAGTCCTGGCCCTGCTGGTTGAACGCGTCGGGCGGCGCGCCGACCTTCGCGCCGGCGGCGATGACGTCCTGCAGGATCCAGGCGTCGGCGCCGCCGGGGTCGATGCCGACGGCGAGGTCGTGGATGATCCCGACGCTCATGCCGTCGGCGGCGGCGTTCGCCGCGGCGAGCTGCTGCGTGCAGCGCCGCTGCAGCCACGTGTGGAAGGCGACGGCGGCCGGGTCGGCGGCGGCGTAGGCGGCGGGCCCGGGGCGGCGCAGCTCGGCGGGCCAGGTCCGCCAGTCGGGGCCGTGGTCGGCGACGAGCGCGCAGTAGACCGCGAAGTCGGTGAGGTCGGAGCGTTCCGCCGGCACCGCGGCGCCGCCGGTGGGGCGCAGCAGGGCGAGCGCGGCCCGTTTCGCCCGCCACACCCCGTCGTAGTCGATCAGCCCGTCGGCCGGTGGCACGGGGCGCAGGGCGTCCACCGACGCGCGCACCGCGCCGGTGGCGTCGCGGTACTCGGGCAGGTCGGTGATGCGCAGGTACAGCGGGTTCACGAACCGCCGCGACGACGGCGAGTACGGTGAGGCGGGCAGCGGGTCGACGGGCGCGACCGCGTGCAGCGGGTTGACGAGGACCGCCCCGGCGCCGGTCGACTTCGCCCAGCGGGTGAACGCGGCGAGGTCGGCGAAGTCGCCGACGCCCCAGGAGCCGGCCGAGCGCAGCCCGTACAGCTGCAGCATCCAGCCCCAGGTGCGCGGCACCTCAGGCAGTGGACCGGCCGGGTGGACCGGCGCGGCGGCGGCCGGGTCCGCGGGCGGTCCGAGCAGCGACAGCACCGTCTGCACGACGGCGGGGTCGATGTCGACGCGCTGCCCGGAGGAGGTCTCGTAATAGGTCGCGACACCGCGGTGGAAGCCTGGCACGCGTGCAGTCATACCCCGCTGACCTGGTCGCGAAGCACGAGACTCGGCACGGCGTCGGCGCCGACCAGGCTGAGGGCCTGCCGCACGCCGCGGGTGCAGCGCACCACGGTGTGCCGGGTCGGCCGGGAGGCGGCGAACCGGACGATGGCGCCGGCCCCGGCCGCGTCGAGGAAGCGCAGGTCGCTGGCGTCGAGCAGGACGGTGCTGTCGACCTCGGCGACGATGTCGAGGATGGACGGCAGGGCGGCGCCGTTGGAGGCGTCGAGCTCGCCGGACAGCCGCAGGTGCGCGCCCCAGCCACCGAGAGTGAAGCGCAGCAGCGGCCCGGGGTGCACCGCGCCGATGGCGGCGAGCGCCTCCTTGCCGAAGCGGCGGCGGTCGTACAGGCACAGCCCGGCGATGCGCCCGTCGCCGAAGAACCGGTTGACGGCCGACTCGTAACGCAGCAGCTCCTCGGTGTCGAACCCGGCCCGCAGCGCCCACGTCATCTTCCCGGCGACGAACAGGCCCCGCTGGCCGTCGGCGTACGCCTGGTCGCGCACGGCGGCGAGCCCGTCGAGCAGTTGCTGGACCCCGGCGGGCCCGGCCGGCACGTCGAAGCCGGCGCCGTACAGGGTGATGAGCAGCTGTCCGGGCTCGGCGTCGGGGGCGGACGCGGTCAGGTGCCGGGCCAGGTCCGCGTCGTCGGCGTCCAGGAAGACCGCCACCCGCTGCCCGGGGCGGACCCCGGTCCGCACGTAGCCGGTCAGCAGGTCCCGGCACTCGTCGTCGGTGGAGTACATGGCGCTGACGTGCTCACCCAGCCGCCATGATCGATCTTCGCGCCCCTCCGACACCTCCCCAGGGTATGAAGAAACGCGATGCTGCACTAGAGCCTGGGCGCGTCGTCGACGGTCTCGTCGGCGAGGGCGGCGGGGCCGACGATCAGCGGATCCGGGGTGCCGACCAGGCGGACGTCCTTGTTCTCGTAGTCGAACCGGTTGAGCACGTGCCGCATCGCCTCGATCCGGGCGCGCTTCTTGTCGTTGGACTTGACCACGGTCCAGGGCGCGTCGGCGGTGTCGGTGTAGAAGAACATCGCCTCCTTCGCCTCCGTGTAGTCGTCCCACTTGTCCAGCGAGGCGAGGTCCATCGGCGAGAGCTTCCACTGCCGGACCGGGTCGACCTGCCGGATCAGGAAGCGGGTCCGCTGCTCGTTGCGCGACACCGAGAACCAGAACTTCACCAGGTTGATCCCGGAGCGCACCAGCATCCGCTCCAGCTCCGGCGCCTCCCGCATGAACTCCAGGTATTCCGCGCGGGTGCAGAACCCCATCACCCGCTCCACACCGGCCCGGTTGTACCAGGAGCGGTCGAACAGCACGAACTCCCCGGCGGCCGGCAGGTACTGCACGTACCGCTGGAAGTACCACTGGGTCGCCTCGCGCTCGCTGGGCTTCTCCAGCGCCACGACCCGGGCGCCGCGCGGGTTGAGGTGCTCCATGAACCGTTTGATGGTGCCGCCCTTGCCCGCGGCGTCGCGGCCCTCGAACAGGATCACCAGCCGATCGCCGCGGGACTTCAGCGTGTTCTGCAGCTTCAGCAGCTCGATCTGCAGCAGGCGCTTGGTCCGGTCGTACTCGTCGCGGGTCATCCGCTCGTCGTACGGGTACTCCTCATGCCACGTGTCGACCGGCCGACCGTCCTTGCGCAGCAGCACGGGGTCATCGTCGTCGTCGTCCTCGACGATGTAGTCATCCAGCGACAGGTCAGCCATGCCACTGATGTACCCCCCTCGCCCGGCGTTTCACCACCGCCGGCGTTTGAACAGCACGTTACTGGTACCCGCGGATCTCCTTGAACGCGGCGGGCAGCGCGCCGCCCGCCCGGGCGGGTCCACGCCGCCGGTGACCGTCCGGCCGGTGCCCCTGGCTGAACGGCTCAGGGTACCGGCCGGACGGTCGGGCGGTACCGGAATCCGCCCCGCTCAATGGCATACTTTCCCGCGGTCCACCCCCTCTGACCTCGCGGATGGTTCGAAACCATGGGCAAGCACCAGACCGGCCACATCGTCGGTTCACTGCTGCGCGGGCTCGTCCTGCTCCTCGCCGTCGGTCTCGTCGCCGCCGCCGGCTGGTTCGTCCTGCACAACAACAGCGCCAACCGCGCCGGTGGCTGCCCCACCACCCTGCACGTGGTCACCGCCTCCTCGTTCACCACCGTCGTCTCCGCCGCCGGGCGCACCCTGCGGGCCGGCAAGGACTGCGTCCTCGTCGACACCACCAGCACCGACGGCCGCCCCGCCGCCGGGCAGCTCACCCAGAGCCGCGCCGACCTGTGGATCCCCGACGACGCCGCCTGGGACGTCATCGCCCCGCCGCAGTTCCTGGCCAGCAAGGGCATCCTCAACGCCTACGCCACGCTCGCGACCAGCCCCATCTACATGGTCACCGACCCCGCCACCGGCGACCGGATCAACGCCGGCGGCGGCAGCTGGCTCGCCCTGTCCGGCCTGCTCAACACCAAGGGCTCCGGGGTCAGGATGGTCGTGCGCAACCCCGCCATGTCCGGCGACGGCATGGTCGCCGCCGGCGCCGTCGGCGAGGCCGTCTGGCTGGAGCGCGGCATGGACGCCTCCTCGCTCGTGCTCACCAACGTCCTCGGCGTGACCCGCACCGTCAACCACGACCTCGCCGCCGTCCCCGACACCCCCGGCGAGGTCGGCCTCGTCCCCGAGTACGCGCTGCTGGCCACGCTGCGGCTGGCCAACTCCGAACGCCGGTACATCATCGGCACCGACCACACCGCCCTGCTGCGCTACACCTGGCTGCCGTCCGCGGCCGCCGCCGCCGACCCGAAGAAGGCCGCCGCGCTGCGCCGCCTCTTCACCGCGTTCACCAGCCCCGAAGGCAGCCGCGCCATCGCCGAGGCCGGCCTGCGCGGCCCCGACAACATCCGGCCGATCTTCGACGGCGCCAACGTGCTGCCCGAGCCGACCGCCAAACCCTTCGAGGTGCTCCAGCCGCACCACGTCCAGCACATCTTCGCCACCTGGGACCCCGAGGACCGCCGCAGCAACCTGCTGATCATCGTCGACATCGCGGCCAACGGCGCCGGCTCCGCTCCCACCACCGGCACCTCACCGTCGCCCGGCAACAAGGTCGCACCGATCGAGGTGCTCCGCGACGGCTGCCTCGTGCTCGGCGGCCTCATGCCCGTCGGCTCCCGCCTCGGCCTGTGGGAGGTCAGCCCGGGTACGCCCGGCTACCGCAAGCTCATGCCCACCGACCGCCTCGACGACGCCAGCCGCGCCGCGTTCGGCAAGCAGGTCGGCAAGCTCGCCGCGCACAAGCCGGGCCCCGGCCTCTTCGACGCCATCGTCGCCGGGTACCAGTCCGTCCGCGACGACTACCACGACGACATGTTCAACCAGGTCCTCGTCCTCACCGACGACCAGAACAAGGACAGCGTCAACACCCAGGCCGTCAAGGACCTCGTGCAGAAGCTCACCGCCCTGCAGGACCCCGAGAAACCGGTCAAGGTCAGCATCGTCGTGCTCGGCAAGAAGGACTCCGCCGACCGGCTCAAGGAGGCCCTCAAGCCGGTCGACGCGTACGTCGACAACGCCCTGCAGACCAGCGACGTGCAGGCCGCGTTCATCCACGTCGTCGCCGGCGGCCTGCACGAGTAAGCGGCTACGCCGGGGTGGTCGGCGAGTCCAGCCACGCGTCGATCAGCCCGGTGAAGTCGCGGCCGGTCTGCCGGTTCACGAACGCAGTGAACGCCACCCGGTCCTGCGCCGTGCCCGCGTGCTGCGACACCCACGCCCTGGCCAGGGCGAAGAACGCCGGCCCGCCCAGCGCCTTGTGCAGCTCGTACAGCATGAGCGCCGGGCACACGTACACGTTGCCCTCCGCGAAACGGTCGGCCTGCGGGTTGCCGGGCGGCCCCAGCTCCTGCCGCGCCTCCGCGTCGCGCTGCCGGGCCCGCTTCGCCCACGCCTCCATGCCGGTGTTGTCGCGCTCAGCGGTGTACAGCGCCTCCGCGTAGGTCGCCCAGCCCTCGTTGAGCCACACGTCCTTCCACTGCGACGGGCCGACCGTGTTGCCGAACCACTGGTGCGCGTACTCGTGCAGCATGACCGCGTCCAGCGCCGACGGGTACTTGCCGAGGCTGCCGCCGACCGTGACCATCTGCTGCGTCTCCATCGCCGAGTCCGACGGCACGACCACCACGCCGGCGCTGGCGAACGGGTACCGCCCGAACCGCGACTCCAGCCAGCGCAGCTGCTCCGGCGCCTTGCGCAGCACCGGCAGCATCGCGTCGTCGACCCCCGGCCGGGTCCACAGCGTGATCGGCAGGTCCCGCGGGCCGGCGAGCCGATCCTGCTGGTACTGCCCGACGGCCAGGGTCGTCAGGTAGGTGGCGACCGGCCGGTCCGACGAGTAGGTGAACGTGCTGCCCCGCACGGTCCCGGGGGTACCGCCGGCCACCGCCTCCCAGCCCTCCGGGACGGTGACGGAGATGTCGTACAGCGCCTTGTCCGACGGCTGGTCGTTCGACGGGTACCAGGTCGACGCGCCGTACGGCTCCTGCATCGTCCACAGCCCGCCGTCGGCGGTGACCGTCAGCCCGAGCGGCTCGGCGTCGCCGCGGTGCGACGGCATCGGCACGGGCGCCGGCGTGCCCTGGTAGCGCACCTCGAGGGTGAGCGTCGAGCCGGGCGTCACCGCACGGTCGACGATCAGCTTGCCGCCGCCGACCCGGCCGGGTGCCGCGGCGCCGTCGACCGTCGTAGCCGTCACCGTGTACGGGCCGCTCAGGTCCAGCCGCAGCGCCTGGTCCGCGCGCAGCACCCGCAGCTTCAGCGTCGCCGTGCCCGTCAGCGTCTTCGTCGACGGCGCCCAGGTCAGCGCCAGCCCGTAGTGCAGCACGTCGATGCCGGGGTTGCCGTACGCCGGGTACAGCGGGTCGGCGACCGGGGTGGACGTGCCGTCGCGGTTGCCTGCGTCCAGCTGCTGCGGGGAGCCCAGCGTGCGGGCCTGGCCCGGGGCGGTGCAGCCGGCCAGGACCGCGAGGGCCGCCAGGGCGGCGACGATCCTGGGCGCGCGGCGGCGCCCTGCGGTGCTGTCGTGTGCGGTGCTGTCGTGTGCGGTGCTGTCGTGTGCGGTGCTGTGGTGGCTCGGGGGGCGATGCACCGGGCCAAGCATATGACTCAGGTGCATCCGAGCGCTTCACGCAGCGCGGCGAGGTTGCGCACCATGACCGAGACGTAGTCGCTGCCGTCCTCGACGCCCTCGATCGGGTCGAGCACCGCGGCCTTCACGCCGATCTCCTTCGCCACCGTCTCCGCCAGCTTCGGGCTGACCAGGGTCTCGAAGAAGATGGTGGTCACGCCCTTCTCCTTGGCCAGGGCGGCGACCTGCGACACCCGCTGCGGGCTCGGCTCCTCGTCCGGGTCCAGGCCGCTGATCGGCACCTGCGTCAGGTGGTACCGGGCGGCGAGGTACCCGAACGCCGCGTGGCTGGTCACGATCTCCCGCCGGGCGCAGGTCTGCAGGCCGGCCGCGTACTCCTCGTCGAGGCGGCGCAGCTCGTCCTGCAGCTGCGCGGCCCGCACCCTGATCGCGTCGGCGCCGGCCGGGTCGACAGCGGCGATACGCTCGGCCAGCTTGCCGACGATGACCGCGAACCGGACCGGGTCGAGCCAGACGTGCGGGTCGCCGCCGTGCTCGCCGCCGGCCGCCAGCTGCTCGACCGCCGCGACGTCGAACGCCTTGTCCTTCGCCTGCAGCCGGACCGCCTCGTCGACCGACGGCTGGAACCCGGCGAGGTACACCACCAGGGCCGCGTCGCTGATCTGCGCCAGCTGGCTCGGCTTGAGCTCCAGATCGTGCGGCTCGGCGCCGCCCTGGGTCAGGTTGGTGACCACCGCGCTCTCCGCGCCGATCCGCTCGCTCATGTACTGCAGCGGGTAGAACCCGGCCACGATGCGCAGCCTGCCGTCCGCCTGCCGCTGCTCGGCCGGCTCGCCGCCGCCGCAGGCGGCGGTGCTCAGCAACAGGGACCCGGCGGTGAGACCGGCAAGAACGGCACGACGCAGCATGATCCCATCCTCGGGGCAGTTGACAATGATTGTCAAAAACGCATGGTTGTGGCCGTCACGTCGTGCTAAGCTTCCTAGGACACTAGCCCGAAGACTTCGCGGGCCGTTTTCGACCTGTCGGTGACACCGTTGCGAAAGGATCATGAGCATGCTGCGTGTGCACAACTTCAGCGTCTCGGTCGACGGCTACGGCGCAGGAGCCGGCCAGAGCCCCGGCGACCCGCTCGGCGCCGGCGGCGAGCGGCTGCACGACTGGATGTTCCGGACCCGCACCGGCCGGCGCATGCTCGGCGAGGAGGGCGGCAGCGAGGGCGTCGACGACGAGATGGTGCGGGCCGGCGAGACCGGCATCGGCGCCACCGTCATGGGCCGCAACATGTTCGGGCCGGTGCGCGGGGCGTGGGCACCCGACGAGTCCTGGACCGGCTGGTGGGGCGCCGACCCGCCCTTCCACCACCCGGTGTTCGTGCTGACCCGGCACGCCCGGCCCAGCGTGACGATGCAGGGCGGCACCGTCTTCCACTTCGTCACCGGCGGCATCGAGGCCGCCCTGGCGCAGGCCGTCGACGCCGCCGGCGGGCTCGACGTGCGGCTCGGCGGCGGCGTGTCCACCGTCCAGGAGTTCCTGCGCGCCGGCCTGGTCGACCAGCTGCACCTGGCGATCGTCCCGGTCGTGCTCGGCCGCGGCGAGCGGCTCTTCACCGATGGGCTCACCGACGGCTACACGTGCACCCGCATGGCCGCCTCCGACGCCGCCACGCACATGATCCTCACCCGGTCATGACCACGGTCCGGTCAGTCCGCCGGCCCGTCCGCCGGTCAGTCTGCCGGCGCGTCCGGCGGTGCGGGCAGGGTGACGGCGAACTGGCGGGCGGTGAGGCCGTACCAGCGGTCGGTCAGCCCCTCGTCGGTCATGCCGAGCCGGGTGGCGACCGCCTGCGAGGCGAGGTTGTCCTCGTCGGTGAGGGCGAGCACCCGGCCGCCGGTGCGCGACAGCAGCTCGCGGGCCGCCCGGGTGGCGAGGCCCTTGCCCTGGTGGTCGGGGTGCAGGTGCCAGCCGATCTCCACCTCGCCGGTGTCCCCCGACGCGTCCTGCAGGGGCAGCAGGAGCACCGTGCCCACCGGCACGCCGTCGACGTCGATCGCCCAGTAGCCCTTCGGACCGTCCTCCCGGGCCCGGAGCCGCGCCAGCCTGGCCAGAGCCTCCTCCCGGTCCGCGACCACCCGCCGCGGGTGCGCGCCCAGATGGCGCATCACCTCCCAGCGGGAGTAGATGTCGTAGAAGGCCTCGACGTCGTCGTCCGTCCACCGCCGCAATCGCATGCCGATCATGATGCACCGTTCGTCACCACCGGGTAACCAGGGGGACATCGGTGGACCGACCGTGTTCGATATGATCCGCAGCGTTTTGCCGCGACCGTGTTGCCGAGCCCTGGAGGGCCGACGCTCATGACCGTCACCGAGACAGCCCCGGCACCGGCGCGGCAGATCCCGCTCGTCAAGGGGCGGCCCGTCGTCGGCAACGCGCTGGAGCTGGCCAAGGACCCGGCGCGGTTCTTCGCCCGGGCCTACCGCGAGCACGGCCCCGTCTACCGGATCAAGCTGTTCAACCGGACCTACCCGGTCCTCGCCGGCGCCGACGCGGCCAACTTCATGGGCTCCCGTGAGGGCCGGGAATGCCTGCGCTCCAAGGAGTTCTGGCAGGGCTTCCTCGACGAGTACGGCGGCACCCGCACCATCCTCGGCGAGGACGGCGACAGCCACAAGGAGCTGCGCGACATCATGCGCCGCGGCTACTCCCGCGACGCCATCAAGGGTCGCGGCGACGAGCTCGTCGCGATCACCGACCGGGTCCTGGAGCGCGACTGGCGGGCCGGGAAGTCCGTCCCCGTCGTGCACGCCCTGCAGTACATGGTCACCGACCAGCTCGGCACGATCCTCACCGGCAACGCGCCGCTGGAGTACGTGCCCGACATCCGCACCATGACGCTGTACACGCTCAACGTCCTGGTCACCAGGCAGCGGCCGAAGATCCTGCTCAAGCACCCGAAGTACCGCAGGGCCCGGTCGCGGGTGTTCGAGCTCGCCGACAGGATGGTCGCCGAGCTGCGCGCCGGCGCCGGCGGCAAGCCCGAGCAGGAGCGCAACCTGGTCGAGGACCTCATGGACGTGCACCTCAACCGCGAGGGCGTCCTGCCGGCCAGCGACCTCACCATGGCGCTGACCGGGCCGTACGTGGCAGGGCTGGACACGGTGGCCAACACGACCGCCGCGTTCATCTACTCGGTCCTCAAGCACCCCGAGGTCCTGGCGAAGGTCCAGGCCGAGGCCGACGCCCTGTTCGCCGGCGGCAGCATCACCGACGACGACCTGCGCAGGATCCCCTCGATCCGCTACGCGCTCATGGAGGCGATGCGCCTCTACCCGATCGCGGTCGCGCTGACCCGGACCGCGACGCGGGACTTCGAGTTCGGCGGGTACACCGTCAAGGAGGGCGAGATGGTGTACCTCGCGACGACCGTGCCGCACTTCCTCGACGAGTACTTCCCCGACCCCGACACGTTCGACATCGGCCGGTACGAGAAGCCCCGCGCCGAGCACCTGCGGCCGGGCGCGTACTCGCCGTACGGGCGGGGGCCGCACACGTGCCTGGGCAAGAGCTTCGCCGACGTGCAGATGGCCCTGTCGATGGCGCGCGTGTTCCACCGGCTCGACCTGGAGCTCGACCCGCCCGGCTACACCCTCGTCACCAAGACCGCGCCGACGCCCGGCCCGGCGATGAGCTTCAAGGTGAAAGTGAAGGGCTACCGGCATTAGCCGTTAGGTTCGTGCGCATGGCATCACTCGCGTACGGCAGCGCGGCCGGGCGCTGGGTCCTCGCCGCGACGATCCTCGGCTCCGGCATCGCGGCGATCGACGCGACCGTCGTGGGCATCGCGCTGCCGGCGATCGGCCGCTCGTTCGGCACCGACCTGCAGACGCTGCAGTGGGTGGTCACCTCCTACACGCTCGCCCTGGCCGGGCTGCTGCTCATCGCCGGGGCGCTCGGCGACCGGTACGGGCGCCGGCGGGTCTTCCTCATCGGCGTCACCTGGTTCGCGCTCGCGTCGGTGCTGTGCGGCGTGGCGCCGGACGCGCCGACCCTCATCGCCGCACGGGCGCTGCAGGGCGTGGGCGCGGCCCTGCTCACCCCGGGCAGCCTCGCGATCCTGCAGGCGTCGTTCCACCCCGACGACCGCAGCCGGGCCATCGGCGCCTGGTCCGGCCTCGGCGGCGTCGCCACCGCCATCGGCCCGTTCCTCGGCGGCTGGCTCGTCGGCGCCGCGTCCTGGCGGCTGATCTTCGCGATCAACGTCCCCATCGCCGCCGCCGTGCTGCTGATCGCCTGGCGGCACGTCCCGGAGTCCCGCGACACCACCGCCACCGGCCGCGTCGACGTCACCGGCGGCATCCTGGTCACCCTCGGCCTGGTCGGCGTCACGTACGGCCTGATCGACGGCTTCTCCCCCGTGCCCCTCACCGCCGGCGCGCTGGTGCTGGCCGCGTTCGGGTGGTGGGAGCGGCGCACCGCCCACCCGATGCTGCCGCTGGACCTGTTCGCCTCCGCCCAGTTCAGCGCCACCAACGCCGTCACGTTCGTGGTGTACGGCGCCATCGGCGGCGCGCTGTTCCTGCTGCCGATCCAGCTGCAGCAGGCCGCCGGGTACACACCGCTGCAGGCCGGCGTGTCGCTGCTGCCGATCACGGTCATCATGCTGCTGCTGTCGGCCCGCTCCGGCGCCCTGGCCGGGCGCATCGGGCCCCGCCTGCAGATGAGCGCCGGGCCGGTGGTCGTCGGCGCCGGGATGGCGCTGTTCACCCGCGTCGGCACCGACGGGTCGTACATCTCCGACGTCCTGCCCGCCGTCGTCGTCCTCGGCCTGGGGCTCGCCACGACCGTCGCGCCGCTCACCGCCACCGCGCTGTCCTCGGCGCGGGCCAGCCACGCCGGCATGGCCTCCGCCGTGAACAACGACGTCGCGCGGGCGGCCGGGCTCATCGCGGTGGCCGTGCTGCCGGCGGCGGCCGGGATCAGCGGGACGGCGTACCTGCACCCGGACGAGCTCTCCACCGGCTTCCACACGGCGGTGCTGATCTGCGCGGGGCTGTGCGTGCTGGCGGGGGCGCTGGCCGCGGTGACGATCCGCAACCCGGCGCAGCCGCCGGCGGTCCGGGCTGCGCCACGGCACTGCGCCGTCGACGCTCCGCCGCCTGCCGCTGCGCGGTGAGCTTTGCGCTTTGGGGAGTCAGTTCAGCAGACCGCTGCGCTTTTGGGGGGTCAGTTCAGCAGACCGCTGCGCTTTTGGGGGGTCAGTTCAGCAGACCGCGCAGGACGCCGCGGACGGTGCGTTCGAACAGGTCCGGCGCCTCCGGCGGGGGCGCCGGGTCGGTGAACGCCGCCGTCAGGTGCGGGTGCGCCACCGGGTCGACCATGGCGAACAGCTGCGCCGCCACGGCCTGCTGCCGCTGGACCGCCTGCGGGTCGTCGGCCGGCGGGTTCATCGGTGTCGGCGTGGCGAACAGCGACACCAGGCCGGTCAGCACCGCCACCGCCTCCATCTTCACGCTCGCCGCCTCGGGCAGCGGTGCCATGATCGCCAGGCAGCGCTCGAAGTGTGCGACGGTGTTCGGCCCGAATGCGCCCACCCGGCGGGCCGCCTCGCTCAGCCAGGGGTGGCGGCGGTAGAGGGCCAGCTGGTCGCGGGCGACGCCGACGAGGCCGTCGAGCCAGTCGCCGGCGGCCGGGGCGCCGGGCGGCAGCTCGCCCAGCGCCGCGTCGACCATGAGGTCGAGCAGGTCGTCGCGGGAGGACAGGTACCGGTACAGCGAACCGGCGCCGGTGTCCAGCGCGGCGGCGACGGCCCGCATCGACACGGCGGCCAGCCCGCCCTGGTCGGCGAGGACCGTGGCGGCGGCGACGATCTCGGCGCGGCTGTGCTGCGGGACCGGGCCCCGGGACCGGCGGTCGGGCCGGGTCCAGACCGGCTCCCGGGACGTTGCGGACATGCCGGCAAGCATAAATCGCAAACGTCGTTCGCCGTTGCGCGCCGCGCTCGTCGCGGCGCGGGTGACGGCGCTTGCCGTCGGGCGGGTGACGGCGCTTGCCGTCGCGGCGGGTGACGCGCGGGTGGGGCCATGCGGCCGGAAAAACTGTCGGGCGCACCCGGTAACATCCCAGGTGTCCCGAAAAACCTAGCCAAAGGTGCGCGGCAACCATGCTCGACATCGAGTTGATTCGCAAGGACCGGGCCTTCGTCGAGGCCGCTCTGTCCAAGAGGCTCGAGCCGTCCGAGGTGTCCCGCGTCCTGAGCTCCATCGCCGAGCTCGACAAGCAGCGCCGCGAGCTCATCGGCGACATCGACGCCGAGCGGGCCCGCCGCAAGGAGGAGGCCCGCGCCTTCGGCGCCGCGAAGGCCGCCGGCCAGGCCGTCGAGCCGACCACCCGCGACGCCAAGGCCGCGCTGCAGGAGCTCGAGGACCGCCTCGCCGCCGTGCAGGAGCAGCTCACCACCGTGATGAGCGAGCTGCCCAACCTGCCCGCCGACGACGTCGTAGCCGGCGGCAAGGAGGCCAACGTCGTGGTGAAGGTCTTCGGCGAGGCGCCGAAGATCGAGACCGTCCGCGACCACGTGACCCTCGCCAACGAGCTGGGCCTCGTCGACTTCGAGCGCGGCGTCAAGCTCGGCGGCTCCGGCTTCTGGATCTACACCGGCTGGGGTGCCCGCCTGGAGTGGGCCCTGGTCAACTGGTTCATCGACCGGCACTTCGCCGCGGGCTACCAGTTCATGCTGCCGCCGCACCTGCTGCTCGACTCGGCCGGCTATGCCGCGGGCCAGTTCCCGAAGTTCTACGACGACGTGTTCCACATCGCCACCGACGGCGAGGAGCGCGGCCGCTTCCTGCTGCCGACCTCGGAGACCGCCATCCTCGGCGCCTACCAGAACGAGATCTTCGATACGGCGGACCTGCCGCACAAGGCGTATGCGTACACGCCCTGCTACCGCAGCGAGAAGGCCGGTTCGCACTCCGACGAGCGCGGCACGGTCCGCGGCCACCAGTTCAACAAGGTGGAGATCTTCCAGTTCACCACCCCCGAGGACGGCGAGAAGACCCTCGAGGAGATGGTCGACTACGCCGAGGACCTGGTGAGCTCGCTCGGCCTGCACTTCCGCCGGTCCCTGCTCGCCGCCGGCGACTCCAGCGCCTCGATGCGCAAGACGATCGACATCGAGGTCTGGATGCCCAGCACCGGCAAGTACAAGGAGGTCTCGTCGGTCTCCTGGGCCGGCGACTACCAGGCCCGCCGCGCCGGCATCCGCTACCGCGTGCCCGGCTCGAAGAACAACCGCTTCGTCCACACGCTCAACGGCTCCGCCCTCGCCACCAGCCGCATCTTCCCGGCGATCCTGGAGCAGTTCCAGCAGCCCGACGGCTCGGTCCTGGTGCCCGAGGTCCTCCGCGACAAGGTCGGCACCGACCGCATCGTGAAGCCCACCAAGCGCCGCTGACCGGCGGCCGCCGCCGACCGCACACCACCTGCGACCGCGGCGGGGAGGTGACCGGGCCAACCTGACGGCCCGGCCACCTCCCTGCCGCGCGCATGGGCGCCGCCCGCACGGCGCTACCCTGCTCTGCGCCGCACCGCACCGCACCGCACTGCACCATGCCGCACTGCATTGCGCCGTCCCGCACGGCACGTGCGGCGCCGAGTCGCGCGGGGCGCGAAGCGCGGGGCGCGAAGCACGGGGCGCGAAGCACGGGGCGCGAAGCACGGGGCGCGAAGCACGGGGCGCGAAGCACGGGGCGCGGGGCGCGAAGCACGTGCGGCGCCACCGTATCGGTGAAAACGAGTGCCACGGATTGACCATCGCTTGAGGCGCAGACCGAACCAGCGCAGCGACGTTGCGTCACGCTCCTCGGTCTGGACCATGGGTTACAACCCGGTGGATCCCTGCAACCCGGTGGATCCCTGTCGTCCGGCGGACAGCGATCCACCAGGTAGTGCTGCCCGGTCGCGGACATGCCACAGCCAACGCGCGTCGGCTTTGCAGTACGCATCACGGTGCGTGAGGTGCCACTGGTTCGGCGAAAGGTCTGGCCCTGCGCCGGCGGCGATCTTCGGCCAGAGAGCACCCTCACCCATCTTCGCCGGGTCTGCTGGCCTTCCATTGCGCGTGACAGGACAGTCCTGCCGCGCTGCACCCGTACCCCGAGGATCTCGTCATCGTGACCTCTGCGTTCCCTCGGCGTGGACCGGCTGGACGTGGTGAACCTCCGCATGGGCGATCGCGGACACACCGGCGCGCCGTTCGAGGCGGCGCTGGAAACGCTCATGACCCTGCGCGCGGAATGCCTCGTCCGGCACCTCGGCGTCCCCAACGTCACGCCGGAGCAGGTCGACCGGGCCCGCGCCGTCGCCGAGTTCGTCTGCGTGCAGAACTTCTACAACATCGCCGCACGCGACGACGACCCGCTCGTCGACGCCTGCGCCCGGGCCGGTGTCGCGTACGTGCCGTTCTTCCCCGTCGGCGGGTTCCAACCGCTCACCGCCGAGCACCTGGGCACCGTCGCCGAACGGCATGGCGTCACCGGGCCGCAGGTGGCGTTGGCCTGGCTGCTGGCCCGGTCACCGAACATCGTGCTCATCCCCGGCACCACCTCCCTGGCGCATCTGGAACAGAACATCGCCGCCGCCCAGGTGCGCCTCACCGACGACGACCTCGCCCTGCTCGGAGCCGTGCGGGTAAGCGGCAGCCCGGTGAGGACACGCATCCACCAATGCCGCGATCCTGCCGGCACCACCGATGCAGCGATCCGGCGGCGCCGGTGATGCCGCGATCCGGGCTGCGGCGATGCGAACGTCGCCGCGCCCGGTCCCAGCCCGCCGCATCGCGGTGACCCCCGGCGCATCTCGGCCGTGGCGATCGCAGCACGAGGCGCCGGCCGCGGCCCGCGGTTCCCCGGACGGCTGCGGTCCGCAGTCCACGATCCGCGGTACTGCGGACGAAGCTCGGCGGCCAGCGCGGCGTCGTGGTGATCGTCCTGCGCCCGGACGAACGCGCCGGCAACAATGTGGTCAAGGGCGCCCCGGTCCCGGCCGGCGACGACCAGGACCGGTCCAATCATCTCGGCGAGCCGGTCGGTCCGGCCCGCAGAGCGCACCAAGGGTCACATCAGCGGGCGCGTCAACGAGCGCCGACAACGAGCGCCGTACCGCATCAAGGGCACATCGAGGATCTCGGCGGCGCCGAGCTGCCGGCAGCGGCGGCCTCCCCCGGGCCGAGGCCTGATCGAGGCGACGGATCCGGCCATCGCGGTGGCCGGATCCCCCTCGGGCCGTGGCGTCACAGGGCCCCGCACCGTTACAGGAGCTCGCGGAGGGAATCCACGAGCAGCCAGACGCCGAACAGGGCGAACAGCGTCGCCGCGCCGTACTTGATGGTGCGTTCCGGGAGGCGTTTGCCGAGCATGCGGCCGAGCATGATGGCCAGGGCGTCGGCGGCGACCATGCCGATGGTGGAGCCGAGCCAGGTGCCGAACCAGCCGTGCTGGGTGGCGAGGGTGATGGTGGCGAGCATCGTCTTGTCGCCCAGCTCGGCGAGGAAGAAGGCGACGCCGACGGCGACGATCGCGGAGCGGGTGGTGGGTTGGGAGGCCTTGTCGCGTTCGGCGTCGGTGAGGGAGTCGCCGCGCAGGGTCCAGGCGCCGAAGCCGAAGAACGCCAGGGCCGCGACGAGGGAGATCCAGCCGGTCGGCAGGGCGGCGCCGAGACCGTACCCGACGGCGACGGACACCAGGTGCACGACGGCGGTGGCGACGGTGATGCCGATGAGGACCGGCACGGTCTTGAACCTGGTCGCGAACGTCAGCGCCATCAGCTGGGACTTGTCGCCGAGCTCGGCGACGAAGATGACGCCGAAGCTGATGGCGAGGGCAGCGAGGAAACCGCTCATGGGGTGCAGACAACCTTCCCGGGACGGAGCCGGGAGGAGGGTACGGATGACCTCGACCCGGCTTGTTCAGCCTGAGTCGAAGGTCTCGTCCGCCCCATGAACGCCGACCGGGGGCCGGTCGGAGCCATCCGGCCGCTACAGCCGGGACGGGGCCGCGTGGCCGGGGACGCGAGCGCCCCAGTATGTCGACCACGCAGTTGGGGGACTACTCCCCTTCGCGCTCCCTCACCTTACCCGATCACCTGGAGGATCACCTCGCGCAGCGGCCGCAGGTGCCGAAGATCTCAAGGGTGTGGCTCACGTCGGTGAAGCCGTGCTCCTCGCCGATGCGGTCGGCCCAGCGCTCCACGGCGGGGCCGAGCACCTCGACGGTGCGGCCGCAGCCTCGGCACACCAGGTGATGGTGGTGGCGGTCGCTGCAGCGCCGGTACCGGGTGTCGCTGCCCGGGACCTGCATGACGTCGATCTCGTTGGTCTCGGCGAGCAGCTGCAGCGTGCGGTACACGGTGGTGAGGCCGACGTTGGCGCCGCGCTCGCGGAGCATGACGTGCAGCTCCTGGGCGCTGTGGAAACCGTCGACGTTGCTCAGCAGCGTCATCACGGCGTCGCGCTGGCGGGTGTTGCGCCTGGCGGGGTGCTGCTCCACGTCGTTCACGAGTCGAAGCCTAGGTCGTTCACCCGAAAAAGCTTAGCGTGGCCTCACCAGCGCCGGCAGCGTGGCGCCGTCGCCCGCGCACGGTACGGTGCCGTCGTGGACATCAGCCTTGAGGTCGACGACGAGGATTCCCTGCGGGCGCTGTACCAGTGGCTGCGCGACGACGAGATCCGCCGGGCGGTGCCGGTGACCCTGACGCCGACGCCGCCGCGGCCGGGTGAGATGGGTGCGGCGTTCGAGGTCATCAACGCCGTGGTGAGCAACGGCATCGCGCTCGGCGGCCTGCTCGTCGCGGTGGCGTCGTGGCGCGCGTCGCGGCCGCGGGCGCCGCGGGTGCGCATCCGGCACCGGGACACGGTGGTGGAGCTGGACGGCTCCCCCGACGAGATCCGCCGCCTCGTCGACGCTCTCGACCCGCCGCCGACGACGACCGCCCCGCCGCCGCCCGCCGTCCCGCAGCCAAGAACCGCCCCGCAGCCGGCCGACGAGACCAGCCCAGCCGATGAGACCAGCCCGGCCGATGAGACCAGCCCGGCCGACGAGACCGGTCCGGCGGACGAGACCAGTCCGGCCAGCGGCCGGGAGTAGGCGGTGCGCGCGTCCCGGCTCATCTCGCTGGTGCTGCTGCTGCAGGCCGGCGGCACCGTTACCGCCGCCGAGCTGGCCGAGGCGCTCGAGGTGTCCGAGCGCACCATCTACCGCGACATCCTCGCCCTGTCCGCAGCCGGTGTCCCCGTGTACGCCGAGCAGGGCCGCGCCGGCGGGTACCGGCTGCTGGACGGGTACCGCACGAGGCTCAACGGGCTCAGCCGGGCCGAGGCGGAGGCCCTGTTCCTGTCCGGGCTGCCGGGGCCGGTGCGGGACATGGGCCTCGGCGACGTGCTCGCCGTCGCGGAGCTGAAGGTCGCCGCGGCCCTGCCGGCCCCGATCCGCGACGCCGCCGGCCGGGCGCGGCAGCGGTTCCACCTCGACGTCCCCGGCTGGTTCGAGGACCCGGCGCAGCCGCCGCCGTGGCTGGCCGACCTGGCCCGCGCCGTCTGGGACGACCGGGTGGTGCGGCTGCGGTACCAGCGCCGCGAGGTCGTCACCCGCACCGTCGAGCCGTACGGCCTGGTGCTCAAGAACGGCGCCTGGTACCTCGTCGGGCGGGTCGGCGGCGACCTGCGCGTGTACCGGGTCGACCGGATCGTGGACCTGACCGCGGACGGGTCGGCGTTCACCCGGGACCCGGCGTTCGACCTGGCCGCGTTCTGGGCGGTCCGCGCCGACGAGTTCGTCCGGCGGGTCCTGGCGGACCGGGTCACGATCCGGGTCACGCCGGCAGGGCTGCGGCTGCTGCGGTACGCGGTGGAGGCCCTCGCGGTCCGCGACGCCCTCGCCGGCTGGGAGGAGCGGCACCACCCGGCCGACGAGCAGGGCCGGGTGGTGCTGGAGCTGCCGGTGGAGTCCGTCGGCGTGGCGTACACGCAGCTGCTGCGGCTCGGCCCGGAGGTCGAGGTGCTCGCCCCGCAGGAGCTGCGCGACCTCATGCGCGCCGCCGCCGACCGGATGACCGCGCTCTACCGGTAGCCGGTCGCGTCGGCGGGTTTGCCGGCCTCGTGGACCTCGTAGAAGTACCGGAACCAGTCGGGCCGGCTGCCGTCGAGGTCGGTGAAGCCGTACACCCCTGACAGTTGCCCGCTGGACAGCGACTGCCCGTTCCACCGCGCGACGTCCGGGTCGGCGGCGAGCGCGGCGACGGCCCGCCCCACGTACGCCGGCGACTCCGAGATCACGAAGTGCGGCTCCTTCGCGGTCGCGTCGAGCCAGTTCGCCTCGGTGACGCCGAAGTGTTCGAGCATCATCTCCGAGCGCAGCCAGCCGGGCGTGATGGAGACCGCGGTCGCGCCGTGCGGCTTGAGCTCGTGCGCCTGCGCGAACGCCAGCCGCAGCACCGACGTCTTGGCCAGGTCGTAGAAGAACGACACCCGGTAGTTGCCGGCGTTGAACTCGTTGGTGCCGTCGGTCACCTCGACGACGAGCCCGCCCGGCCGGCGGATGAGCAGTGGCAGCGCGGCGTGGCTGGTGATGATGTGCGTGTCGACGGCAAGACGCAGGATGTGCAGGCCGGTGTCGAGGGAGTCCTCCCACAGCGGCTTGTCCCAGGTGAACAGCCCCTCGGCGCCCCAGATGTCGTTGACGAGCACGTCGAGGCGGCCCTGCTCGGCGTCGATACGGGCGACCAGGTCGCGCACCTGCTGCGGCACCAGGTGGTCGACCTGCACGGCGATGCCGACCCCGCCGGCTGCGGTGACCAGCTCCGCGGTCTCCTCGATCGTCTCCGGACGGTTCATCTCCGACGGCTGCTGCCGGGTGGTACGACCGGTCGCGTACACGGTGGCGCCGGCGGCGCCGAGCTGCACCGCGATCTGCCGGCCCGCTCCCCGCGTGGCCCCGGCGACCAGCGCGACCTTGCCTTTCAGTGGTGTGTTCATACCGCTGACGGTGCCAGGAAAACCTGACAACCGGTGTCCGACTTTCTCAGCGGGTCTCGGCGGGTCGTGCTGTCAGCGGTTCTGCGCTCAGCGGGTCTTGCCGTCGACGCGGGGGCGGTGCACGCCGTCGACGGCGACGCAGATGCCGTACACCTTCGCGTGGCCGGTCCAGCCGTTGACCCGCCCGCGGTTGTTGCTGATCTGCACCCGCGCCCCGGCGGCGTCGACGGCCGAGACCAGGTGCAGGTAGACCGTGCCGGCGACCTTCGCCAGCACGATGTCGCCGACCTCGACCTTCGCCGGGTCGACCGGGCTGACCGTCACCAGCTGGCGGCTGCGCACCAGCGGCACCATCGAGGAGCCGCTGGGCCGCAGTTGCACCGTCGCGCCGGCGGCGACCCGCGCGGCGGCCATGTCCAGAGCACCCATCGTGACGAAGAGCATGCCGCCGGTGCGGTGCGGTGTCGAGCGAGAATGCACGGATGAACGTCGAGCTGTCCGGTCCCGCCGTCCCCCGGGCCCTGGCCTCGCCTCTCGCTGTCGCCGGCTGCGCGACCGCGGCGGTGGCCAGGTGCCTGGACGCCGCCGCCGACCTCGCCGAGGCCCGCACCGGCCGGCGGCCCGCGGTCGCCCTCGACACCGCGCACGTCGCCGCCGCCGTGCGCGCCGAGGCGCTGCTGCGCGACCCGGCCGGCGAGGGCATCGGCGGGTTCGCCCCGCTGTCGCGGCTGTGGCCGGCCGCCGACGGCTGGGTCCGCACCCACGCCAACTACCCGTGGCACCTCGCCGCGCTGCTGGCCGCCCTGGGCACGGACGAGGCCGGCGTGGCCGCCGCGATCGCGGACCGGCCCGCCGAGGAGGTCGAGCGGCTGGTGTACGACGCGGGTGGCCTCGCCGTGGCCGCCCGCGACCCCGGCCGCTGGCCCGATCCGGAGCCGGGCGCGCCGCTCGTGCGCACCACGCCCCTGACGGCCGCCACGCCCTTGCCGGCCGCCGCGCGCCTGCCGGCCGCCGTGGGACTGCCGGGCGCCGCGGGACTGCCGGGCGCCGCCGCCGGATCGTTGCCGGCGGCGGGGGTGCGGGTGCTCGACCTGACCAGGGTCATCGCCGGCCCGGCCGGCACCCGGATGCTCGGCGCGCTCGGCGCCGACGTCCTGCGCGTCGACCACCCGGCCCGGCCGGAGCTGCCGATGCACGCCGTCGACGGGGTCGTCGGCAAGGCCAGTACCCTGCTGGACGCCGGCACCCCCACCGGCTTGGACACCCTGCACCGGCTGCTCGACCGCGCCGACGTGCTCGTCACGGGGTACCGGCCGGGCGCGCTGCGCCGGTTCGGCCTCGACCCGGACCAGGTCGCCGACCGGCACCCCGGCACGGTCGTGGTCACCCTGTCCGCGTGGGGCACCACCGGCCCGTGGGGCGCCCGGCGCGGCTTCGACAGCCTGGTCCAGGTCGCGACCGGCATCGCCCGGCGCACCCAGGACGGCGCCGGCCGGCCCGGTGCGCTGCCGTGCCAGCTGCTGGACCACGCGACCGGGTACCTCGCCGCCGCCGGTGCGCTCGCCGCGCTCACCGAGCGGGCCCGCACCGGCGTCGCCGCCCACGTCGAGGTGTCCCTCGCCCGGACCGCCCACTGGCTGCTGGACACCCCCGCCGACCCGGACCCGCCGCGGGACACGCCGGTCGCGCCGTACCTGGTCCCGCTCGGCAACGGCTGGACCGGCGTCAGCCCGCCCGGCACGATCGACGGCGCGCCCCTCGCCTGGCCGCACCTGCCACCGTCCTACGGCACGGCGGCCGCCGCCTGGGGCTGAGCGGCGGACACCGCGATGTCCCGCATGGCGTGCAGCACCACCGCCCCGTCGGCCGGCGACACGTGCGCGGCGTCGAGGTAGACGGTGAGCCGTACCGCTGCCGAACCCTCACACGTGGCGTCGTCGACGTGCACGAACAGCGGCTCGAACGTCGGCGCCTCCTGCCGCTGCACCCACCGGAACCCGGCCGGCGCGTCCGCCGTGCCCGCGCCGCGCCGGTCGTTGAAGTAGCAGCCCAGCTCGATCGGCGCGCCCCGCTCCCGGCCGACCCGCTCGACGAGGTCCGCCATCTGCGCCTGGTGGAAGTACGCGTACTTGTACGCCGTCAGCGCCGCCCGACCGGCCCGGCCCAGCAGCTCGTCGAACGCCCCGTCGCCGACGTCGAGCCGGAACAGCCCCGCCTGCGCCAGGGTGCACACCACGCCGGCGAGACCCGGCCGGAAGCGGTTGCTGGTGATCGGCCGGATCACCACCGGGTCCACGCCGACGACCCGGCGCAGCGCCGCCGCGTACAGGGTCAGCAGCACCGTCGCGGACTCCACGCCGCTGCGGGCGCTGATCGCCCCGACCGCCGCCGGCAGGTCCGTCGAGGTGAGCTCGCCGTGCCAGTACCGCGGCGAGGCCCGCACGGCGGGCGGCGGGAACCTGACCGGCTCGACCTCCCGGACGATGCGCTCCCGGCCCTCCTCAGTTTTCTACTTCCGGCGGCAAAGTTTTCACATCGTGCGCAAGAAGTCCGCATCCGCCATGGTGCATTGAGCCAATTGACACGCCGAACCAGGCGGCGCCGCCCCCAGCCCTCTGATGATCTTGCACGCTTGATCGAAGTCCCGCCGTGGCTATCCAGGCGACCAGCACGCGACTTCGATCTGTGACGGTCCAGCCGGCGCGACGAGGGTGCTCGCCAGCGCACGACGCCCGTCCTGGCGGCGGGTCCGGTTCGATGCGTCGCCCAGCCCGTCGTGGCGCCGCAGCTTCGCCCGGCCGTCGCAGGAAGTACCGGCTCAATGATGATCTTGCGTGCTTGATCGAAGTCCCGCCGTGGTCATCCAGACGGCCAGGGCACGACTTCGATCAGCACAGTGGTCCGGGCGGTGCGGGGTGGCTCTAGCTGGTCGGGCGGCGCAGGGTGGCGAGGATCGAGTCGCGGACCGCGGAGCGTCCCGCCTCCTGGGCGCCGAGCAGCGGCGCGTCGTCCTGCAGGGTACTGGTCGCGATCGCCGTCTCCAGTGGCGCCGCCTCGGCCAGGGCGGTCGCCACCGCGGTGCCCAGGACCGGGCCGCCGGCCTGGCCGACCTCGCCGCCGATGACGACCAGCGGCGGGTCGAGCACGGCCACGACCGCGGACAGGCCGATGGCGATCCGGCCGGCGAGCGTGGTGACGAAGCCGCGGGCGGCGGCGTCGCCGTCTGCGGCGCGGGCCACGGCGGCGGCCATGGTGCCGGCGGCGGTGCTCTCCTGCAGGCCGTACTCGGCGGCAAGGTCCAGCACGGCGCCGCCGCCGACGAGGTCCTGGAAGCCGACGCGGCCGGTGAACCCGCGGCCGCCGGTGACGCCCGGCAGCATCATCGGCATGTAGCCGATCTCGCCGGCGCCGCCGCGGGCGCCGCGCAGCAGGGTGCCGCCGAGGTCGATGGCCAGGCCGAGGCCGGCCTCGCCGAGCCACAGCAGCGTGAAGCTCTCCGCGTCGCGGCCGGCGCCGTGGGCGCGCTCGGCGACGGCGGCGAGGTTGACGTCGTTGTCGACGCCGACCGGCACGCCGAGCCGGCGGCGCAGGTCGTCGACGAGCCCGGGGCGGCCCCAGCCGGGGACCTCGACGTGGTGCAGGACGTCGGTACGCGGGTCGTAGGACCCGGCCACGGCGATCTGCACCTGCGCCACCGGGTCCGGGGCGATCCGGGCCTCCTTGCACACGTCCTGGACGGCGTCGACGACGGCGGAGACCGGGTCGGTGCGGGTGAAGTCGACGGCCAGCTCGAGCCGCCCGCGGACGGTCCCGGCGAGGTCGGTCACGGCCGCGGACACCGCCGGCAGCCCCGACCCCGGCGAGCCGGGGGCGTCGGCGGCCCGGTCGCGCACGGACAGCGCGACGGAGTACGCCGCGTCCGGGTTCACCGCGTACACCTCGGCGTTGGGGCCTGGGCCGGCGCTGACGTAGCCGACAACGGTGACCAGCTTCGCCTCCGTGAGCCGCCGCAGCGCCTCGGAGATCGTGGGCTTGGACAGGCCGGTCAGCTCACGCAGGTCGCCGCGCGTGAGGGTGCCGCGTTCGAGGACATGACTCAGGGCCGCCGCGTCGTTCATGGCCCTGAGCAGCTTGGACGATCCGCCGAGATGCGTCATGGTGGCTCGAACCGTATGGGCGTCTGTCGGCGGGTGTCAATCGCGCCCACGGTCGGGTGGCCGTCACTGAACCTCATGAATGGTGCCGGCGGCGCGACTGCCGTCGTGACCGCATGGCAGACTGCCCCACCATGCTGCACTTCGTCTGGGGCGTCGATGTCCCCGGCACCGGACCGCTGCGCGAGAAACTGCTTGAGGAGCACTGGTCGTACATGGACCGCTTCGTCAAGGAGCTGACCGCCCGCGGCCCGACACTGAGCGACGACCGCACCGAGGCCACGGGCAGCATCCACATCGTCGAGCTGCCCGACGTCACCGCGGCGCGGGCATTCGCGTTCGACGAGCCGAACTTCCGCGCCGGTGTCTACGATCCCGTGCTGCTGCTGCGGTACGACGACACCCTGGGCGGCACCATGTGGCAGCACGCCTCCGGATCCGGCGACGGCTTCCTGGTCATCGGCCATGCTTCGCCCGGTACCCAGCCGCTGCCGGCCGGCCCTCCGGCGCGGGGCGTGCTCGCGCGCGGTGAGCTGTACTCCCACGACGACGGCGGCTGGGCCGGCACCGCGGTGCTGGTCGAGGCGGCGCAGGTGCGCGCCGAGGACGTCCTGCCGGGCGGGTACGACGAGGTCGAGATCCACCCGTGGTGCATGGGCGGGCGCCGGTAGCCGCCTCCCAACCCTGCGGTCCGGGCCGCGGGCGTGTACGGTGCCGCTCGATTGATTCATCGCGAGGGGAGCGCGGGTGCCATGCACATCAACGACTTTTTGAGCGCGATCCCGATCGGTCTGCTCATCGGTGTCCTCGGCCGGCTGGTCCTGCCGGGCCGGCAGTCGATCGGGCTGTTCATCACGTTCCTCATCGGCGTGGGCGCGGCACTGCTCGGCACGCTCGTCGCCGAGCTGGTCAACGTCGACGACAAGGCCCTGACCAAGGTCTGGAAGATCGAGTGGAGCTGGTGGGAGCTGGCGATCCAGGTCCTGTTCGCCACGATCGGCATCGGGCTGGCCAACATGCTGACGTACACCAGGCTCGCCTCCGGCAACCCGAAGCCCCGCAAGCGCACGACCCGCCGCAAGAAGAAGTCCGAGAGCTGACCGGCGCGGGCGGGACTGGTCGCTGCCTGCCGCCGCGGAGACCGGTCGAGCCGGCCCCGCAAGGACTTGTCGACGGCTGTCCTGCGAGGACTGCCGACAGCTTTCCTGTGGGGACTGTTTGCCTGTGGGCTTCCTGCGGCGACTGGCTTTCCTGCGGGACTGGCGGCGGCTGTCCTGCCGGGGACTGGTCGATGCCTGTCCCGCGAGGGACGTTGGAGGCATGGACAGACCAGTGGTCGTCGGCGTCGACGGTTCCGTGGCGAGTCTCGGTGCGGTGCGGTGGGCCGCCGACGAGGCCGCCCGGCACAACCGGCCGCTGCGGATCGTGCACGCCTTGAGCTGGGAAGGCTCCGCCGACGGGCAGGGCGTCGTGCTCGACGCGGCCGCCGACGCGCGGGGCTGGCAGCCCGGCATCCCCGTGGAGACGGTCACCGTTGGTGGCCCGGCCGCGCGCGTCCTGCAGGAGCAGTCCCGCGCCGCGAGCCTGGTGGCGATCGGCGGCAGACCCCACGAGGGCGGCCTGCTCAACTCGTCGGTCGGCGCCCACCTGGCCGCGTTCGCGCACTGCCCGGTCCTCGTGGTCAACCACGGCGAACACTGGCTGACCGAGGACCGGCGCCCGCTGGACCGATGGCCCGGCCCTCCCGCCGCGGACCGCGCCGGCCCCGGCGCCGACCCGTTGACCGCCGAGCCGGGCACCGCCCCGGTCGTGGTCGGCGTCGACGGCTCCCCGTCGAGCTGGCGGGCCCTCGAGTTCGCGTACGACGAGGCCCGCTCGCGCGAGGTCCCCCTGGTCGCCATGCACGCCGGCCACGACCGGCCGCACACCACCGTCTACGCCGACCTGGCCCCATGGCTGCGCCGCCACCGCGACATCGACGCCAGGTTCGCCGGCACCGACGAGCCGGTGCTGGAGGCGCTCACGTCCGCGGCGGACACCGCGCTGCTGCTCGTGGTGGGCGCGCACCGGGCGTCCTGGTACGAGCAGCCCAGGCCGAACCCGCGCACCCAGCTGATCGTGCACCACGCGGCCAGCCCCGTGCTGGTGACCCGCAGCGTCTGACCCGCCGGTCCGGCCTGCCGCGCCAGCACCGCCCCAGCGCGCCCGGCCCAGCCGCAGACCCCCGCCCAGCAGGCGCAGCGTCAGCTTGCGCTCGTCTCCCGGGCCGACTGGAACACCTCGGCCGCCGCCAGCTCGCTGATCACCGCGTTCAGCTCGTCGATCTGCTCGTCGGTGTTGGCGGCCGTCACCTGGACCCGGAAGCCGACCTGGTCGCGCGGCACGCCGGGGTACGGGGCGAGCGTCACGAACAGCCCGCGCCGCCACAATAGCTCCGACACCTCGACCAGGTCGCGGTCCAGGGCGATCGGCAGCTCGATGATCGGGGTGTCGTCGGTGTTGGGGGTGAAGACGCCGAGGCCGCGCACGTGCTGCAGGACACGGGTGGACATGCGGTGCAGGTCGGCGCGCAGCTTGTCGCCCCGGTCGGCGTTGACGTCGAGGCCGGCCAGGACGGTGGCGAGCGACGCGGTCGGCGACGGGCCCGAGTACAGGTACGGGGCGGCGGCGGCCTTGAGCCGGTTCTTCAGCACGGTCGGCACCGCCAGGAACGCCAGCAGCGACGAGTACGCCTTGGAGAACCCGCCGACGAGCACGACGTCGTCGTAGGACTCGCCGAAGTGGCGCACGATGCTGTTGCCGCGGGCGCCGTACGGCGACGTCTCGTCCGACGTCCGCTCGCCGATGACGCCGAAGCCGTGCGCGTCGTCGACGTACAGGATCGCCCCGTGCGCCCGGCACAGGTCCAGGTACGAGACGATCCGGGGGATGTTGCCGGTCATGCTGTTGACGCCGTCCATGCAGACCAGGACCGGGCCGGGCAGGTCCGTGGCGAGCAGCGAGGCCAGCTCGTCGATCGTCTTGAACCGTTTCAGCGTGGCGCCCAGGCCGCGGGCGTGCACGCAGCCGTCCCAGATCGTCTTGTGCGCGCGGCTGTCGACGAGCAGCGTGCCCTGCTGTGCCAGTACGGGGATGACCGACAGGTGGATCTGCGTGATCGTGGGCAGCACGAGGGTGTCGGGAGCGCCGAGCAGGTCGGCGAGGCGCTCCTCGATGCGTGGGTACAGCGCCGGGTTGCCCAGCATCCGTGACCAGCTGGGGTGGGTGCCCCAGCGGCGCAGCTCCCCCTCGACGGCGTCGATGATCTGCGGCTCGAGGTCGAAGCCGAGGTAGTTGCACGACGCCCAGTCGGTGAGCCAGTGCTCGCCGACACGAATCCGGCGGCCGTCGACCTCGTCGATGACGGCGTCGTAGTAGCGGGTGGTGGCCCGCAGGTGGGCGATGCCGCTGTAGCGCGGGTCGTCGTCGACAGCAGCGGCGAGGTGGTTGAGCACAAGTCCTCCGTGGCCCCTAGGGTCAGGCCGCCGTCTGACTTCCCCGTTGAAGCCCCGACGCTTCCTCCAACAACCATTGACTCGCGTCACCGTAGCTCAACGGCCTGGAGAACAAGTACCCCTGCCCGAGATGGCAGCCCATCGTCACCAGCAGATCACGCTCGGCCTCGGTCTCGATGCCCTCGGCCACGATCTGCAACTGCAGGATCCCGGACAGCTGCACGATCATGTCGACGACGGCGTGCTGCTCGGCGGAGGACACGATGGTGTCGATGAAGCTCTTGTCGAGCTTGAGCACGTCGACCGGCAGGCGGCGCAGGTACGACAGCGACGAGAACCCGGTGCCGAAGTCGTCGATGGCGATGCGGACGCCGGCCTCGCGCAGCTCGGCGAGCTCGGCGGCGACCTCGCCGTCGTCGTGCAGCAGCAGGCTCTCGGTCATCTCCAGCAGCAGGCTCGCCGGCGGCAGGCCCATCCGGTCGATCTCCTGCAGCACCCAGCGGGAGAAGCCCTGCTCCCGGCCGCGGAACTGGCGGACGGAGACGTTGACCGACACGTACACGTCCTCGCCGGGGTGCAGCAGGCGCCACTGCGCGGCGGCCTCGACGGCGTTGCGCAGCACCCACGCGCCGAGCGGCACGATCAGGCCGCTCTCCTCCGCCACGGAGATGAACTCGGCCGGGGGGACCATGCCGCGGGTCGGGTGGTTCCAGCGCACGAGGGCCTCGAAGCCGTGGGTGCGGCCGTCGCCGATGGCCACGATCGGCTGGAAGTGCAGCAGGAACCCGCCGTCGGCGATGGCCCGGTCCAGGTCGGCGCGCAGCTTGTGCCGCTCGACGACGGCGCTGTGCAGCGACGACTCGTAGCGGCGCCAGCGGTCCTTGCCGGCGTCCTTCGCGACGTAGACGGCGAGGTCGGCGTGGCGCAGCAGGTCCTGGGCGTCGGCGGCCTCGGCGGTCGTGGCCACGCCGATGCTGACGGTGGCGTTGACGTCGCCGTGCGGCAGCTGGAACGGGGCGGCGAAGCTCGCGAGGACCTTCTCCGCGACGCGTTCGACGTCGGCGGCGGTGCCGGCCCTGCGGACCAGGGCGGCGAACTCGTCGCCGCCGAGCCGGGCGACGGTGCCGGCCGCGCCGTAGGAGCCGTCGACGGAGCGCAGCGCCTCGGTGAGCCGCTTGCCGACCGCGACGAGCAGCGCGTCGCCGGCGCTGTGGCCGAGGGTGTCGTTGACGACCTTGAAGTCGTCGACCTCCATGATGAGCACGCCGACGGTCGCGCCGTTCTCGGCGCCGGAGCTGACCGCCTCCTGCACCCGGCCGAGGAACACCTCGCGGTTCGGCAGGCCGGTCAGCGCGTCGAAGGTGGCTCGCTGGTACAGCTCGGCCTGCAGCCGGCTGCGCTCGGTGACGTCGCGCAGGGTGACCACGATGCCGCCGACGGTCGGCTCGCCCCGCAGGTCGCGGAACGTCGCCTCGACCAGGGCGGGCCGGCCGTCGGCGCCGACCACGCGCAGGTCGTCGCCGGGGCGGTCGACGCCGCGGGTGCGCAGCTCGTGCAGGCGGCGGTCGACCTCGACGAGGCTCTCCTTCGCGAACGCCATCGGCAGCGGGGTGCCGTCGAGCTCGTCGCTGCCGAACAGGGCCCGCGCCGACGGGCTGGCGTAACGGATCTGGTCGTGGTCGCCGACGATGAGGATGACGTCGGCGGTGTTGAGCACGAGGGTGCGGAAGTACGCCTCGCTGTTGCGCCGGCCGATCTCCTCGCCGAGCGCGATGCGTTCCAGGGCGAGGGCGGCCTGGGTGGCGAGGATCTGCGCGGCCTCCTGCACGCCGACGAGCGTCACCTCGTCGGCGGCGATGTACAGCGCCCGCCCCGACTCGCGCCCCTCGACCGGCGCCAGGGGGCAGCACAGGGTGACCTCGAAGTCGCCGAGCTCCTCGGCGAGGGCCGGGGCGAGCGTGCGGGTGTAGGGCATCGACACGACCCCGTCGCCGTCGCCGGCGGCCGGGGCGAGCACGACCCGGTGCGGCCGGCCGAGGGGCAGCAGCTCGGCGATCGCGGTGCGCACGGTCGCGGTCACGCCGGCCTCGTCGGTCGCCATCAGCAGCGCCGCGCCGGCCCGCCGCAGCCGCCGCTCCCGCTGCACGGTGCGCCGCTGCACGTTGACGGCGCGGCCGAGGCGCAGCAGCACCATGCCCGACAGCAGGGCCGAGGACGCGGCGATGACGTTGGCGTCGTGAACCTCGCCGTTGCGCATCTCGAAGTACAGCACGCACGGCGCGATGAACAGGGCCAGCCCGAGCAGCAGCAGCCGGCCGAAGTGCTCCTCGCCGGCCCGGTGCACCTTGGGCTCGGTGAGCTCGCGCATCGACGGGTGCAGCGCCGCGACGCCCCACAGCACGTAGAACGCGGCCCATCCGAGGTCGACGGGGCCGCCGGTCTCCCAGACGCCGTTGAGCTGCTTGAGCCCGTATCCGACGTCGGCGCTGAGCAGGCCGATCCCGCCGGCGGCCAGCAGCAGCAGGGCCGGGCTGCGCCGCGCGGCGCTGATGAGCCGCGCGCCGACGGCGAGCACCACGATGTCGGCCAGGGGGTAGGCGATGGAGATGCCCTTCTCCAGCACCGACAGCGCCGGATCCTCCACGTAGGGCCGGATGAGGAAGATGTACGACAGCAGCCCCAGCCCGGCGGTCACGGTGACCGCGTCGTACAGGCCGTTCGGGTCGCGCCGGGCCACCCCGATGTGGATCAGCCCGACCAGCGCGGCGGCGATCAGCACGTACACGGCCAGGTAGAAGCCGTCGGCGACGGACGGGAAGCCCTGCCGGTCCAGCACGCGGGTGAGCACGTCGGCGATGAGGTCGCCGGTGATGAACGAGGCGACGGCCCCGGCGAGCAGGTACCAGGGTGCGCGCCGGCGGGGTCTGTTGATGCGCACGCCGGTGACGATGGCCGCGACGCTCAGCACGCCGATCGCCGACCACAGGACCAGGTGCAGGGAGGGCAGCGCGAAGTTGGCCACCACGAGGGCAGCCATGATCACACAGTAGCCGGCCAGCACCCTACGCGGCGACACGCAACCCTCCCGACCGTCACGGCGGCGGCCCCGACGCTACCCAGTGACACCCGTTAACGCCCCATCGGCACGGGGCCGGTCCCATTTAGGCTTTTTGGCGAGGGGAGCCATCGGCCTGCCCTCACCGTAGATTGTTTGCTGCCGAATGAGGAATACCTTGCAAGGACGTGCCATGCGGCGCCGACCAGGGTTTTTGCGGCAATAGCGTGCTATGCGGATTTCGCCCTACCCGACCGTGTCGATCTTGCGTACAGGGTGCGTTCGGGCCGTCTACGGTGCGCGATCGTTCACGAATTCATTCACTTCATTCGGCAAAAGGTAACTTTCACGCCATCTCGGCGTATCCCAGCAGGTCGGCGCCGCGGCCCGCGCTGACGCGTGGACCGTCCCCCCGGCCCGGCCGTACGGTCGGCCTTCCCGTGACCCCCGGAAGGACCAGCACCGTGCTCCGATCGCTCCGAAAATGGCAGACCGCCGTCGCCGCGCTCGCCGCAGTCACCGCCGGCACCGCCGGGCTGTGGCTCGCCGGCGGCGGGTCGGCCAGCGCCGGCACCATCACCGGCACGTTCTACCGTGACCCCGACTCGCAGGTGATGCGCTGGCTCGCGGCCAACCCGGGCGACTCGCGCGCCGCCCTGATCCGCGACCGCATCGGCGTGCAGCCGCAGTCGAGATGGTTCACCAGCCCGAACACCGCCGCCACCACCAGCGGCGTGCAGTCCTACGTCGGCGCCGCCAACGCCGCCGGGCAGATCCCCGTCCTCGTCGCGTACGCCATCCCCAACCGCGACTGCGGCGGCGCGTCCGCCGGCGGGACCACCAACCTGACCGAGTACGCCGCGTGGGTGCGCGCGTTCGCCGCCGGCCTGGGCAACCGCACCGCCGTCGTGGTGCTCGAGCCGGACTCCCTGGCGCTGCAGACCTGCCTGGACAGCGCCGGCGTGACCGCCCGCGGCAACGCCCTGGCCGGCGCGGTCACCACCATCAAGCAGGCCAACCCGCAGGCGAAGGTGTACCTCGACGGCGGCCACTCCGCCTGGAACTCCGCCGGCGACCAGGCCAACCGGCTCGTCGCCGCGGGCGTGCGCAACGCCGACGGCTTCTACACCAACGTGTCGAACTTCCGCACCACCGCGGACGAGGTCGCGTACGGCCGCAACATCCTCAACGCGATCGGCGCCGGGAACCTGCACCAGATCATCGACACCAGCCGCAACGGCCGCGGCCCCAACGGCAGCCAGTGGTGCGACCCGTCGGGCCGCGGCGTCGGCGTCGGCCCGACCACCAGCACCGGCGAGGCCAGCGTCGACGCGTACGTGTGGATCAAGCTCCCCGGTGAGGCCGACGGGTGCGCCGCAGCGGCCGGGCAGTTCGTGCCGGACCTGGCGTACCAGCTGGCGCTGAACGGGGTCGTGCCGTCCACGCCGCCGTCGTCGCCGTCGGTGTCGCCGTCGCGGTCGGTGTCGCCGTCGGCGTCCGTGTCGCCGTCGGCGTCGGTCTCGCCGTCCTCGTCACCGTCGGTGCCGACCGGCACCGGGTGCTCGGTGGCGTACCGGGTGGACAACCAGTGGAACAACGGCTTCACCGCGACCGTGACGATCACCAACCGCGGCCCGGCCGCCGTCAACGGCTGGACCCTCACCTTCGCCTTCCCCGGCGACCAGCGCATCAGCAACGCCTGGAACGCCACCGCGACGCAGAGCGGGACCTCGGTCACCGCGCGCGACGGCGGCTGGAACGGCAGCATCCCGGTCGGCGGGACGGCGAGCTTCGGCTTCCAGGCCGGCTACTCCGGCACAAACGGGGCCGCCACCGGCTTCAAGCTCAACGGCACCACCTGCTCCTGACCGGTCCGCGTGGCCGGGGTCGCCCAGCGGCCCCGGCCACGCCACTGCCGCGTGACTCGCCCCGCCCGGGGGCGGGAGGTCAGCCCTGCAGCGAGCGGGCGAACGCGTCGGCGATCGGGCCGGTGACGTCCTGCCCGGCGCCCTCGACGTACACGCAGAACGCGACGTCACCCTGCACCCGCACCGACATGCCCGGCACCGTCAGCGGGCCGGTGACCGCCGGGCCGTCCGCGGCCGGCGGCCCCGGCGACGGCTCCGTGACCAGCACCGGCTGGCGCCAGTGGCCCCTGGCGACGGCAGCGGCGGCGGCCGCGTACACCAGCGGCGGGCCGGTCACGCCGGACGCGGTGACCCGGCCGGTGAACATGTCCGCGCCGAGCTTCCAGGGCGCGCCGAACCCGGCGGCGGCGCCGTCGACGCCGATCGGCGGGCTGGTCACCTCGGCGAGGAACGCGAGGTTGTACCCGGCGGCGTCGGGGCCGTTCGCGGCGGCGAGGACGGCGCCGTCGCTGACCCGGACCGCGACCAGCGCCGAGCGGTTCGCGGTGCCCGCCAGGGCGGTCTCGGCCGCCTGCTGCGTCCTCACCTCGACCGTGGTGCGCACCCGCGCCCCGTCGACCGCGGGTGCGGTGTACAGCACCTTGTCCTTGGCCACCACCTCGAGCCGCGGCGTGCCGCGCAGCGCGGTGTCGTACCGGCGCTGCAGCCCGGTGAGGCCGGTGACGTCGCCGGCCCGCAGGGTCCCGCCGCTGGCGTCGATGAGCTCCTTCGTCGCCGGCCCGGACGTGCCGAGCAGCGCCCGGCCGAACGTGCGGGTCAGCGGCAGCGGCAGCGTCCCCGGCTTCGTGGCGACCCCGTCGGTGGCGGCGAGGTCGCGCTCGATCTCGGTGTAGTCGCTCTTGCGCAGGGTGACCAGGTCGACGAACGCGTCGGGCTTGGCCGCCCGGATCCGGCCCGGCAGCGCCGACACGTCCACCGACACCCGCACCGAGCGGAACACCAGGTCGAGCCGCTGCACCAGGGCGTCGACGTCGCGCACCAGGCGGGGCTCGACCCCCACGTACACGACGGGGACCTCCGACACGATCGGCGTGCCGTCGGCGGCCAGGACCACCCCGCGCGTCGCGGGCGCGGACCGCAGCGCCATCCGCGCGCCGTCGGGCAGGTCCGGGTGCACGACCGCGGGGCCCAGGTAGACCGCCCAGCGCCCGTCGATCCTGCGGGCCTCCAGGGTCGTCTCGTACGCCCAGTGCCGCCCGTCCGGCAGCGTCCAGTCGACCCCCGCGGTGGCCCTGGCGTCGTTGTTGCGCACGGTCACCGCGCCGTGCCGGGCCACCACGGGCCGCCGGGCGGCGAGGTCGCCCTCGGTGTCGGCGAGCAGCCGCCGGGCCTCGCCGGCGCTCAGCGGCTGCCCGCCGGGCGTGCGCAGCTCGACGCCGGTGAAGTCGGCGCGCTGCCAGCCGGTGACGAACGCCGCGAACGGGTCCTCGGCGGGCTCGCCGCCGGTGCACCCGGCGGTCGCCAGCAGCAGGGCGGCGACCAGCGCCGGTCTCACATGTCGCAGCATCCGTGCCATCCCCCGGTGTCCAGTGCCTTCCTGAGGAACCGTATCGCCGGGGTCCGGGGTTGTTCCCGGCGGCTGTGGCGCGCGCCACAGCCGCCGGCGGTGCAGGTCAGGCGGTCAGGCGGGACACCGAGCGCATCTTGTTCATCGCGTCGAGGGCGGCCACCTTGTACGACTCGGCGAGCGTCGGGTAGTTGAAGACCGCGTCGACGAGGTAGTCCACGGTGCCGCCGCAGCCCATCACGGTCTGTCCGATGTGGACGAGCTCGGTGGCGCCGGTGCCGAAGACGTGCACGCCGAGGATGCTGCGGTCCTCCGGCGACACGATGATCTTCAGCATGCCGTACAAGTCGCCGATGATCTGGCCGCGGGCCAGCTCCCGGTACCGGGAGATGCCGACCTCGAACGGGATGTTGCTGTCGGTCAGGTCGTCCTCGGTGCGGCCCACGAAACTGATCTCGGGGATGGTGTAGATCCCGATCGGCTGCAGCAGCTGCATGCCGCGCACCGGCTCGTCGCAGGCGTGGTGGGCGGCGAGGCGGCCCTGCTCCATGGACGTGGACGCCAGCGCCGGGAAGCCGATGATGTCACCGACGGCGTAGATGTGTGGCACCTCGGTCCGGAAGTGCTCGTCGACCTTGATCCGGCCGCGCTTGTCGGCCTCCAGGCCGGCCTTGTCCAGGCTCAGCTGGTCGGCGGCGCCCTGCCGGCCGGCGGAGTACATGACGGCGTCCGCGGCGATGCGCTTGCCGCTGGCCAGCACGGCGACGGCGGTGCGGCCGTGCCGCTCGACGGAGGCCACGGACTCGCGGAAGCGGAACGAGACCGACAGGTCACGCAGGTGGTACTTGAGCGCCTCGACGATCTCCAGGTCGCAGAAGTCGAGCATCCGGTCGCGGCGCTCCACGACGGTGACCTTGCTGCCGAGGGCGGCGAACATCGAGGCGTACTCGATGCCGATCACGCCGGCGCCGACGACGACCATCGAGGCCGGGATCTTGTCGATGTTGAGGATGCCGTCGGAGTCGATGATCGTCGTGTCGTCGAAGTCGACACTGTCGGGGCGGGCCGGGCGGGTGCCGGCCGCGAGAATGATCTTCTCGGCGGACACCAGCGACGAGCGGCCGTGCTCGTCGTCGATGGACAGGGTGTGCGGGTCGACGAACCGGCCCGTGCCCTGCAGCAGCTTCACCCGGTTGCGGGCCAGCTGGCTGCGGATGACCTCGATCTCCCGGCCGATCACGTGCTGGGTGCGCGCGCCCAGGTCGCCGACGGTGATGTCGTCCTTGACGCGGTAGCTCTGCCCGTACATCTCCCGCTGGCTGAGACCGGTGAGGTAGAGCACTGCCTCACGCAGGGTCTTGCTCGGGATGGTGCCCGTGTTGATACAGACACCGCCGATCATGTTGCGCCGCTCGACGACGGCGACGCGGCGGTCGAGCTTCGCGGCCGCGATCGCCGCCTTCTGCCCGCCGGGGCCGGAACCGAGCACGAGCACATCGAAGTCGTACATGAACCACAGTGTCCAGTGCCGGATCAAGCCCGTCCAGATGATCGGGACTATGGTCGTGCGCGTGAAACGACTTCTTCAGGGTCTGGCAACGCGGCTCGGCGTCCGCCGGGCACCCGCGCAACCGCAGTCACCGCAGCCGGCCCCGCCGCCGGCCGGCGCGCAGCCGCGTCCCCAGCCACCGCAGCAGCGGGCGACGCTGCACAAGCCCGGCCCGCCGCCGAAGCACGTCAGCGACAAGCTGCTGCAGTACGCCCCGCAGCTGGACGGCTCCGCCGACCCCGGCGAGGTCGTGTGGACCTGGGTGCCGTACGAGGACGACCCGGACCAGGGCAAGGACCGGCCGGTCCTCGTCGTCGGGCGCAAGGGCACGTCGCTGGTCGGGCTGATGCTGTCCAGCCAGAGCGAGCGCGACGGGCAGCGCAACTGGTTCGCCCTCGGTCCCGGATCGTGGGACCGAGACCAGCGGCCCAGCTGGGTCCGGCTCGACCGGGTCCTGACGGTGGAGGAGCACGGCATCCGGCGCGAGGGCGCGGTGCTGGACCGGGCGCGGTTCGACCGCGTCGCCGAGCGGCTGCGCAGCGCGTACGGCTGGGACTGACCGCGGCACGCACCGGCCGCCCCGACCCGGCGGCCGGTCACCGCGGCCGGCGACCGATCCCGGCGGCCGGTCACCGCAGCCGGCGACCGATCCCGGCGGCCGGCCGCGGCCGGCCGCCGGTCACCGCGGCAGTGGCGCCCTGCCCAGGCCCTTGACGCTGGCGCGCAGCGTGTCGTGCCGGCCGGCCGGGTCGTCGGGCTCGACCAGCAGGCACAGCCCGCGCTCGCCCTCGAACCAGCGCACCTGCAGGTCGCCGCGCTGCGAGAGCTCGTCCACGGTGAGCGACAGGTACCCGGCGGCCGCGGCGGGACAGTCCGCCTCCTGGTCGGCGCCCTCGGGCAGCAGGCCGGCCGCCTCGGCGGCGTGGTGCTCGTCGCAGCCGCCGTACCGCAGCGTGTCCCTGTCCTCGAGATCGGTGAGCAGGCAGGTGACCGCGAGCCGGCCGTCGCGCATGCCGTCCTTCAGGGTCGCGGTGCTGCCGATCGTCGTGCCGGCCGTGTCCGAGGTCTCCGCCAGCGCGCAGAACAGCCCGCCCCGCATCCGGTCGGTGGCGCTCAGCAGCGCGTACACGACACGGGAGGCGCGCCAGGAGCCGCCCAGGAACGCGTCGGCCTTCTCCTGGCACCGGCGCTCGGCGGCGTCGGCGCGCAGCAGCGAGATGACCTCCCAGTCATGCGGCTGCCCGCAGTCGGCGGGGGTCAGCCGACGGCCGGACTCGGGGATGCCCGGGATGGACAGCACCGCCGAGTAGCAGCCCAGACCGCTCTCGCCCGAGCCGGACGAGCGCGACATGCTGTGCCACAGCAGGGCACCGGCGAGCACGACCAGCCCGGCGATGTAGATCATGACTTTGCGGGGCATGACCGCGGACCGTAGCAGAAACGATCACCGCGGGCGGTCCCTCACGGCTGGGGCTGGAACACCGGCAGCATCCTGGCCAGCTCCTCGCGCATCAGCGCGGCCGCCTCGTCGAAGGTCTCCACGACGGTGGCGGTCTCGCCGGTACCCTCGCTGCCGGCGAAACGCCACGAACCGTCGGTCGCCGAGGCGAGGGTCGCCCGGGACGGGGTGGTGCCGCGGGCCACGTCCTGCGCGGTCGAGGCGTTGAACGTGGCGACGGCCGGGCGGTGCCGGTGCAGGAACCGGTCGGCGATCGCCAGCAGCGGCTCCCGCACGTCGACGTCGGCGCCGATCGGGGTGATGTCGTAGCAGCGGTACGCCCGCGCCGCGACCAGGAACCGGGTCATCTCCGCCTCGAACAGCAGCGCCCCGTCGGCGTGGTCCTCCGCGGTGAGCCCGACCTGGACGAACGCGCGGGGCCGGTGCAGCCCGGCGGCGACCGCGGCGACCGCCGGCGCCATCTCCAGCTTCTGCCCGTCGACGGGCGCGGCGAGGTGGCGCAGCAGCAGCGACCCGAGGCCTGCGCTGAGCACCGCGTCGGTGCGGTCGGCGTCGGTGAGCCCGAGCAGCCGCGGCGCCTCCCCCGCTGGTCCCCCGCTGGCCAGCAGGAACGACAGTTCGGCCGCGGTCATGCTGAGCTGTTCGGTGGTCCCGTCCATGGCGTCCATCCCGTCGCGCGTCGTCCGTCGTCGTGGTGCTCAACGCCGGGCGCGCGCTCACGTCACGCGTTCAGGGGCGGCTCGCCTTTTTCGACTTGGTACCCGACGGCGGCCCCTGCTGCGCGGGCGCGGATCCGGTGGGGGTCAGCCCGCAGAACCCCTCGATCCGGTCCGCCCCGCCCGCGGCGGCGGTGAGGGCCCGCAGATCTTCCGGGTCCATCGGCTTGCGGCGCGGGTCGTCGCGGGTCTTCTCCCACTCCTTGCACAGGCGTTTCACGTCCACGGCGGCGGCGGTGATGGTGGTGGTGGTAGGGGCGGGGGCCGGGGTGACCGCCGGCGGCTGCACCGGCGGCGAAGTCGGCGACCCGGCGCGTCCCGTCCGCCCCGGTCCGGGCTTCTTCTGGTCCTTCTGGTCGTCGCCGGGCTGCGGGACCTGGTCGATCCAGTCGTGCGCGGCCTGCTGCAGCGGCGCGGGCAGCCGGCCGGCGCCCGCGGCGACCCCGGTGCCGGCGACGACGCCGACGGTGAGGGCGGCGGCGAGCAGCCCCGCCCGGGCCCGGGCCGGGCGCGACCGCCGCGGCCGCCCGCCGGGGCCCCCGGCTGCGCCGGTGCCGGCATCAGCGCCGGCCCGGGCGCCCGGCCGGGCCTCAGCCTGGGCGTCCGTCCCGGCCTTGGCGTTCGTCCCGGCCTGGGCGTTCGTCCCGGCCTGGGCGGTGAACTCGGCGATGTACGCCTGGCGGAACGCGGCGACCGCCTCCCGCTCCCCGGCCAGTTCGCCCGGGCGGGCCGGACCGGCCGCCGCGCGCAGCAGGGCGGCCACCGGCGAGTCGCCGGCGCGGCCGTCGAGCAGCGCCTGCGCCTGCGCCCTGGCCTGGGCGCGGCGCCGCCACCAGGCGCGCATCAGGCACCTTCCAGGTGCGGATGTGGCAGGTCGGCGCCGGTCGCGCCGACCGGGACCCGGCGGGAACGCACCTGCGGGTGCGCGGCGAGGCGGCGCAGCCCCCGCATCGCGGCGATCCGGACCGCGCCGGGGCGCTTGCCGAGGACCTCGGCGGTGCCGGCGACGTCGAGGCCCGCCACGACCCGCAGCAGCACCGCTTCGGCCTGGTCGGGTGGCAGCTCGCCGATGAGCCGCAGCGCCCACTCGGTGCCGGCGTGCTCGATGACCTCCGCGGCGGCGTCCGGCGCGGGCCGGCCGGGCTCGATCTGGTCGCGGCTCTCCTCCCGGCGGCGCCACGCCCGCCGTCCGTCGTCGATCGCGCGGTGCCGGGCGACGCGGAACAGCCACACCCGGAACGCCGTCGCGTCCCCGGCGAAGCGGGGCAGGTCGCGCACCACCTGGAACCACGTCTCGGAGGCGACATCCTCCGCCGCGTCGCCGCACACGGCGTGCAGGTACCGTAGGAGCGCCGGCTGGAGGGCCCGCCACAGCACGGCGAAACCGGTCTCGTCACCGCCGGCCGCGGCCCGCAACGGCGCGGCGAGGTCGGCGTCATCCACCGGCGTCACCGTCCGGGTGTAACGCGCCGTGAGCGCGGTCCGCCCCTTCGGGGACGAGCACCATCCGCACGGCACCGAAGGGGACCACCATTGACGCACCGACTGCAGGAGCGGACATGACCGACGCCATCGCGACCGGGACGGTCGACGGCTGTGTCGTGGTCACGCCCACCGGCGCACTTGACGTCGCCACGTCGCCCGCGCTGCACACGTGGGTGCACCGCTGCCTGGACGAGGGCGCGACGCTGCTGGTGCTGGACCTGTCGGAGGTGGAGTTCATCGACTCCACAGCATTGCGGGTCCTCGTGTCCGTGCACAAGCGGCTGCGGGAAACCGAATCGGGTGGTTTCGCCGTGGTGTGCCCGCATGCCCGGATCCGCCGGATCTTCGACCTGACGGCGCTGGACCGGGTCCTCACCCTGACCGACACCGTCGACGAGGCCGTCATCGCCCTCAAGGCATCCTGACCAGGCCTGGCCCGCTCAGGCCGCCCGGGGCACAACGGGCCGCCCTGGGCCGCACCGTCTCCGGCGGTGCGCCGACCGGAGCCGGCGCGCTCGGCGGTCACTGGCCGCCGATCCCTGCCTCCGACGGCACGGGCCGGGGGTGGCGGATGCCCGGGTGGCCCGGTGGCAGGCTGCGGCGCAGCACCCACCAGCTCGCCGCCAGACACGCCGCGACCAGCGGCCAGGTCAGCACCACCTGCGCGGTGGCGAGCCACACCACCTGCCCCGCCCACCACAGCGGCACGAAGACCAGCAGGCGGATGAGGTACTGCACGACCCAGACCCAGCTCGCCGCCTGGTACGCCCGCAGCAGCCCCGGATCCCGGCGCCACCTGGTCTTCTGGCCCAGCACGGTGCCGGCGATCAGCCCGAGGAACGGCCACCGCACCAGGACGCTGCCCGCCCAGGCGAGCGCGCTCGCGGCGTTGGTCAGCAGCCGCACCAGGAAGAAGTCCTCGGCCCGGCCGGTGCGCAGCGCGACGATCGCGCCGAGGCACACCAGCAGCAGGCTGACCACGGTCGCGGCCGGTGCCCTGCCCTGCCGCAGCCGCCACACCGCGACGGCCGCGCCGGTGAGCACCGCGATCCCGGCGCCGAGCGCGATCGACCGGCCGCCGGCGAGCCACCCCGCGGCGAACCCGGCGACGGGCAGGACGCTGTCGAGCGCGGCCCGGCGCCCGCCGAGCAGGTCGGCGAGTGACTCGTCCCTGTTGCGCACGTCCACGCCCTCCAGCAACCGTCCGCGCCCACCGGACCAGGGCGACCCGGCACCCTGCCACGACCCGGTAGCCCAGGTTAGCCTGCCCTACCGCACCCCGCGCGACCCGGCGGACCGGCGCCGTGCCGCGGGCTGCTACCGCGCCACGGGCCGCGACCGCGCCGCAGGTCGAGCCGGGCCGGGACCGTGCCGCGGGCAAGCCGCCGGCGGGTCACGACCGGGGCAGGGTGTCCGGGTCGATCAGGGCCTCGGCGTCCTCGCCGACGATGTCCTGGCGCAGCTGGTCGAGCCGGCCCAGCAGGCTGACGGAGTCCAGGACTGCGACCGCGCTCGGGAACACCGTGTGGGCCCGCTCGGCGGCGGCGATCAGTGCCTCCCGCAGCACCGCGTCGTCGAGCTCGGTGCCGTCGAGCCGGTCGCTGAGCAGCGCCGCCAGGGCCCGCAGCAGCGCGGCGAGGGCCGCCCGGTCCAGCACCGGCGGCTGCCCCGGCCGGTCGTACAGCCGATCGGTGGCCAGCGACACGGACCGGATCTGCAGCGTGACCCGGACCAGGAACACCTGGTCGTCGCGCAGGGCCGCGACCTGCTCCCGGTGCCGGCCGGCCGTGACGTTGAGCCGGACCGTCTCCTCGACCCCGGCGATCTCGGCGGCGGCGGCCGCGCTGAGGTTGGTCAGCTCCCGTGCCTCGGCGACCCAGTCGTGCCGCTGCGCCTGCGTCGCCATGGGCGGCTCCCCGCCGCGGTGGTCGAGCTCGTCGGCGATGTCCAGCAGGGTCGTCACGCACGCCGCCGCCCACGTCCGCAGCGCGTCGCCGGCGTGCCGCAGCCGGGGGCGCTCCGGCACGACCACGGCGACGAGCAGCCCGACGACGCTGCCGATGGCGACGTCGGCGAAGCGCCACTGGCCGTACCCCTTGGCGACCGGGGCGATCACCAGCACCGCCACCATCGCGATGGTCACCTGGTTGCGGGCCAGCGACGTGTTGGTGACCTGCCGCGCGACGGCCAGCGCGGCGAACGCGCCGAGCGCCAGGGACCACCAGGTGAGCCCGAGCAGCCGCACCCAGCCGACGGCCAGGGCCGTGCCGATCAGGTTTGCGAACAGCAGCTGCAGGCCGGTGGCGATCGAGCCGTACACGCTGGCCTGCAGCGTCAGGATGGCCACGATCGGCGCGAACAGCACCGCGACGTTGTCCCCGAGCTGCCGCGCCAGGGTCCATGCCAGGGTCGCCGCGACCGTGGTCTTGACGACGGTCAGCCAGCTCGGCCGGCTCTTGGGCACGCTCGTCAGCAGCGCCCCGAGCGGCTCCGTGACCAGCGCCCCGGGTCTGGCCAGGGACTGCGGCAGCGGCTTGCGCCACGGCTTCGTCCAGCGTGCCGCCGGCGGCTTCGGGCTGGGCTCGGACGGGGCAGGATCCACGTCCGCCAACGCTACTGCGACACCCGGTAGGGTCGCAGCGTGCGCAGCTACGACCACCCGAACCTGTTCAACTTCCGCGACCTCGGCGGCTACCGGGGGCGCGGCGGCCGCACGGTGCGCTGGCGGCGGCTGTTCCGCTCCGACTCGCTGAGCCGCATCGACCCGGCCGACGCGGCGTCGTTCACCGCGCTCGGCGTGCGCACCGTCATCGACCTGCGCCGCCCCCGGGAGGTCGCCCGCGACGGGCGGGTGCCCGAGTTCGCCGGGCTCAGCTACCACCACCTGCACCCCGAGCACGCCGAGTGGGAGGACGCCACCGACCACGACGAGCCCAGCGACGCGCGCTGGTTGGCCAACCGCTACCTGGACATCGCCGGCTCGGGTGCCGCCGCGGTGGTCGCCGCGGTCGGGGTCATCGCCGAGGCCGACAACGCGCCGCTCGTCGTGCACTGCGTCGCCGGCAAGGACCGCACCGGGGTCGTGGCCGCCCTCACGCTCGCCGCGCTCGGCGTCGCCGAGGAGGACATCGCCGAGGACTACGCGCTGACGGCCACGGCGACCGGCCGCGCCATGGAGCACCTGCGCCGCAGCAACCCGCACCTGGCGACGATGCCGGAGCGGTACCTGGTGTGCCCCGCCGAGGCGATGCTGCTGTTCCTGCGCGACCTGGACCGCCGGCACGGCTCCGTCCGCGGCTACCTGCTGGAGCACGGCCTGACCGGCGCGCACCTGGAGGCGCTGGACGCGCACCTGCTGGAGGATCCTGCGTGAGGGTGGGCACCTGACCAGGCTCGCCGCCCGGGGACGTGGCCTGTATCCGACACCTGCGTGAGGGTCTCCGGCCGTTACCGTGAGGAGCATGATCGGCTCCACCGGATCGCCGGCACCGCTCGACTCCGCGGCGCCTGACATCGCCTTCGCCACCGCCCCGGCCGCGCTCTCGGGCCGCGCCGTCGGGCCGGCGGTGCCCGACGTGGTCCGGGCCACCGGGTGGTCGGCGCCCGAGGCGCTGCGCTCCGAGGGGGCCCGGCGCCGCGCCGCTACGCCTGTCAAGGCGCTGACCGAGCTGCGCCCCGCCGCCGGCCGCGACCCGGTCGCCGTCACCGCCGCGTCCAACGCCGAGCGCGTCGCGGAGCTCGTACCGATCCGCATCGGCCGCATGATCAGCTCGCCCTTCGCGTTCCTGCGCGGCTCCGCCGCCGTGATGGCCGCCGACCTCGCCGCCGTCACCGCCGGCACCGGCCTGCACGGCCACATCTGCGGCGACGCGCACGCCGCCAACTTCGGCTTCTACGCCTCCCCGGAACGCCGCCTCGTCATGGACGTCAACGACTTCGACGAGACCGTCGTCGGCCCCTGGGACTGGGACCTCAAACGCCTCGTCGCCAGCATCGTCAGCGCCGGCCGCGAGGCGGGCCTGCCCGGCGACGAGTGCCGCGACGCCGCCCGCGACTGCGCCACCGGGTACCGCACCGCCCTCGCCGAGCTCGCCGGCATGCCGTTGCTGGACGCGTACTACCTCACCACCGACCACTCCACGCTGGAACACTTCGGCATCGGCGACCTCGCCGACACCTTCGACCGGGTCCGCAAGAAGGCGAAGAAGAACACCAGCCGCCGCCTGGCGCAGAAGTTCACGCAGCGCCTCGACCACGACGCGTGGCACTTCACCCCGGACCCGCCGGTCCTGATCCCGCTGGGGTCGGCCGACGCGTACCCGGTCATCGAGTCCCTCGACGGCTACGCCGCCACCCTCGACGAGGAGATCCGCGCCCTGTTCGGCCGCTACGCCGTCGTCGACGTGGCGCACCGCATCGTCGGCCTGGGCAGCGTCGGCTACCGCTCGTACGTCGTGCTCCTGCACGGCAACGGCGACGAGGCCCTCGTCCTGCAGGTCAAGCAGGCCCGCGCCTCCGCCCTCGCCCCGTTCCTGCCGCCGGCTCCCGACCAGCACGCCGGCGAACGCGTCGTGCGCGGCCAGCGCTGGATGCAGACGGTCAGCGACGTCCTGCTCGGCTGGACCAGCATCGACGGCCTGCCGTACCTGGTCCGCCAGTTCCGCGACATGAAGGGCAGCATCGACCCGACCACGCTGCGCGCCGGGCAGCTCGACGACTACGCCCGCGTCTGCGGCGTCGTCCTGGCCCGCGCCCACGCCCAGTCCATCGACCCCCGCATCCTGTCCGGCTACTGCGGCGCCCCCGGCACCGCCGACGGCGAGGAGTTCGACGCGGCGTTCGCCACGTTCGCGGTCGCCTACGCCGACCAGACCGAGGCCGACCACGCCGCCCTGGTGGCCGCCGTCGCGGCCGGCACCCTGCCCGCGACGACCGGCATCTGAGCAGTTACTAGCTTCGGCGCGGCTGCCGCCGCGGGCCGGCCGAGGGGTTCCCACCCCGGAGCCCCCCATGCTCGCTGGCGCTCGCACTGCCTGCGCTGCGCGCGGCAGCCTCACGCGCGTGCGCGCGGCATCGCCGGTGGTCGCCGCCCACCCGGCCGGATCACCGTGGTGATCGAAGGCGCGGGGTGGTCGCCAGGACGACCACGACACGACTTCGATCAACCAGGCAAGATCACCAGCGAGCCGGTCGCGGCGGATGCGCTCGCACTGCCTGCGCCAGCGCACGGCAGCCTCACGCGCGCGCAGCATCCGGAGGCCGCCACCCCGCTCACCGAACCACCATGATGATCCAAGTCGCGTCTTGGCCATCCGGGGACGGCCACGGGGCGACTTGGATCACGAGATCCTTGATCAAAGGCGCGGAGTGGTCGCCCGGGAGCCTGTCGCAGGATTGGTGTGGCGGTGGGTGGGTGTGGTGATGGTTTGAAAGGGCGGTGGGGGTTCAGCGTTCTGCGCTGGACCGTCACCGTCCTTTGTCTTGTGGTGTTAGGTCTGGGTGGTGAGGTGGGTGTGGAGGCGGAGGAGGTTGGTGACGGCGGCGGCGAGGTGGAGTTCGGCGTTGGCGGCGGTGAGGCCGCGCATGCTGTGGCGGCGTAGGCCGCGTCGGTCTTGGAGGTGGGCGTTGACGGGTTCGACGGTGGCGCCGCGTTTGCGGTAGAGGGCGCGGGTTTCGGGGTTGGTGAGGCGCCAGGCCATGTGGTCGCGGGGTGTGGCGGTGTCGGGTGGTGGTTGGGTGGGTGGGGTGGTGCCGGCGGTGTGGCGGCGGTCGCCTTGGGCGATGAGCCGGTCGGGGCCGGGTAGTTGCAGGTTGGCGTCGCTGTTGTAGCCGTTGTCGAACAGCAGGGTGCCGATGCGCAGGTCGGGGTTGCGGGTGGTGTTGCGCAGGACGGCGGCGCCGGTTTCGGCCTTGGCGATCATGGTTTCGGCTTGTTCGGCGTCGTTGGGGTCCTGGCAGGTGTGCACGGCCAGGACGAGGTGGTCGGCGGTGACGGCGTTCTGGCTGTTGTAGCCGGCGGTGTAGGCGCCGTCGTGGCGGAGCATGAGGCGGCAGTCGGGGTCGGTGGTGTTGATGGAGCGGGTGGCGTGGGTGGTGGTGGTGACGGCTCGGTCGAGGCGGGCCTGCGCGGCGTTGACCCGGGCGGTGGCGCGGCGGACGCGGTTGTGTTGCTCGGTTGGCACGGGTCGTGGCCCGGGCTGGCCCTTGCCGCCGGCGTCGATCAGTGCCTGGTGCCGCTGCTGCCAGGCGGTGTGTGCGGTGTTGAGCTGTTCGATGGTGCGGGTGAGCGCGGTCAGGGCCTGGTGCAGGCGGGCCCGGAGCGGGGCCAGGATCGGCTCTGCCGCGGCTGCCTGCCGGGCCAGCAGCGCGTCGTAGCATTCCAGGGTCCGGCGCAACGCTCGGACCGCCCGCAACCGGCGTCCCCGCCGGTCCGGGTCCGGATCCGTCCGTGCCAGCCCGGCCAGCCGCGCCAGTTCCACCGCCCGCGCCCCCTCCACCTGCACCGGCTCCACCGGCTCCACCGGTTCGGCTGCCCGGCCGGTGACCGCCTCGACCGGCTCGACCGCCGCGGCTGGTTCGGCCGGCTCGACCGCCGCGGCTGGTTCGGCCGGCTCGGTCGCCGGTTCGGCTGGTTCGGCTGGTTCGGTGTTCTGGCCTGTGGTGGTGGGTGGCGTGTGCTGCAGCAGTTCGGTGATGCGTTGCTGTCGTTGCCGGGGCTCGCGCAGGTCGGGCGGCAGGTCGTTGCCGGAGTCCGGGCCGTGACGTTCGTCCTCGGCGGCGTCGTCGGCCTCGGCCTGCGCGACCAGCCGCCGCACCGTGCGCCGCAGTCCGTCCACGTCGCTGAACGCCGCTTTCGACGCGTTCGCAGCGGTTTTGAACCCGTCGATCGCCACATGCGCCAGCCCGCCCATCCCGGCCCGCCCGCACAGCGTCAGCACCTGCGTGAACAGGACCTCGAACGCGGCGAGATGATCGCGACGGAACCGGGCGATCGTGGCGTGGTCCGGGCGGGCCAGCCCGGACACCACCATGAACGCCACATCCTCCCGGCAGCGCCGTTCGATCTGCCGGGACGAGGTCACCCCACCCGCATACGCCCAGATCAGCAACGCCAGCAGCATGTCCGGGTGATACGGCGCCTGGCCGGCCCCACCCAACCGCGCCCGACGGTGAAACGCCGACGTGTCCATCTGCGCGACCGCGTCGATCACGAACCACACCTGATGACCGACCGGTAGCCAGTCCAGCACACTCGGGGGCAGCAGGAACTGCTGTTCCCGGTCAACCGGCTTGAACGTCTTCGCCACCCGTCTAGTATCGATCAAAATCGATACTAGACGTGACCGCCACGCCGAACCCGATTCTGCGACAGGCTCCCGGACAACCACGGCGCGACTTCGATCAACCGGGCAAGGTCACGAGCGGGCCGGGCGCGAACGCAACGGCATCGGCCACTCGCCGCCTGCTCCCTGGCGCTCGCACTGCCTGCGCTGCGCGCCGCATCACGGTGGTCACCGTCCGTTCCCTGCGTCCCGCGGCTTCGTGAGCAAAGTCGCGTTCCGGCGGGCGGGGCGGCGGGGCGGGCGGCCGGAGGGGCGTTTTCGCAGCCGGGGGGGCCATTGCCGGGCTTTGATCAGGGTGCAACGGTCGGCGGGGAGTGATCGAAGGGTCACGCTGGCCGACGGGGGCAGGGAGGCGGCAGGCGACGGAATCGTAAAGGCTCTTGTGATGGTGCACCGCTGCTGCAACACTGCCCGAGCGCTCGTTCGCGGGGGAGGCAGAGACGTGGTGCGTGACAAAGTGGTGGCCGTGCTGGCCCTGGTGATGGTGGCTGTGGCCGGGTGCAGCCGGGTGCCGGCGGGCGTCGACAAGGACCTCGTCGACGAGTGGCCGATGATGGCCGAGGCGAAGGTGCCCGAGCCCGTGGCCGGGGCGTGCTGGACCTCGTTCGCCGACGACGTGTGGGACGTGGTCGGGGTGACGGTGGCGGCGGCGCCGGTCGCGTGCGACGCGAAGCACATCATCGAGACGGTGCACGTCGGGCACTTCACCGGGGCGCAGGCCGAGGCGGACCGGCCGCCGTCGGTGGACCAGATGACCGACGCCTACGCGGCGTGCGACGCGGAGCTGACGAAGTTCCTCGGGGCGTCCTGGCAGCTCGGCCGGGCGCGGATGCTCGTGTTCCCGCCGACGACGACGCAGTGGCGCGGTGGCGCCAGGTTCTACCGGTGCGACGTCGCGTCGCTGCGCAGCATCAACGGTGACATGGAGGAGCGGACCGCGTCGCTGAAGGGCAGCCTGCAGCCCGGCGGCGACCGGCTGCTCGGGTGCGCGGTGCGCACCGGGACCGAGGACTCGTGGTCGGACATGACGCCGGCGGCCTGCACGACGCCGCACGACCTGGAGTTCCTCGGCATCGTCGGGTCGAAGTCGGCCACGGAGCCGGCGGGGGTGGACGCGTTGAAGGCTGCGTTCGGCATCCCGTGCCTGGACCAGCTGCGGGCCTACACCAAAGCCTCGGACAACACGCTGGCGAAGGCGAAGGTCCGCTACGGCTACCAGCAGATCGCCGCGGGCGTGCCGGAGTGGAGCACCGGCAACCACAACGCGTACTGCTTCGTGCTGCTGCCGAAGAAGATCACCCGGTCGCTGAAGAACAACGGGAACGCGGCGATCTGAGATGCGCACACGGACGGCGGCGGTGCTGGTGGCGGTGCTGGCCCTGGCGGCCGGCTGCGCGCCGGCGCCGAGGGGTGCGGACCGGGACCTCGTCGACGACTGGGCGATGCTGGCCGCGGCGAAGATACCCGAGCCGAAGGCCGGCGACTGCTGGACCACCGACGCCTCCCAGGTGGACAACGTCATCGGCGCGCCCGGCCGGGTGGTCGGGGCGCCGTGCGAGAACACGCACACCATCGAGACCGCGCACGTCGGGCACTTCACCGGCGCGCAGGCCGACGCGCTGCAGCCGCCGGACCCCGGTGACCTGGCCGAGCAGTACAAGGTCTGCGACATCGAGACCACCAACTACCTCGGCGGCGGGTGGGCGTCCGGCCGGACCCGCCTGCTGGTGTACGTGCCGGCGTCCAGGCAGTGGGTGGCCGGCGCCCGGTTCTTCCGGTGCGACGTGGCGGCGCTGCGCTCCGAGGCCGGCATCCTCGACCCGCGCAAGGAGACGCTGCGCGGCACCCTGGCGCCGGGCGGCCCGATGCTGCTGGGCTGCAGCGTGCGCGTCGGCGCCCTGGCGAGCTGGAGCGACCTGACCCCGGTCGCCTGCACCGCGCCGCACGACGTGGAGCTCGCCGGCGTCGTCATGGCGAAGACCGGCACGTACCCGGCGGACGACAAGGGCATGGAAGCGGCGTACGACGACGCCTGCTGGGACAAGATCCGCGCCTTCACCGGCAGCCCCGCCAGCGTGCTGGACACGGCGGACGCCGGCTACGGGTACTGGATGATGAGTGACGAGGACGAGTGGAAGTCGGGCCTGCGCGCGGCCCGGTGCTACGTGATGCTGAAGAAGAAGATCACCCGGTCACTCAAGGGCAACGGAAGCGCGGCGATCTGAACATGCGGGTGCGGCTGACGGCGGTACTGGTGGCGGTGCTGGTCCTGGCGGCCGGCTGCGCGCGGACACCGCAGGGCGTCGACAAGGACCTGGTCGACGACTGGGCGATGATGGCCGCGGCGAAGGTGCCGGAGCCGGAGCCCGGCGACTGCTGGACGACGCAGTCCAGCCGGATCGGTGACATCGCCGCCTCGCCGGTCGCGGTCGTGCAGACACCGTGCGAGATGTCGCACGTCGCTGAGACCGCGTACGTCGGGCAGTTCACCGGCGCCCTCGCCGACGCGGACCGGGCCCCGTCAGCCGACGGGATGGCCGAGACGTACAAGGCCTGCGACGCGCAGGTCGCCACGTTCCTCGGCGGGTCGTGGCAGGACTCGCGGCTGCGGATGATCGTGTACCCGCCGACGACCACCCAGTGGCGCGGCGGCGCCCGGTTCTACCGCTGCGACGTGGCGGCGCTGCGCACCGAGCGCGGCATCCTCGACCCGCGCACGCAGACGCTCAAGGGCGCCCTGCAGTCCGGCGGCGAGCTGCTGCTGGGCTGCGGCTCGAAGGTCGAGACCGGCGGCAACTGGACCGACGTCGATCCGGCGGCGTGCACCGCCCCGCACGACACCGAGTTCGTCGGCGTCGTGGCGGCGGCCGGCGCCGTCTACCCGGCCGACGCGAAGGCGCGCTCGGCGGCGTGGGGCACCGGCTGCCTCAACAAGATCCGCTCGTACACGGGGATGCCGGACAGCACCCTGGCCAAGGCGAAGGCCGGGTCAGGCTACTGGCAGATCGCGCTCAGCCAGGACGAGTGGAAGGCCGGCAACCGCAGCGCCCGCTGCTACGTCACGCTGCCGAAGAAGATCACCCGCTCACTGAAGGGCGCCGGCAACATCACGATCTGACCGGCCCGCCGTAGGCATCAGCGGGTCGCGGCGGCCGGCTGCCCGCGGCCCGGCGCCGCGCCGGCGGCGAGGGCCCGGGACAGGGCGAGCGCGGCGGTACGGCCGGCGCGGTTGGCGCCGACGGTGCTGGCGGAGGGGCCGTACCCGATGAGATGGACGAGGGGCTCGCGGACCGTGGCGGTGCCGTCGAGGCGGATGCCGCCGCCCGGCTCGCGCAGGTGCAGCGGCGCGAGGTGGGTGAGCGCGGCCCGGAAGCCGGTCGCCCAGATGATCGCGTCGGCGGGCTCGACCGTGCCGCCCCACACGGCGCCGGCCGGGACGAGCCGGTCGAACATCGGGCGGCGGTCCAGGGCGCCCTTGGCCAGGGCGGCCCGGACCAGGGTGGTGTAGCCGAGGCCGGTGACGCTGACGACGCTCTGCGGCAGCAGGCCGGCGGCGACCCGTTCGGTGACCCGGGCGATGACGGCGCGGCCGCGGTCCTCGGTGAACTCGCCGTCGTGGAAGACCGGCGGGCGGCGGGTCACCCAGCGGGTCGACGCGGCGACACCGGCCAGCTCCGACAGCACATGCACGGCCGAGTTGCCGCCGCCGACGACGATGACCCGCAGGCCGGCGAACTCGTCCGGGCCGCGGTAGGCGGCGTAGTGCAGCTGCCGGCCGGCGAAGTCCGCGGCGCCCGGGTACACCGGGAGGTACGGCCTCGTCCAGGTGCCGGTCGCGTTGATGATCGCCCTGGCCCGCCACACGCCCGCGTCCGTGTCGACGACGAAGCCCGGGTGCACGGCGTTGACCCGGACCGGCCGGCGCACCGGAAGGTCGAACTGCCGCTCGTACCGCGCGAAATACGCCGGCACGACAGCCGCGGCGCTGCCCTCCAGGTGCGGCTCGAACGGCATGCCCGGCAGGTCGAAGATGCGGTGCAGGTCGCCGGCGCCCAGTGACGGCGCCCGGTGCTGCCAGGCGCCGCCGGGTGCGTCGTCGGCGTCGAGGACCACGAAGCCGAGGCCGAGCCGGCGCAGGTGGTAGGCGGCCGACAGGCCCGCCTGCCCGGCGCCGATCACCACGATGTCCTCACCGGAGTCCGCGTCCACGATGGGGGCAACCCCACCGTGGACGCGGATCTTCCTGCTGGTGACCGAGCTAACGGGTCACTTGGCCTTACCCTTGGTGAGGCCCCAGGCCGTGGTGTTCAGGGTGTCCTCGATGCCGGCGAGACCCTCGTCGGGGAAGAACTCGTCGTCGCCGAAGTCGTAGTCGACGTCGTCGGCGGTGCCGCCGGCGTTGTCCGGCCCGACCCCGAAGAGGCCGGGGAAGGCACCGCCGGCGTCCATGAGGTTCGGGGTGCCGTTGAGCGGGTCGGTGTGGAAGTTGCCGTAGAGGTGGCCGCCCTCGTGGGCGATGACGTTGGCCAGCGCCCGGCCGATGAACTTGATCTTGTTGCTGGCCGGGGTGAGGTACGTGTTGAGCGACGCCGCGCCGCTCGGGGCACTGAGCACGTCGAGCAGGACGATCGCGCTGTCCTCGGCGGCGTAGTTGCCCGGGTCGATGAACTGGGCGATGCCGATGGTGTCGATGCCCGATTCGGCGATCGTGCCGCCGACGACGATGCGGTGCACGTTCGGCTGGCCGAACGGGTCGGCGTGGTCACGGCTGTTGAGGATCCGCAGCCCGAAGCGCGGGTTGGTGCCGCGCTCCTTCAGGTCGTTGACGATGTTCTCCTTGACCGCGGCGATGACCTCGTTGATGACCTTGTTCTCGTCGGCGGCGGTCAGGCCCCACTTGCCGAGGAAGCCCGCGAGCGGCGACAGGGTGCGCACCCCGGGGCCGCCGAAGATCGCGGTGTTGATCCGGGCGCCGTCGAAGTCCAGGTACAGCGTCTGGACGGTGCCGTTGTCCTGCGCCTCGGGGCCGGGACGGTACGCCTCGAGGGTGATGTCGTACAGGCCGGCGGAGCCGCCCACCTCGACGGTGAACCGGCCGGTGGTCGCGGCGACCTGCGACACGACCGCGTTGCCGCCGCCGGGCAGCGGCGAGGACGGCGCGTAGATGAAGCTCGCGTCCTGCTCGGAGCCGAACACGACCCGCCCGGACGGGTCGCGGACGGTGAGCCGGGTGCCGACGCCGGTCACCGACGCGCCGAGGACGTCCCCGGCGAGCAGGTCGACGGCGTAGAAGTCGCGGTCGGGGAAGGCGAGGGTGGCGTTGAGCAGGTACGGGCCCTCGCTGCCGGAGCCGAGGCCACTGCCGGAGTCGAACGGGTCGGCCGGGAACACGGTGCCGACGCCGAACCCGGAGATCAGCAGGTAGTAGGTGCCGGACGTGGTGAACGTGAAGTCGAGCAGGCTGTCCAGGCCCGGGCCGCCGTCGTCGTCGGTGCCGACGAGGACGCCCGTGGCGTCGTACAGGCCGATGACGGTGTCCAGCGGCCCGCTCGGGGTGTCGGTGCCGGCGAGCAGCTGCTGGCCCGCGCTCGCGGTGATCTTGATGAAGTCGAAGTCGCCGGTGTCGTCGCCGGCGCTGCCGTGCGGCCCGTCACCGATCTCGCCGCTGGTGGCGACGCCCTTGCGGCCGGCGCCGAGCAGCACGTCGGAGGCGATCGGGATCGCGCCGTTGTCCTCGGCCGGGGCGGAGACCGTGCTCAGGCTCACCGTCTCCGGCGACAGCTGCCCCAGCACGCGCGACCGGTTGTTGAGCTTCTTGCCGGTGCCGAAGCCCTTGACCAGCTCGGCGGTGGCGTGGCTGTCGTTGGAGCCGAACGTGCCGCGCGGCTCGGCCTCGTCGTGCAGCAGCGGAGACGTCGCCGCCGCCGTCAGCGAGTTCTTCTTCAGGTTGGCCCGGGCGGCCGCCTGGGTCTTGGCCACCTCGGACCAGTAGTACTTGTCGACCTTGCTCTGGTCCTTCAGCAGCGCGGTGTACGGGTTGACGGCGTTCTGCGGAGCCTTCAGCGTCGACTGCTGCTTCGGTACCACCTGGATGCCGGCGGCGAGCTGGCGCTTGATGCCGTCGCTGAGGTCCCCGGACGGCGCCGCCGCGGCGGGACTCTGCGGCAACGCCACCAGCGCCGCACCTACCAAACCCGCGACAGCGAAACTTGCGAGCCTTTTCCTCACGTGGCCTCCCCATTGAGTCAGGCGTTTCGTGCACGCTATGGCCTGCAAGGTCGTCTACACCAGCCTTGACACTTGTCAATACAGGATTTAACAGATCGAATGATCAACGCCTATGTCGATCGCGCGTCCCCGGCGCCCGCCCGGCTCACCTAGAGTGTCGGTGTGCCGAACGCCGTCAGCCCCACGCAACGCACGCTCACCGCCGGCGACCTGACCGCCCTGCTGCGGGAGCGGGCCGGGCTCACGGCCGTCCACTGTGGACCGCTGAGCGGGGGCACGTTCGCCGCCGTCTGGCGGGCGGCCCTGGACGACGGGCGCGACGTCGTGGTCAAGGTCGGGCCGCCGGCCGGGGTGCCGCTGCTGCGGTACGAGCGCGGCGTCATCGCGGCCGAGGCGCGCTACTACCGGACGGTCGCCGCCGCGACGCCCCTGGTGCCGGTCCCGCCGGTGCTGCACGCCGACGACGACGTGGTGGTCGTGGGGCTGCTGCCCGGCCGGCCGCTGACCGAGCTGCCCGACGGTGCCGCCGCCACGGCGGTGCGCGAGCAGCTCGGCGTGGCGCTGCGGCACCTGCACACGGCGACCGGCCGGCACTTCGGGTACGACGGCGACCACCGGACGGGCGGGCCGACCTGGCGGGCGGCGTTCACCGCGATGACCGCCGACCTGCTCGCCGACGCCGCCGACTGGGAGGTGCCGCTGCCCGTCCCCGCCGACGAGGTCCTCGCCACGATCGACCGGCATGCCGACGCGCTCGACGAGGTGGAGCGCCCGGCGCTGGTGCACTTCGACCTGTGGGACGGCAACGTGCTGTGCGAGGGCGACCGGCTCACCGGCCTCGTCGACGGCGAGCGGTACTTCTGGGGCGACCCGCTGTACGACTTCGTCGCCCCCGCCATCCGCCGGCGCATGGAGGAGCTGCCGGAGCACCCGGTGCTGCGCGGGTACCACGGCCGCCCCGGCCCGCACGGGTTCACCGGCCCGCAACGCCGCCGGCTGATGCTCTACCGGCTGCAGTTCGCGATCCTGCTGCTCACCGAGATGCCCAGCCGCGGCATGGCCGGCGAGGAGGCCCGGCAGCGCCGTGCATGGGTGGTCCCGCAGCTGCTCGCCGACCACCGGGATCTTGGGTTCACCGGCCACAGTGTGGTATAGAGGACGCTACATACCGTAAGGATGTCGATGGACAGACGGCAGGTCCTGATCACCACGGTGTATGCGGCGCTGATGGCGGCGCTCGGCTCCGCGGTGTTCCTCGCGCCCGGCCTCGACTCGGTGGCCTGGGCCGGGATCGGCCTGTGCGGTGCCGCCGCGATGGTCGTCGGCATCCGGCGGATCCGGCCGCGGCGCCCCGCCCCGTGGTGGGCCCTGGCCGCCGCGCTCCTCGCGATGGCCTCCGGCGACTTCCTGTTCGGGCTGACGACGGACGCCGGCGGCGACCCGCCGCTGCTGGCCGACCTGTCCTACCTGGCGATGTTCCCGTGCGTGGCGGTGGCCCTCATCGGCCTGACCCGCACCTCGTCCACCTTCGACGGCCGCACCGGCCTGCTGGACCTGCTCGCCGTCGGCGGCGCCGCCCTGCTCGCCGCGTGGGTGTTCGTCGTCGGCCCCCGCCTCGACGGCGGGATGAGCGCCACCGAGTGGTCGGTCCAGGCCACGTACACCCTCGGCGGCGTGATCGTGCTCGTCGTCACCGTCCGGCTGGTCGCTGCGGCGCCCCGCAACCCGTCCGCGGTACTGCTGGCCGTCGGCGCCGCCGGGATGCTCGCCGGGGACGTGGCGTACGGCATCGGCCAGGCGCACGGCGGGCTCGCCCCCGGCGGCCCCGCCGACCTCTGCTACATCGTGCTGTACGCGTCGTGGGGCGCGGCGGCGCTGCTGCCGTCGATGGCCGCACTGACGGACCCGTCGGCCCCCGCGCCGTCCGGCGACGCGCCGGTCCGCGGCCTGGGCATGGTGCCGCTGTTCGCCGCGGTCGCGGTCGCCCCCGTCGTGCTGATCGCCCAGGCGCTGACCGGCCCCGTCCACGACGGCCCGGTGATCGCCGTCGCGTTCGGTATCAGCCTCGCGCTGCTGGTCACCCGGCTCAGCGACGCCGTGCACCGGCACGCGGAGGCGCTGCGCCGCGAGCGGACCCTGCGGCACGCCGGCACCGTCCTGGTCAGCGTCACCGACGCCGGGGCGGTCGCGCTCGCGGTGCGCACCGCGGTCCGGGAGCTGCTGCCCGCCGACACCGCCCACGTCATCGTCGTGGACTCCAGCCTCACCGACCTGCTGCCGCTGAACGAGCTGTCCACGCCGCGGATCGTGCCGGTCCACCTGGTGCCGCCGCTGTGGCAGGACCGGCTCGGCGAGTTCGGGCACGTGCTGGTCTGCCCCCTGGACGCGGCGGTGCTCTACGTCGCCGCCGAACGCCGCGACCTGCGCACCGTCCAGGACGCGGTGACGGTGCTGGCGGGGCAGGCCGCCCTCGCGCTGGCCCGCCTCGCGCTCACCGAGGCCGCCAGCCGCCGCGACAGCGACAACTACCTGCGGGCGGTCGCCGAGCACACCAACGACGTCGTGCTCGTCCTCGACGACGACGAGCGCATCCGGTACACCAGCCCGTCGGTCACCGACCTGCTGGGGATCTGCCCGACGCCGTTCGCGACGCTGCGGGAGATCGTCTCCCCCGCCGACCGCGAGCAGGTCGACGCGACCCTCGGCGTGGCCCTCACCGGCGGCCGGGACGGCACCCGCGACACGTGGAGCCTGCGCCGCCCCGACGGCACCCGGGTCCTCGTCGAGGTCAGCTTCCGCGACCTGCGCGACGACCGGCTCGTGCGGGGCATGGTCATCACCATGCGCGACGTCACCGACCAGCGCCGCCACGAGCTCGACCTGCTGCGCCGCCACTGGGAGGACACCCCGGGCGCCGCGAACCGGGACAACTCGGCGCGCAAGTACCACTGACACCTTTGCCGACGGGGCCTCGGTGAGGCTTCGGCGGAGGGCTGAGAGGCGTCACAGGATCGCTTGGTCGCTGGATGGCACTGCGTGCCATGCTGAAGCGTGGCTACCACTGAAGCGGTCCCTGTCGCGCGGCGCCGATCGCTGCTGCGCCCCCTGCTGTTCGGGTTGACGCTGGTCACCGTCCTGGGCCTGCTGTTCGGCGTACCGTGGTGGTCGCTGGTGCAGTCGGGCAACGCGTGGCCCGCCCCGGTGCGTGTCGCCGGCACCGCGGTGTTCGCGCTGGCTCTCGTCGGGTTCCCGGTGCTGATGATGCTCGGCCACGGGCGCCGGCACCTCGACTGGGCGTCCCGGGTCGCCGACACCACGCTCGGCGTGGTCTGGCAGCTGTTCGTCTGGGCCGTCGCCGGCGACGTGCTGCGCCTCGCCCTGCTCGCCGGCGGGGTCGACGACCCGCTGCGCTCCAGGATCGTCGCCGGCTTCACCGGGGTCGTCGCCGTGGGGCTGCTGCTGTGGGGGTACGTCGAGGCGATGCGCGTACCCCGGGTCCGCCGCGTCGAGGTCGCGATCCCCCGGCTCGGCGCCGGCCTGGACGGGCTGAAGGTCGTGCTGATCACCGACACCCACTACGGCCCGATCGACCGGGTCCGCTGGTCGAAGGGCGTCACCGAGGTCGTCAACCGCCTCGACGCCGACATCGTCGCCCACACCGGCGACATCGCCGACGGCACCGTCGCCCAGCGCACCGCCCAGGCCGCCCCGCTCGGCGACGTGCAGGCCCGGTACGCCCGGGTGTACGTCACCGGCAACCACGAGTACTTCGGCGAGGCCGAGGGCTGGCTGCAGCGCATGGGCGAGCTCGGCTGGGAGGCGCTGCACAACCGCCACCTCGTCGTCGAACGCGGCGGCGACCGCCTCGTCGTGGCCGGCGTCGACGACCGCACCGCCGCCGGCACCGGCCTGCAGGGCCACCGCGCCGACCACGCCACCGCCCTGGCCGGCGCCGACCCCGACCTGCCGGTCCTGCTGCTGGCCCACCAGCCGAAGCAGATCACCGACGCCATCGAGCACGGCATCGACCTGCAACTGTCCGGCCACACCCACGGCGGCCAGATGTGGCCGTTCCACTACCTGGTACGCCTCGACCAGCCGGTCGTGCAGGGCCTGACCCGCCACGGCGAGCGCACCCAGCTGTACACCAGCCGCGGCACCGGCTTCTGGGGCCCGCCGTTCCGCATCTTCGCCCCGAGCGAGATCACCGAGCTGACCCTGCGCACCGCCTGACCCCGGCGCCCGGCGCCGGCCCTGACCCAGGTGCCCGGCGCCGGGCACGGCCACCGCCGGCAGCGCCGCCCGCTCGTCGGCGTGTCATCACCCTGCGTCGGCGCCGCGCCGCAGGTCGCGGCAGGTGACCGCTCCAGTCCCGGCCGCCACGGCTCACTTGCGACCATGCCCGCTTGATCGAAGTCGCGCCGCGGCCGTCCAGGAGCCTGTTGCAGAATGGGCACCTCACGGAACGTATTGACAAAAGCACGGCCGTGCTGGCCGCTCGCGGACGATCTGCATCCGTTGAGGGTCGCAACGACCCTCGGCGGACGTGACTTCCGCGATTCTGCAACAGGCTCCCAGACGACCAGCACGCGACTTCGATCCCCACGGCGGTCCGACGAACGTCCGGCCAGCGATCCGACCGACGTCCGGCCAGCGGTCCGGCCGGCAATCCGACCGGCGGAACGGCCGGCGCGACGGCGACCACCGGACGCCGCGCACACGCGCGTGAGGCTGCCGCGCGCAGTGCAGCCCACCGCGACCAGCCCACTTGCGATCATGCCCAGTTGATCGAAGTCGCGCCGTGGCCACCCAGACGACCAGCACTCGACTTCGTGGATCGCGGCGGCGGAACGCCGAAAGGCCGGTGGCCTGCCGGCGCGGTTCCCGCGATGTAGTCCTTGCCGTTGGCGTGGTGGCCGGAGCGCGATCAGGGGACCACGGTGACGGGCCACTTGCCGGCCTTGACGAGGCGGACAGCCAGGGAACCGACGAACCGGTGGCCGAGGCGGGACGAGGCGCCGACGACGACGGCGTCGGCGCGCAGCTCGGTCGCCACGCGGATGATCTCGGCATACGGGTCGCCGCGGGTGGCGACGAACTCGGCGCGGATGCCGGCGTGGACGGCGCCGGCTTCGACCTGGCGGCGCATGTCCTCGGTGGCTTCGGTGATGGCCTGTTCGACGGCGGCGGCCGCGCCCGCGACGAAGAGGCTGGCGGTGGGGGTGCCGGCGACGTAGACCACGACGAGCCGGGCGCCCTGGCGGCGGGCGAGGCCGGCGGCGTACGCACCGGCGCGCAGGGACGTGTCGGAGCCGTCGACGCCGACGACGATGACCTTCGGCCCGTCCGTGCCCAGTTCGAAGACCACGGCAACAGCATGCCGCAGCCCCCAGCGGATCCACACCCGGGGGCCACGGCACAGCACCGCGGAACGCCAAGCAGCGTCAGGCCGACTCCGGCACCGGACGGTAGATGAACCGGTCCGTGATGCCGAACCGCAGGCCGAAGGCCAGCACCAGGGTCACGAGGTTCGCCGCCAGTTCGTCGCTGCCCGCCCAGGAGACCAGCGCCGCCAGCAGCGGCAGCCGGACCGCGAGGTCGAGGTTGTTGAGGACCACGAACCTGGCGAGCCGCCCGGCCCAGTGCCGGCCGCGGCGGCTGCGGAACACGACCAGGTCGACCAGGACGAAGTTCCAGCAGATGGCGACCTCGGTCGCGGCGACCGCGGCCGGGAGATAGTGCAGGCGCCAGTGGTCCACGAGCAGCCACATGACCGCGAGGTTGGGCAGGACGCCCGAGGCCCCGACGGCGCCGAACCCGGCCAGGCGCTACACGGTGCCGTCCGCGGCGACCGCGGTCGGCGGCGCGGCGATCTCGCGTTTGAAGCCGGCGACGCCGTGGACGGTGTCCGGCGACGGGATGGGCACGCCGTCGAGGGTCAGGCCGAGGCCGGGCGGGTTGGTGGTGAACGTCTGGTTGTACGCGTGCAGCGGCTCGCGGTAGCCGGCGCAGGTGGTGGCGCAGCGGCCCTCGTGGACGGGCCAGCCGTAGTTGCCGCCCTTGACGATGAGGTTGAGCTCTTCCCACGTGTAGTCGCCGACGTCGCCGCCGTAGAGGCGGCCGGTGGCGCCGTCGAACTGGAAGCGCCACGGGTTGCGGAATCCGTATGCCCAGATCGCACCGAGTTTTCCGGGCTGCCCGGCGAATGGGTTGTCGGGCGGAATCGAACCGTCCGGGTTGATCCGCAGGATTTTGCCGTGCGGGTTGGTGAGATCCTGCGCGTTCGGTGGATAGCCATTGTCGCCGACGGCGAAGTAAAGCTTTCCGTCGGGCCCGAACCTGATGCTCCCGCCGACGTGCAGCAACTGCGACGGTGATTGTGTTTGAAATATGGTGTACGGCCCGTCGGTGCCGACGTCGCCGGACGCGTCGAAACGCACGAGGTGATTCAGCAGGTCATGCCCGGTGTAATAGAAGTAGACGTGGTGATTCGCGACGCCGAACGCCGGGTCGAACGCGACACCGATGAGACCCCGGTCACCGGAGGCCTCCGAGGGCAGGTCAGCGAAGGGTTCCGGCAGCAGCCGGCCGTCCTTGAAAATCTTGATCTTGCCGGTGCGCTCGAGGATGAATATGCGCCCGTCGGGGGCGATATCAAATCCGGAAGGGCCGTCCAGACCGGCACCGAGCACCAGTTGTGTGGTGAATCCGGCAGGGGTCGCGGCGACCGCCGGCGACACCGGCCCGACCAGCGTGGCAACCAGTGCCAGCACGGCGGCGAAAGCCAGGTACCTGCGCAACGTCCCACCCCACACTCGTCCCTCGGCGTGCATCCTCGGGTCGCCATGTGATGCGGGAATAGCAATTTCGCTTCGGCATTGTTCGGACTCGGCGGTCATTTCAAAAAGCGACGATGGTGCGACTTCCGTGTTCTGCGGGAAACATGAACGAGGTCAGACGGTCACCGATGCCGCGACCGGCAGCGACGCGTAACCGCGCAGCACCCGGGTGCGCCGCCGCTGCGGGGCGCCGTCGATGACCAGCCCGGGATGGCGATCGAACAGCGTCTTCAAGCCGATCTCGCCCTCCAGGCGGGCCAGGGCGGCGCCGAGGCAGTAGTGCACGCCGCCGGAGAACGACAGGTGGTCGCGGGCGTTGGCCCGGGTCACGTCGAAACGCGCCGGGTCCTCGAAGACGGCCGGGTCCCGGTTGGCGCCGCCGAGCATCGGCACGACCACGTGCCCCGGCTGCAGCGGTACCCCGGCGATCTCGACCGGCCGCTGGCAGATCCTGGCCGTGTTCTGCACCGGCGAGTCGTAGCGCAGCATCTCCTCCACCGCGCCCCGCCACCGGCCGGGGTCCTCCTGCAGCTTGCCGAGCTCGTCCGGGTGCGTCATGAGCAGCGCCGCGCCGGTGCCGAGCAGGTTCACCGTCGTCTCGAACCCCGCGGCGAGCAGCAGGCCCGCGGTCGCCAGCAGCTCGTCGTCGGTGAGCTGCTCGCCCTCCAGGTGCACCAGCTGGCTGAGCAGGTCGTCGCCGGGGTTCGCGCGCAGCCGCTCGAAGTGCCCCCGCATCCAGGCGTTGCTGCGCCGGATGCCGATCTCGGTGCGCCGGTACTGCCGGTACGTCAGGCCCAGGTCCAGCGTCGGCGCCGCCATCGTCCCCCAGTCCAGGAACTGCCGCCGCATCCCCATCGGCACGCCGAGGATGTCGGCGATGACCGTGACCGGCAGCAGCGCCGCGTACCGCTCCACCAGGTCGAACCGCGGCCCCAGATCGCTGAGCAGCTCCTGCGCCGTCTGCTCGATCTTCGGCCGCAGCCCTTCGATCGCCCGGGCGGTGAACACCTTCGCGACCAGCCGCCGGTACCGGGTGTGGTCCGGCGGGTCGGTGACCAGCATCGACGGCGGGTCGACCGGCCCGATCGGCGTGGTGCGCCGGCCCAGCCGCCACAGCAGCGCCACCGGCGCCGGCAGCCGCCGGTCACTGAACCCCACGCCGAACGCGTCGCTGCGCAGCACCGCCGACGCCACGTCGTGCCGGGCCGTCGCCCACATCAGGCTGCCCCGCACCAGCGGGCCCTGCTCCCGGATCCGGTCGTAGAAGGGGTACGGGTCGGCCCGCACCGCCGGATCGACGAAGTACCGCGCCTGGATGTCCCCTTTACGGGCGGCCGCACTGATCCCCAGCCGCGCGAACCCGTGCTTGGTAGCCCACCGCACCACCGTCCCACTCATGGTACTAGACAGTACCGTGCCGAGCTGGCCGTGTTGACCGTGTTGACTGTGTTGGCTCCGCTGGCTCCGTTGGCTCCGCGCCGCAAGCGGCGCGGGGCGGGGGTTCCCACCCGCACCCCCATGCTCGCTGCCGCTCGCACTGCCTGTGCTACGCGCGGCAGCCTCACGCGCGTGCGCGCAGCATCCGGTGGTCGCCGCCCCGCTCACCGGACCACCACGATGATCCAAGTCGCGTCTTGGCCATCCGGGGACGACCACGGGGCGACTTGGATCACGAGGTCCTTGATCAAAGGCGCGGGGTGGCCGCCCGGACGACCACGACACGACTTCGATCAACCGCGCAAGATCACCAGCGAGCCGGTCGCGGTGGGTGCGCTCGCACTGAGGGCCGGACAGGGCGGGGCCGACGTCACCGCCGGGCCTACGGCACCCAGCGATCGCCGTCCCGCTGCCCGCGTCGCCGTGGTGATCGAAGTCGCGTCCCGGTCGTCTGGATGACCACTCCGCGACTTCGATCAACCGAGCAAAAGCACCAGCGCACAAGGTCCGGGTGGTCAGCCGGTGGCGCGGGGACGGGTGGTGACGGCGGACAGGGGGCTGGCGACGTCCTCCAGGGACTTGCCCTCGGCGTCGACGCCGAGGACGGCTTCGACCACGCCGCCGATGATCATGACGGCAGCGCCGATGAGGTAGCCGATGAAGAGTTTGCCGGGGTCCTCGCCCTCGCCGATCAGCCAGCCGTAGAAGATCGGGCCGATGGCGCCGAAGCACTGGGCGATGGCGAAGAACACCGCGATCGCCTGGGCCCGGACCTCGAGCGGGAAGATCTCGCTGACGGTCAGGTACGCCGAGCTGGCGCCGGCCGAGGCGAAGAAGAAGATGATGCACCAGGCGAGGGTCTGCGTGAACGCGTTGAGCATGCCCGCGTCGAACATCCAGGCCGTGATCGCCAGCAGGACGCCGGAGAGGATGTACGTGCCGGCGATCATCTTGCGGCGGCCGACGGTGTCGAAGAGGTGGCCGAGCAGCAGGGGGCCGGCCAGGTTGCCGAGGGCGAAGGCGATCAGGTAGATCGGGGTCTTCTCGGCGTCGACGTCGTAGAACTTCGACAGGACCAGCGTGTACGTGAAGAAGATCGCGTTGTACAGGAACGACTGCGTGATCATCAGAGTCGCCGACAGTGCCGAGCGGGAGGGGTACCGGCGGAACAGCACCTTGAGCAGCGACAGGTACCCGTGGGACTCGGACGGGCGGACCTCGATCGCGGCGCGCTCGTCGACCGGGGCGAGGGTCTGACCGGAACGCTCGACGTCGCGCTCGATCGACGCGATGCTCTCCTCGGCCTCCTGCTCGCGGCCGTGCATGATGAGCCAGCGGGGACTCTCCGGCAGGTGCTTGCGCAGGTTCCAGATGGCCAGACCGATGATCGGGCCGATGAGGAAGCCCAGCCGCCAGCTGATGTTCAGCGAGATGTGGTTGAGCAGGATGTACGTGCCCAGGGTGCCGATGATGGCGCCGCCCCAGTAGGTGCCGTTGACACCGATGTCGACGCGGCCGCGGTACTTCGCGGGCATCATCTCGTCGATCGCCGAGTTGATCGCCGCGTACTCCCCGCCGATGCCGGCGCCGGCGATGAATCTCGTCAGGTACAGAAAGATCAGGCTCAGCGTGCTGTTACCCCAGGTCAGCGCGGTCAGGGCATTGCCGGCGAGGTAGACGCCGAGGGTGACCACGAACAGGTTCTTGCGGCCCAGGGCGTCGGAGAGCCGGCCGAAGAGCAGCGCACCGAAGACCTCGCCCAGCAGGTACACGGTGGCGATCGCGCCGACCTGCGTGCTGCTGAGACCGAGGGTTTCCTGCTTGTTGAGCACCGCACCGACGGCGCTCGCGATGGTGATCTCCAGGCCGTCGAGGACCCAGGCGGTGCCCAGTGCCAGCACCATTCTGGTGTGAAACGGGGCCCAGGTCAGCCGGTCGATCCGGGCGGGGATGAGGCTGCGGATGACGCCACCGGTCGGCGCCGGGGCAGACTGCGTGTCGGACAAGGTGCACCTCCCAGGATTCCCTTCCCGCCCCGTGCCCTCATCGGTGAGCCTCAAAACGCGGCTCCTGACCCGGGCAGAGCAACGGGCACCCCTGCGAACAGGGGTGCCCGTCACCGTTGGTGCGTCAGGCGCTGCCGCCCGGCTGGACCACACCGTTCACCGTGAGGGTGTACGGCGCGTACTGCTGGACCTGCTCCGTCGGCTCGTCGTACGCGACGACCGCGACGACCTTCGGGAACAGCGACAGCAGCGCCAGCTGGATCCAGTTCAGCGAGAACGTGTTCTTCCCGGTGAACTCGAACTGCCAGGCGAGGTGGTTCGCCTCGTCGATGCCGACGAGCTTGATGTGCCAGTTGTGGACCTCGACCGGGTTGATCTCCGTCGGCGAGTCGAACGGGGCCAGGCTGGACCCGTCGCTCAGCGTGGTGCCGCCGAGGGTGATGTCGTCGATGAGCAGGCCGCCCTCGTTGACGCCGCCGTCGCTGACGTAGCGGAAGCCCAGCAGGATCGACTTGCCCGCGTACGCGGACAGGTCGAAGCTGTGCGCCTCGAAGCCGTTCGTCGTGCCGTTCAGGCCGGGACCGTACGGCGCCGCGACGGTCTTGTCACCGGGGATCGCGGTGTAGGTCGTGCCCCCGTCGGTGGAGACCACGACGTAGCCGTAGTCGTACCCGAGCTCGGCGCCGTACTTCGCCTGGAAGGTCAGCGTCGCGTTGGAGGCGGGGACCGTCACCGGGAGGACCGCGGTGGCGTCGGTGTTGTTGGCGTTGCCCGAGAACAGCACGGAGTTGCCCGGCCGGTCGGGGTCGTTGTTCACCAGCGTCCAGGCCAGCGGCACAGCCGGCAGCTGGGCGGCGCCCGTGAACTTCAAGGACCGCAGGTCCTTGCCCTTGATGGCCGTGCCGTTCTTCTGCAGCAGCACGTAGTCGGCACCGTTCGGGGCCGCTCCGGGCACGCTGTAGCTCTGCGTGTTCGCGAGGTTCACCGAGGAGCGGACGCTCTTCGACGTGACCTTCTTCTTGTCCGCGCCGAGCACGATGCTGAACCGCGAGTCGTCGAGGAGCTTGTCCAGCAGCACCGACGACTGGTAGTCGTGCAGCACCGTGTACACGTCCTTGGCGCCCTCGGCCTTCACCGCGGCGTCGAGGCTCACGAGCCCCTGCAGGTCGCCGTCGCGGTGCAGCCGCTCGATGATGTCCTGACCGTAGTGGTCGTAGAGGTAGAGCATCAGCTGGTACGCGTTGCCGTAGTCGGCGAGCACACCGGCGCCGCTGCCGCCCTCGCCCCAGAGGTTGAGCGAGTTCTGGGGGCCACCGCAGTCACGCGGGTTGGGGTTGAAGGGTGTCTGCACCGGGCCGTAACCCTGGAAGCAGTACAGGTGGCTGTCGCCGCCCTTGTCGTAGACCGTCTTCGTGCCGTCCACGTACCCGGTGAGCGTCTGCGCGAAGTCCGCCAGACCCTCGTTCATCCAGGTCGTCTCGTTCGGGTCGACGTACGACAGCAGCAGGTGCTGCCACTCGTGCGCGAACGTGCCCTCGTAGAGGGTCGGGCGCGCCGGGCGGCTGGTGCACACGTCGCTGCTCGGCGCGTCGACGGGGTTGGCACCGGTGCGGTGCTCCCAGTCGTACGCGTCGATCGTCATGACGTTGCGGTCGAACAGCTCGTTGAACTGCGTCGAGAAGAAGCCGGCGATGTAGGTCGTCGCGGCCGGGAACGTGTAGTAGTTGTCGTCCCGGACGTTGTCGACCAGCGTCACCGTCTTCTCGCCGCCGCCGGTGTACACGCCGCCGTTGCCGTTGGCGTCCGGGCCGAGCAGCGCGTTGCTGCCGTCCCGGTTCGGCGGCGTGCTGAAGGCCGCGGTCTCCTTCGGGTACATGTTGGTGTCGAACTCGTGGATGAAGTTCGCCACCTGCGCGTCGGTGACCGTGGTCGTGTTCGGCACCGCGTTACGGCAGTCGCCCGCCGGGAACGAGGTGTCGACCGCGACCCAGACCTCGATGTGCTCACCGACGCCCCGCAGGACGTAGTCCTTGCGGTACAGCCGGCCTTGGTAGTCGTCCGAACCCAGCCACTGACGGACCGTGCCGACGGCCGGGGTCTCCCCCGCAGCCAGCGCACGCCTCTGCGCCGGCTTGGCCATCTTCGACGTGTCGACCAGCTTGCCGTCCAACGTGAAGTTCGTGCGGGTCATGTGCCGCGTGTCGGACGTCTTGCTCGCACTGGACGCCGCAGGCGCCTTGACCGGGGCCGCCGACGCCGGGGAACCCGGCAGGGCGACGAGCACCGGCGCGGCGAGGACGACGACCGCGGTCGTGACCAGGCGTTTTCGCACCATGAAGCCTCCTCAAGTCGGCCTGCCGCACCGGGCGGGGTGACCGCAACCGGAACCGGGCAGACCGAACCCGTGATGATATTGACAACGCACACTATCGCCGGGGCATCCATCGGCAACCGTCGCATCGAAGTGCGAGGGTGTCGACGAGGGCACCCGATGATTCAGTGCGATCAATGTACTGATTCGCCCCGGCCCGGCCGCGGCGCCTCAGCAGGCGGGTGCGGCGCCGGAGGTCGAGGAGATGTACGCGTGGCTGACGTACTGCCCGGCGCCGACGCGGTCCCAGCGGGTGGTCGTGCCGTAGGGCCCGGCGATGGACTGCCCGGTGACCCAGCACTCGATCGGCACCTGGGCGTACGTGGCCGCGTACCCCTTGCTGGCGAAGCTCGAACCGGCCCCGGCGCGGATGTTGAGCGGCCCGCTGCCGATCACGCCGCGCGGCCCGCCGCCGGTCCACAGGTAGGCGACGTCGACCCACGCGTTCGTGGCGAGCTGCAGGCCGTCCCAGAAGACGCCGTCGGCGAGGTCGATCCCGGCGGGGTTGGCCACGGTACGCCCGAACTGGTCCTTTCCTCCGTTGTAGCCGCTCTGGTACGCCGCCTGCGCCTCCGGCAGGCCCTGCGGCAGGTCCTTCCACGACTGCCGGGTCGCCGGCGGGTTCCAGTAGTCGTCGGTGGTGTTCCACGGCCCGACGTCCCAGACCGGCGCGAACTCGCACCGCGCGCCGCTGGTCGTGCAGACCCGCACGGTGTAGTCGCCGGTGCCCTTCGGCGCCAGGCCGCGCCGTGACGGCAGCGCCACGAAGTGGTCCCGGCTGGTGATGACGTGCCCGTTGGCGGTGGTGCCGCCGACCAGGCCCTCCCGGGTGGCGTAGACGCGGTACACGGCACCGGCGGCGGCGAGCGGCCTCGGGGCGCCGGCCGTGCGGCCGGCGGTGAGCCGCACGGAGGTGACGGACGCGGCGCCGGTCAGCACCACCCGGACCTGCACGGTGCCGACCGGCTCCGGCAGCGCCGCGCCGGCCGCCTGCCACTCGGTCCACCGGTCGCCGGCCTGGCCGCGGTACTCGACCTCGACCCCGCCGGCGGGGCCGGCGACCTGCGCCGTGACGTGCGCGGCGACCTGGTCGGAAGGGGTCGCCAGGGTGTGCGGCGCGGTCAGCAGCAGACCCTGCGGGACCGGGGCGCGCCGCCCACCGGGTGCTGCGGCCGGGTCGGCCAGCCGCAGCGCGCCGCCGGACCAGGTGACGTTGACGTCGTCGCCGCCGACCGCGCTCAGCGCCGCGGACCACGTGTCGGACGCCTCCGCGACCGCCTCCGGCTGGCCCGGGGTGGCATGGGCGGGGGCGGCGGGCAGGGCGCCCAGCAGCGCGAGGCCGCAGGCCGCGAGGGTGAGGAACCGGCGGGTCGACACCCCCGCAGCCAATCATCGATATCAATGAGTGTCAAGCCGCCGGCAGCGCCGGGTAGTCCGTGTAGCCGGTGTGGTCGCCGCCGTACGCCGTGCTGTAGTCGGGCACGTTGAGGTCCGCACCCGCCCGCAGCCGGTCCGGCGCGGCGAGCATGACCCGCGGCGTCCAGCGCCTGGAGCGGGCCGGCTACGTCCGCCGCGTCGCCGACCCCGCCGACGGCCGGGCCGCCCTGGTCGAGCCGACCCCGGCGAGCCTCGTGCTGCGCGAGCGGATCGAGGTGCTGTGGTCGCGGCTGGAGGCCTGAGCCCCGCCGAGCAGCGCGCCACCCTGCGGGCGTTGCACCGCCTCGAGAACAACCTGCCCGGCACGTAGGATTCACGGATGCTGCTCACGGTCGCCGTCGCCCAGCCGGTGTGCGTGCCGCACGACGTGGCCGCCAACGCCGCCACCCATGCCGCCGTCGTCCGCGCCGCCCAGGCCAGGGTCGTGGTGTTCCCCGAGCTGTCGCTGACCGGGTATGAGCTGGACGCCGCCCTCGTGCCGCCCGACGACCCGGCGCTCGCGCCCCTGGTGGCGGCCTGCCGGGACACGGGGACCCTGGCCCTGGCCGGCGCGCCCGTCGACGGCCCGTGCATCGGGATCCTCGCCGTCGACGGCGTCGCGGGCACCGTCACCGTCGCGTACCGCAAGCTGTATCTGGGCGACTCGGAGCAGTCCCGCTTCCGGCCCGGCCCCGAGCCGGAGGTCATCACCGTCGAGGGCCGCCGCCTCGGGCTCGCCGTCTGCAAGGACACCGGCGTGCCGGAGCACCAGGCCCGCACGGCCGCGCTCGGCATCGACGGGTACGTGGCGGGCACGCTCATGTTCGCCGAGGAGACCGCCGAGCAGGACGCCCGCGGCGCCCGCATCGCCGCGGCGCACGGGGTGTGGGTCGCGTTCGCCAGCTTCGCCGGCCCCACGGGCGACGGCTACACCCACACCGCCGGCCGGTCCACGATCTGGGCGCCGGACGGCGCGGCCATCGCCACGACGGGCGCCGCGCCGGGCACGTTCACCGTCGCCGGCCTGCCGTGAACGGCCCGGGGTTCGTGAAGCTGCGGCGCACGTCGGCGGCGGCGGACGCGGCCCGCAGCATCCAGCAGATGATCGTCGACGGCCGGCTCGCGCCCGGGCAGCGGCTGCCGGCCGAGCGGGAGCTCAGCGAGCTGCTGGGGATCAGCCGGCCCACGCTGCGCGAGACGATCCGCTCCCTCGTCGGGCTCAACATCCTGGAGAGCCGGCACGGCGCCGGTACGTTCGTCGCGGCGCTGGACACCGCGACCCTGCTGGAGCCGATGCAGTTCGTGATGGCGCTCAACGAGCGCACGATCGGGGAGCTGTTCGAGGCCCGGCTGCTGCTCGAACCGGCCCTCGCCGCGCTCGCCGCCGAGCGGGCCACCGCCGCGCAGGCTGCGGCGATGCGGGCCGCGATGGCCGGCGCCGACCAGATCGAGGCCGACCTGCTGCTGCACCGCCTGGTCGCCGAGGCCTCCGGCAACGCGCTGCTCGCCGCGATGCTCGAGTCGCTGTCCACCCTGGGCCGCTCCAGCCGGTCGATCACCGCGGCCCGCCCGGGCGTGCGCCGGCGCACCGCCGCGGACCACGAAGCGATCGTCGCCGCCGTGGAGCGCCGCGACCCGGACGGCGCCCGCGCCGCGATGACCGCCCACCTGGAGCACATCGCCGCCGCCGCCCGGGCCTCGCCGCCGCCGTAGCCGGTCGCCACCCCATGCGGGCCCCGCCCGTTCGATTGGCTTGACCACTTGGCCACTTTGGTCGTACCGTGGCAGCCCATGAAGCTTGCCCGGCTCGGCCCTTCAGGTGCGGAACGACCCGTGGTGCTGGACGCGGACGGCGTCGTGCGCGACCTGTCCGGCCTGACCCGCGACATCGACGGCCCATTCCTGGCCGCGGACGGCATCGGCCGGGTCCGCGCCGCCCTCGACGCTGGCACCCTGCCGGTGCTCGCGGACCCGCCGGCCCGCACCGGCGCGCCCGTCGCCCGGCCCGGCAAGGTGGTCTGCATCGGCCTCAACTACCGCGCCCACGCGGCCGAGTCCGGTGCCGAGCCGCCCGCCGAGCCGGTCGTGTTCATGAAGGCGCCGGACACCGTGGTCGGCCCCGACGACGACGTGCGCATCCCGCGCAACAGCGTCAAGACCGACTACGAGGTGGAGCTGGCCGTCGTCATCGGGCGGCAGGCGCGGTACCTGGACAGCCCCGCAGACGCCGCCGACTGCATCGCGGGGTACGCGGTCAGCAACGACGTCTCCGAGCGGGAGTTCCAGCTGGAGCGCGGCGGCCAGTGGGACAAGGGCAAGTCGTGCGAGACGTTCAACCCGCTCGGCCCGTGGCTGGTGCCCGCCGGCGACCTGACGGTGCCCGAGCTGCGGCTGCGCTCCTGGGTCAACGGCGAGCCCCGCCAGGACGAGGTCGCCGGCGACATGATCTTCGACGTGCCGCACGTGATCTGGTACCTGAGCCAGTTCATGGTGCTGCACCCCGGCGACGTCGTGAACACCGGCACGCCCGCCGGGGTGGCGATGGGCCTGCCGGGCCAGCCGTACCTGCGCTCCGGCGACGTCATGGAGCTGGAGATCGACGGGCTGGGCCGGCAGCGGCAGCGCCTCGTCTAGCGGGTGCGGCCGACGTACAGCAGGTACTCCCAGTCCATCGCGCCACCACCGAGATCGTGCCGGCGGGCGAGGTCCAGCAGGGCCTCGTCCAGCGCCGCGACGGCGTCCGGGCGGTCGGCGACGGCGCGGTAGACGGCGATCGTCGGGCCGTACGTGCGCTTGAAGAACTCCAGGAACGCCTCCGCGGTCGCGAACACCCCGACGCGCAGCATCCGCCGCTGCGCCACGACCTCGGTGACCGCGTCGCCGAACAGGCCCCGGACGTGCGCCTCGCTGCCCCACAGCGGCGGCGGCTGCGCACCGGGCGGCGGGGGCGGCGCGTAGGGCTTCATCGTCGCGAACATCTGCCCGATGAACCCCTCCGGCGTCCAGTTGACCAGCCCGACCGTGCCGCCGGGCCGGCACACCCGCACCAGCTCGCCGGCGCTCACCGCGTGGTGCGGCGCGAACATCACCCCGACGCAGGACATGACGGTGTCGAACGCGCCGTCGCCGAACGGCAGCGCCTCCGCGTCGGCCACCTGCCACGCGAGGTCCACCTGCCGGCGCCGCGCCAGGTCCGCGCCCACGTCGAGCAGCTCGGGGCACAGGTCGGTGGCCACGACGTCGGCGCCGGCCTCGGCGGCCGGGATCGCCGCGTTGCCGGAGCCGGCGGCGACGTCCAGGACCCGCGTGCCGGGCCCGGCCCCGACGGCCTCCACGAGGGCGGGCCCCAGCGACGGGATCACCTCGGCGGCCACGGCCGCGTAGTCCCCCAGCGCCCACATGGCCCGGTGCTTGCTCTTCAACGCCTGGTCGGCGGTCATCTCAGCGGTCTGCATACGTTCGACCGTAGAAACCGCCGGCAGCGCGCAACTAGTACAGGATCTGTACCAGTCGCGCAGCCGACAGCTACGGTGCGCGCATGGGAGCGTCGTACTACCAGTTCTGCCCCGTGGCCAAGACCATGGAGCTGCTCGACGAGCGCTGGACCCTGCTCGTGGTCCGTGAGCTCGTCGGCGGCGACCGGCACTTCAACGACCTGCGCCGCGGCCTGCCCCGCATGTCGCCGACGCTGCTGTCCAAGCGCCTGCAGCACCTCGTCGCCGCCGGCATCGCGGAGCGGCACAAGAGCGGCAGCGAGGTGCGGTACCGCCTCTCCCCCGCCGGTCAGGAGCTGGCCCCGATCGTGAGCGCGCTCGGCGAGTGGGGCATCCGCTGGATCGGCCACCTCGGCGACCAGGACCTCGACCCGAAGATCCTGCTGTGGGACATGCACCGCCGGGTCGACCACGCCGCGGTGCCGGCCGGCCGGACCGTGATCCAGTTCCAGTTCCCGGCCGCCCCGGCGCCGCAGCGCAACTGGTGGCTGGTGCTCACCCCCACCGACGCCGACGTGTGCGACGCCGACCCGGGCTTCGACGTCGCCGTGCGCGTCACCGCCGACCTGCGCAGCATGGTCGAGGTCTGGCTCGGCGACCTGGCCTGGTCCGACGCCCTGCGCAGCGGCGCCGTCGACATCCAGGGCCCCGAGGACCTGCGCCGCGGCGTGCCCGCCTGGTTCAAGCTGATCTCCTTCGCCGGCGTCCCCCGCCCCACCCGCCGCCAGCGCCCCGTCGGCCTGCCCTGATGCCCCCGGCGCACCGGTGATCTTGCCCGGTTGATCGAAGTCGCGTCGTGGTCGTCCAGACGACCGGCACGCGACTTGGATCACCACGGTGGTCCGGCCGGCAGGCAACCCCCAGTCGGTCAGCGGGACGGGCCGGCCCAGTGTGCGCGGCCCATGCCGCCACCTCCGCTGCGCTGCGGGCCGGTCATGCCGCCACCTCCGCTACGCTCCGGCGCCGGCCTGAGCCCCACCCTGAGCCCACGACTCGCAACCCTCCGCTACGCTCCGGGCCGCTCATGCCGCCACCTCCGCTACGCTCCGGCGCCGGCCTGAGCCCCACCCTGAGCCCATGACTCGCAACCCTCCGCTACGCTCCGGGCCGCTCATGCGGACGGGACCTCGGTGAGCGCGGTGTAGATGTGCTTGCCCTCGGCGCGGGCCTGGGCGACCATCTCGTCGGCGCCGGCGGACGGGCCGCCGATGCGCAGGACCGCGTCGCAGCGGGTCAGCAGGCGAGCCGAGATCGGGTGGAAGATCTCGTCGAAGACGGGGTCGCCGACGGTGGTGGAGCCGGCGCGTTCGATCAGCGGCAGGGCCAGGGCCTCGCCGGTGACCGGCAGGTGGCCGGCGCGGAAGAGGTGGACGGCGGCGTCGTTCATGGCGTCGACGTTGGCGCGCAGCTTGGCGGGGTCGTCGCCGGTGCCCGAGCGGTACGGGCCGGCTACCAGGATCATCATGGGGATTCCTCGGGGGTTTCGATGGTGATGACCTCGACGCCGGAGGTTCGCAGCGCCGAGAGGGTGGCGGTGGCGGCCTCGCCGGTGAGGGAGGCCGTGCCGGAGGTGACGAACGTGTCGGCCGCATCGAGCGGGGCGACCCGGGCGAACGCCTGGACGCCGAGCTTCGTGGCGTCGGCGACGACGACGGTCCGGCCGGCGCGGCGCAGCGCGGCCCGCTTCACGGCGGCGTCGTCGAGGTCGAACTCGGACCAGCCCAGGTCGTGATGGACCGCGCCGATCGACATGACGAACGTGTCGAAGCGCAGCTGCTCCAGGGCGCTCAGGGCGAGGGGGCCGACCAGGCTGCGCTCGCCGGCGCGGGACTCGCCGCCGAGGATGAGCAGCCGGATGCCGGGCTGGTCGGCGAGCCGCACCGCCGCCTGCAGGCTCAGCACCGCCACCGTCAACGGCGCCCCTGAAGGCGCCCCTGAAGGCGCCCCTGAAGGCGCCCCGGCCGGCGCCCCTGACAAAACCCCGGCGGCGCCGAAGCGGGCGGCGATCGCGGCCGCGACCGCGGCCGTCGTGGTGCCGGCGTCGAGCAGCACGGTGCTGCCCGGGGCGAGCAGCTCCGCGGTCGCGCGGCCGAGCCGGGCCTTCGTGGCGGCCTGCCACTGCTCGCGGACCGCGAACCCGGCCTCGTCGCCCGGGACGTCCAGGGCGACGGCGCCGCCCCGGACCCGCCGGACCAGGCCCTGCTCCTGGAGCTGGTCGAGGTCGCGGCGGACGGTCATCTCCGACACGCCGAGGCGGCCGGCGAGCTCCGCCAGGGTCAGCCGGCCGCTGCCGCGGACCAGGCGCAGGGTCAGGTCGAGTCGATCCGGTACGTGCACGGACCGAACCTAACACCAACGTGTGAAGTTTGAAAGATCTTTGTTAGCTCCACGCCACAGCTTCACGCCGCCAGCTTCACGCCACGGGAGTCGGGTGGTGGTGGGGCTCGGGCTCCGGCACAGGCGTCCCGCGGCCGCGCAGGGTCGCGTACGCCAGCGCGCCGAGCGGGATGATGATCCAGCAGGACAGCAGCCGGTAGACCAGCATCGCCGCGGCGGCCGGGCCGTTCGCCGCCCCGGCGGACACCAGGCCAGCGAGCAGCGCCACCTCGACCACGCCGATCCCGCCGGGGCTGATCGGCACCTGTCGGACCAGCTGCACCGTCAGGTACACGGTCGCGAGGGCCACCGGGCTCACGTCGATGTCGAACGCGGCCACCGTCGCGGCCAGGCACGCGAAGTCCAGGCCCCAGTTGACGGTGGCGTGCATCAGCGAGAGCACCCACGAGCGCGGCGGCAGGTGGCGCAGGTCGGCCACCGTGCGTGCGACCGACGCCCGGCCGCGCTCGATCAGCCCGGGCCGCGGGCCCGGCGGCGGGTCGTCGGCGGCGAGGTCGGTGGCGGGCGCGGGCGGGCGGCGCGACAGCAGGAAGTCCAGGCCGAACACCACGGTGGCGATCACCAGCAGCGCGATCACCAGCACGAGCGTGTCGGCGTTGCCGGTGGCGCCGCCGCGCGGGATGAGCACGACCGCGCCGTACATGAGGACCAGGGCGACCCCGGACAGCACGGAGGACAGCACGGCCACGGCGCCGGCGGTGCGGCGGCTGGCGCCCGCGGTGCGGAACTGGCGGAACGCGAACCCCGCCGACATCGCGGAGCCGGCGGGCAGGCTGAAGGAGATCGCGGAGCGGGTGACCGTGACGGCGACCGCGCGGGGCACCGACATCCGCACCCCGAAGCCGGCCAGGAGCCGGCGCTGCTGCAGGGCGAAGTGCCGCAGGGACGTCATCTCCGCGGCGGCGGCCAGGACCAGCCACCACGGGGCCGCCGAGGTGATGGTGGCGGCGATCTGCGCCGGGTCCGGCAGCTTGTCCTTGAGCGTCAGCGCGGCGACGCCCAGCACGACGAGCAGTGCGACGATGCGCAGCGCCCGCTTCGTGCTCATACGGAGTACTGTCGCACCTCCGCCGGGGGATGCACCCGGCGAACGCGTTACAACGTGAGCTGTGCCGCTGATGCCGTCGCCGTGAGCCGGCGTGGCAGGCTGATGACCATGAAGCGGCCGTCGAAGGTCGACCTCGGTGACACGTTGCCCACGGACGAGGCGGTGGCCCGGCTGGAGGCAGGCGCGGCTGCGCCGGCTGCGTGACGGACCCGGGCGGGTCGGCACCGCCGAGGCGCCGCCGGCTGGGTGCTGCTGGCGTTCGTCCGGCGGGAGCCGGTCACCGGTTCACCGGCTGCGGCGGGCCCGGATCAGGAGGCGGCGCGCACGACGATGCGGACGGGTTCGCTGTAGGCGATCCGGCCGAAGGCGCTGATCTTCGGCTGGGCCCAGAACTCCCCGGGTGGCGTCCCGACCGGGACGGCGACGGGAAACTCGACGTTCAGTGTGGACCCGGGCGCGACGGTGAAGCCCCGGGTCGGCTCGCCCGTCAGCGGCCAGATGTAGTGCGGGGTGATGAGCTGGGCGTACCCCTGCAGCGGCGTGCGCAGGTCGTGGCTCACCCGCACCCGGACGTGACCACGTGCCCCGGGGGCCAGCGTGAGTTCCCTGACGTCGGCGTGCGCGTGCAGCAATGGCCCCGGCGCGGGCCGGCCCACGGGCACGACGAGGGCGTCCTGCAGCTGCTGGCCCCGGTGGGTGATGCTCGCCGCGACCGCGTACCAGCCGGGTTCGGCGTCGTCGGGGGCCGTGACGGTGACCGGCACGCTGACGTGGCCACCCGCGGCGACGGTCACGGACCTCGATCGGGGGCTGGCGGCCCACCCTTGCGGCGCCCCGACGAGCAGGTCCCCGTCGTAGCCGGCGTCGGCGTCGTCGCAGACGATCTGCGCGCACAGCCGTACACCGGCGTCCTGCGGCTGGTCGTCCGGCCGGAGGGTGAGCGTGACCGGCAGGTTCCCCATGGGGGCGGGGCCGCAGTTGTGCAGCCAGTAGCGGGTGAACACGGGCTGCACGGGTTCGGTGCCCGCCGCGAGTGCCGTCCTGCCCCGTTCGGCGCGAGCCGGTGACAGGGCCAGCGACGTGATCCGGTACCCCTCGACGTCGACCCGCAGCCGCCGGCCGTCGTGCCCGACGGGCGTGCCGGGGCGGTCGAGCAGGTCGGCGGTCGTGGCCGAGGCGATACCGCCGGCGAGGCGGATCGCGACGCTGCCGGAGCGGCCGTGGGGCTCGTAGCCGCGGACGATCAGGCTGTCGCACGCGTCGGCGGGCACCGCGGAGCCGGTGGCGAGCGGCTCCCCCCGCGGCTTGACCGCGGTGACGACGAAGTCCCCGGCGGGCTCGACGCTCAACAGGGATCCGGTGGCCGGCAGCGCCCCGTCGCCGGCCGGTGCGGCGGTGGCGGCGAGCGGATGGTTGACCGACTGGCCGGCGGCGACGAACCCGGCGGCACGCCATCCGCCGGCGCCGCTCACCAGGTGGTACTCGAAGCGTCTGCTGGTCTGGTGCTGGAAGCTGCGCCCGCCCGGTGCGTTGCGGTCCGGGAAGTTGATCGCGGTTCCGGTGGGCCAGCCGGTGCACGCGCGGGTGAGCGACATGTTCAGCGTGCCGTCGGGCTCGACCGCGAAGCCGGGGGTGCCGCGGTTGAGCAGCGCGACGGCGTAGTCCTCGACGGCTGTCTCGCCGTGGTGCAGGTCGGACGGTTGCGTGACGTGCACGGTCGCGTCGCGGACGTCGTCGAGGAAGTCGGTGAGGGCGTTGCGCTCGGCGTCCGCGTCGGCGCCGGCGATCAGCAGGACGGGCAGGTCCCGGATCGAGCGCACGTCGGCGCCAGGCCGCCAGACCTCGCGCAGCGGCCGCTCGGCCGGTATCCAGAGGCGGGCCGTGCCGGTGGCCGCGAGCTGGGCGGCCAGTTCGGCGGCGTACGGCGCCGGCACCTGGTCGAGGAGTTCGGCGACGAACGTGTTGCGCTGCGGGGTGCCGACCGCGACACGGCAGTCGGGGAGGTTGGAGTCGGTGTCCAGCGCGCCGTACCGGTTTCCCGTCGCGTTCGTCACCGTGGCGGTGACACCCGCCCGGGCCAGCGCGACGGCGAGCCGCCGGGTCGAGGGCCGGCCTTCGTCGCCGTCGGCGACGACGATCTCGGCGACGGACACCGCTCGCGAGCGCCCTGCGCGCCCTGAGGGCTCCTGCGGATCGTGCAGGTGGACGGTCAGTGCGGCGGCGAGGCCGAACCACTGGTGCGCGGTGTTGTCCAGCGTCCGGGGGTGCTCGGCCGCGTCGGCGTCGAGCAGGGCGTAGCCGCGGCCGATGGCGGCGGCGGCGGTCTCGCTGACGGGCATGCCGCCGGGGATGTCGCAGGGCATGCGCACCCGCAGGAGCCGGTCGGTGGCGGCGAACCCGTCGATGTCCGTGGCGAAGTCGATGCGGTCGATGCCGTGCCACAGCGTGGTCCGCTGCGTGTAGCGACATCCGTCGACCGTCGCGGTGGCCGTGATGCGCTCACCGATCGGGCAGTGCTCGACGGTGACGGTCGCCGCGGTGTCCGCGCTGCGCCAGGCGACGGCGTGCGGCAGCAGGTGCCACGGGCCCTCCCCGAAGTCGGGGTGGTCGCGGTGCTCGGCGACGCAGACCAGCTCGTTGCCCACCCGGCCCGGCGGCAGGATGTCCCGGCCGGCGGCGAGGTCGGTGATCTCGGTCAGGGCGCCGCCCCGCGCGGGATCGGCACGGACACGGTAGCGGTCGTTGGCGATGCCGGTCGCTTCAACGACCTGCCACGTGGCCGCCGATGACCGCACGGTGCCGGGCAGGAGACGGTAGGTGCGGTAGCCCATCGACGGCACGTCGCGGGCGACCCACCGCAGCCGCGCCCGGCCCGGCCGGTCGCCGGCGGCGTGCGCGAGGACTTCGGTGAGGCACGGGACCGGGACCCCGACGTCGTCGGTGACCGTGACCGCCGCGGCCGGGTCGAGGTCGATCTCCAGGCAGACGGTGTCCGTGCGGGGATGTGACAGCGGGTTGAACACGACGACCGCGGTGCCCGCTCCGCGGGTGTCGACGTGCCGGGCCAGGTGCCGGCGGGCCGCCCGGTCCACGTCGGCGGCCAGGTCGTGCGCCTCGCGCCAGCCGGCGACCAGGTCGAGGTAGACCTGGTCGGACTGGGTGCCGGTGACCGCGTCGTGGTGCGCGCCGAACAGCAGCAGCCGCCACGCCTTGTCGACGGCCGCAGCGGGGTAGGCGGCGCCGTGCAGCGCGGCGAACGTGGCCCACTTCTCGGCGTCGAGCAGCAGCGTCTCCACCAGGCGGTGGGCCTGCTTCGTGTCGATCGCGGTGACGTCCTTACCGGTGTAGATCGGGTTCATGTCGCGGGTCTGTGGCGTGGCGTGCACACCCCTCGCGGCGAGCTCGTCCCGCACGGCGGCGAAGAAGTCGCGGGGCAGGCCGCACCGCAGCCGCACCTGCGGGTACCGCTGCTCCCAGGCCGCGTGCAGATCGGTGACCCAGCGCATGGGAGGGCTGAAGTCGCTGCCGAGCGGGATCATGACGTTGCGGGTCGCGGCGGCCGGGTGCAGCTGGGTGAACAGCTCGTGCAGCTGCGCCGCGGCCGTCTGCGGATCCTGGGCGGCGTCGAGGCTGAAGCCGGCCGAGTAGTGCCCGGCCATGTAGTGGGTGAGCAGGCCGTCGCCGCCGGGCGACACCCACTCGAACTCGGTGGGGAACTGGACCGGCGCGAACGGCTTGCGATGCTCGCGGATGTCCCAGCTGGTCAGCATGGGCCCCCACTGGTGGTAGGGGCCGCGGGCGAACGCGATCGAGGTCAGCCCGGCGCCGGCCATCACCTGCGCGAACTGCGGGTCGTGGCCGAAGACGTCCAGTTGCCACGCGGTGGACGGGACACCACCGACGACGTGCCGCTGGAACCCGATGCCGTGCACGGCGTTGCGGATCGTCGTCTCGATGCCGGTGAGGTTGGTGTTGGGCTCGTTGTAGGTGCCGCCGACCAGCTCCAGGCGGCCGTCCGCGATCAGTCGCCGGATGAGTGCCCGGTCCTCCGGATATGTGTCCCAGTACGGCTTGAGGTAGTCGACCTCCGCGAGGACCACGCTGTACCGCGGATCCTCGCGGATCTTCGCCAGGTGCGCCTTGACGAGGCTGAACGCGCTGTGCCCGGGCCAGGCGTAACACGCCTCGCCCGCGACGGGGGCGTGCGGCTGGTCCTGCGGCTGGTCCTGCGGCTGGTCCTGCGGCTGGTCCTGCGGCTGGTCCCAGGTCTGGGTGTACGCGGACTGGGTGTTCCACCACACCGGGTCGTAGTGGAAGTGCGGGATGAGCCAGACGGTCCAGGTCACGCCTTCACCGCCCCCTGCATGATCCCGCCGATGATCTGCTTGCCGAGCAGGAGGAACACCAGCAGCACGGGTGCCGTGCTGATCAGGGTTCCGGCGAGCACGAGCGAGTAGTCCATGTAGTAGCCGCCGGCCAGGGAGGACAGTGCGACCTGGGCGGTCGGGTTGCCCTGGCCCAGCGCCAGCAGCGGCCAGAAGAAGTCGTTCCAGGCGTTCATGAAGGTGAACAGCGCGAGGACCGCGGCGATGGGCCGCGCGGCGGGCAGCACGACGTGCCAGTACAGCCGGTGCGTCGAGCATCCGTCCATCCGGCCCGCCTCCAGCAGCGCGTCGGGCAGCGCCTCGGACAGGTACTGGCGCATCAGGAAGACGCCGAACGCGGACGTGGCCGCCGGGACGATGACCGCCTGCAGGTGCCCGGTCCAGCCCAGCCACTGCGACATCATGATGTACAGCGGGATGATGCCCAGCTGGGCCGGCACCATCATCGTCACGAGCAGGAACCCGAGCAGGGCGTTGCGGCCGCGGAACCGCAGCTTCGCGAACGCGAACCCGGCCAGGGTGCTGGTGAGCACGACGCTGACCGTGACCACGGTGGCGACGATCATCGAGTTGAGCAGGGCGAGGCCGAAGTTCGCCTGGGTGTACGCCTGTTGCAGGTTCTGCCACAGGTGGCTGCCGGGCAGCAGCCGGGGTGGCCAGCTGCCCGCCGTGGCGTTGTCGTTGGACGCCGCGACGAGCGACCAGTACAGCGGGAACGCCGACACCACGGTGATGAGCCCGAGCAGCAGGTAGGTCCTCGTGCTGGCGCGGCGCTTGCCCGGCGCGGCGGTCCGCCCGCGGCCGCGGCGAGCGCCGGTCATGGCCCGGGAGACCGGGATCAGGGTCGTCATGCGGAGCTCCGGATGCGTCGGGACAGCAGGTAGTTCCCGCCGACCGCCAGTACGATGATCATGAACATGGCCCAGGAGACGGTGGCGGCGTAGGAGTACTTGCCGTGGGTCCAGAACTGCTCGTACACGTACATGGCGAGGGTCTGGAACTGGCGGGAGTCGCCGCCGGTCGGGCTCATACCGGGGTTGAACATCAGTGGTTCGGTGAACAGCTGGATCGTGCCGATCGTCGACATGATGACGGTGAAGATGATGGTCGGGCGCAGCGCCGGGACGGTGATGGTCCAGAACTTCCGGAACTGGCCGGCGCCGTCGAGGTCCGCCGCCTCGTAGAGGTCGTCCGACACGGCTTGCAGCGCGGCGAGGTAGATCAGGGCGTTGTAGCCGGTCCAGCGCCAGGTCAGGATGACGGCCAGGGCCAGCCACGACTGCCAGGTGCCCCCCTGCCAGTCGACCTTGCCCAGGCCGACCAGGCTGAGCACCCAGTTGATCACGCCGACGTCCCGCCCGAACAGCTGGGCGAAGATCACTCCGACGGCGGCCACCGAGGTGATGTTGGGCAGCAGGACGCCCATCCGCAGCAGGGTGCGGGCGCGCATCCGGCGGTGCAGCAGGTGGGCGATCCACATCGCGAACAGCAGCTGCGGCACGGTGCTCAGCACCCCGATCACGGCGGTGTTGCGCAGCGCGTTCCAGAAGTATTCGTCGTGCAGGAGCCGCGCGAAGTTGCCCAACCCGACGAAGGTCTGATCACTGCCGGGTATGTCGCGGTTCCACTGGGTGATGGCCATCCATCCGGTGTAGAGCAGCGGGAACAGGCCGAACGCCGCGAACACCACGAAGAACGGTGCGATGTAGAGGTATGGGGTGCCACTCAGGTCGAATCTGTGGCGCAGGCCGGGCCACCGCTTGACCTTCTCCGGCACGGCGTCCGGCCGCTCGGGCAGCACCGGCGCGGGTGCGATCACTGCCATCAGGCTCGTCGTTCCTTTCTACGGCTCGGTGGCATTCGCGACGTCCTTGAGGACCTGGCGCCACGCCTGGTCGGGTCGTTGCTTGCCCTTGTCGACCCGGTTGATCCCGAGGCCGATCAGCGGTCCGATGTCGCCGTCCTTGGGGCCCTGGTACTGCGGCCGCAGGGTGCTCGCCGACTCGGTGAAGATCCGGCCGGTAGGCGCGTCGTTGAAGAAGGCGTTGGTGTTGCCGAGCACCGCGGGGTCGTCGTAGAGCGCGGCCTGGCTGGGCAGGTGACCCTGGGTGCGGAAGATCCGGCTCGCCTGCTCGGGCGCGGTCAGGAACCTGGCGAGTTCGGCGGCCTCCTTGCGGTGCTTGCTCTGCTTGGGCACGGTCAGGAACGAGCCACCCCAGTTGCCGCTGCCGCCGGGGATCTTGGCGATGTCCCACTTGCCGCTGGTCTGCGGCGCGTTCTGCTTGATGGTGTCGGTCATCCACGCCGGGCAGGCCACGGTGGCGAAGGCTCCTCGCTGGAATCCGGCGTTCCACTGCTGGCTGAACGTCGCCAGCTTCGCCGACTCGCCGGCCTGCACGGCCTCGACCACGAGGTCGAACGCCTCCTTGACGGCCGGGTTGTCCGCCACGACCACCTCGTTGTCGGGGTTGGTGTAGCCGACCGGCGCCTGGCCGATCATGGCGTTGAAGATGTTGGAACCGGAGTCGAACCAGGCCACGCCGTCGGGCGCGTTGGCCTTGAACCGCTTGCCGGTCGCGATGTACGACTGCCAGTCCGGCCACAGCGCGGCCACCCGGTCGCGGTCGGTCGGCAGGCCGGCCTGTGCGAACAGGTCCCGGCGGTAGCACATCGCCAGGCCGCCGATGTCGGCTCCCAGCCCCATCAGGCTGCCGTCCGCGCCGGTCGCCTGCTGCGACTTCCACGGTAGCCACTGGCCCGGGTCGGCGCCGTACTCCCGGAAGTCGACGAACTTGTCGGACATGACCTTGAACTTCGCGATGTAGCCACCGTCGATGGCCTCGATGTCGCCGGTTCCCGATCCGCCCAGCAGGCGCGCCTGCAGGTTCTTGTGGTGGTCGTCGTACGAGACGACGTGCTCGACGATCTTGATTCCGGGGTGGCTGCGCTCGTACTCGGCGTACAGGTCGCGGTATCCCAGGTCGCCGAAGATCTCGACCACGAGCGTCGTCTGGCCCGGCTTGGCGGAACCGCACGCGCCGAGCGACGTGGCGACGAGCGCGAAGCAGCCCAGCATCAGCGCGGCCAACGCTGCGGGCCTGCGGGTACGCATCGGATCTCCTTCAGGTGTTCGGGCTGCTGGCAGGATCGGACGCGAGGAACGCAGCGCGGCAGCACCGCACGACGAGTGCGTCATCGAATCCGGATTCGGCCGAGGGGCCGTCGCCGGCCCGGTCGACCCGGGCACGGGCGCGAGGCCGCGGCGGAGGCGCTAGCAGGACGACGGCTTCGTGCAATGCGGTCAGAGCGCAGTGCACCGGGCCTTCGCGGCGGCGGCCGGCACCGGCCGCAGCGAACTTCGCGGGAGCGGCACCGACTGCCGGAAACACTAGCCCGCTCACTTTGACCTGTAAAGCCTGAATTGCGGGAAACTTTCGCATTGTCCACTTAGCAACTATTGCGTGATCAAGTTTGCCCGTCCTCATCGGACGCCGGATCCCGGCCGACAACGGCGGACCCGCCACGACCAGGAACAGCACTTCGCCGGCGACCCGTAGGCTGTACGCAGCCACAGACGCCCGGGACAAGACGCGAGGATCGCAGCATGAGCCGCCTCTCCAAGGTCGATCTGGCGGTCGACCTCTCGAAGAAAGAAGCCCGAGATCGTCTCGAAGCGGCCCAGCAACGTCTGCTGCGGCTACGCCTGCTCCTCGGCGGTCAACTCGGCGATCACAACATCGGACCTCCCCTGTGCGTCGTGTTCGAAGGCTGGGACGCCTCCGGCAAAGGGGGCAGCATCAAACGCCTCGTTGCCCCGCTCGACCCCCGCCACGTCCGAGTCGCGCAGTTCGCCGCACCCACCTACGACGAAAAGAGGCATCACTTCCTCCAGAGGTTCTGGGCCGTGCTGCCCGGCTGGGGAGGCATGAGCGTCCTCGACCGCTCGTGGTACGGACGCGTCCTTGTCGAACGCGTCGAAGGCTTCGCCACCGCCAAGCAATGGACGCGCGCCTACGACGAGATCGTAGAATTCGAACGCACCCTTACGGCTGAAGGCATGATCCTCATCAAATTCTGGATGCATGTCTCCGCCGACGAGCAACTACGCCGCTTTCAGGACCGCTCGAGCGATCCGCTCCGATCCTGGAAGCTCACCGACGAGGACTGGCGCAACCGTGAACGCCGAGCAGAGTACGAATCCGCGGTCGAGGACATGCTCGAGAAGACCGACAAACCCCGCGCCCGCTGGCACGTCATCGCCGGCGACAGCAAGCAGTACGCCCGGGTCGCCGTCGTCGAGCAGGTCTGCCACACCATAGAAACCGAACTCACCAAACGCGGCTACAACCTCCACGACGCCGACTGACAGCGCGGCCGGCGTTGTTGACCGCGATGTCCAGCGAGCCGAAGCGGGTGACAGCGTCCTCGACGAGCTGCCGGACGTCGCCCTCGCGGCGCACGTCGGCCTGCATGAAGACGGCGCCGCCCGGCAGGTCGGCGTCGTGGCGGCCGGCGACCACCACGTCCGCGCCCTGCTCGGCGAACGCCGCCGCGGTGGCCCGTCCGATGCCGGTGAGGCCACCGGTGATCAGCACAGTTGTCATGGGCCGGTAGGTCCCCCGCAACGCGCCGGCTATTCCTTGCTGTGCTCCTGGATGTAGCGCTGCGGGTCCTTGTCGCGGAACGTGAGGCCCTTGCCGCTGGGGTGCTCGCCGTAGAACGTGAGCCACTGCGCGCCGAGGTCGATGCGCAGCCGCATGTCGGCGTGCCTGCGGAAGTCGGGCAGCACCTCGTCCTCCTCCTCGGCGAGGTGCTCGCTGTTCTCGGTGCGGGCCGCCCAGACGGCCTTCCACCACTCGTCGGAGCCGACCTTCGCGCGCCCGGCGGCTTCGATCGCGTCACGGATCTTGTTGTGGTCGCGGATCGCGTCGTCGGTCTCCTCCTTGGTCTCCTCGGAGGGGGAGCGCTTGAGCAGGTGCGGGTACAGGATCCGCTCCTCGGCCTCGGCGTGGATCTCCAGGTGCAGGGCCAGGGCATCCCACACGGCGGTGAGCTGCTCCTCGCCCCGGGCGTCGTCGAGGCGGGCGAACCCGCGGCGGAACGCGTCGTGGTCGTCGAGGATGAGCGCGGTGATGTCGTCCATGCCCGCATCATCACCCGGCGCGGAGATTCCGAAACGCGGCGCGCATCATGGCTGGCGTGAAGACGCTGCATGGCAGGCTCCCCGACTGGCTCGCGGGCGGGCTGCTCGCCGTGGCGGCCCTGTGCGCCGTCGCCGCCGTCTCCGCCGCCCTCGGCTCACGGGTCCACCCCGTCCGGGTCACCGTCGACGCGCTGCTGATGCCGGCGCCGGCGAACCTCGGCTACGCCGCGATCCTGGCCACCCTCGCCGCCGCGGTGCACAACCGCAAGCGGGTCATCTTCTGGGTGCTGCTGGTGTTCCTCGGGCTGCAGGGCATCTTCGACGTGTCCGTGCTGCTCGGCGGCGCCGAACGCGGCGAGGAGGCGCGCGAGCTGCGGCTGCCGTGGCACGGCGCGGCGGCCGGCCTGGCCAACGTGCTGATCACCGCGGTGCTGCTCGCCCTGCTGTGGCTGGCCCGCGACGGGTTCTCCGCCCGGGTGCAGCGGGCCAGCCTGCCCAAGGCGGTCGTCACGCTCGGCGCGCTGCTCGCGTTCGGCATCGCCGTCGGCTGGGGCCTCGTCGAGCTGTTCCCCGGCTCGCTCGGCGCGGGTGCGGGGCGCCTGGCGTACAGCGGCCAGACGGTCCTCGGCGGCGCCTTCGGCTTCGACGTCGGCCGGCAGGGCCGCGCCCCCGGCTGGGTCAACCTGATCCTCGGCGCGTTCGGCGCGGCCGCCCTGTTCGCCGCGGTGTTCGCGCTGCTGCGCTCCCAGCGGGCGACCGCGTCGCTGGACACCGACGAGGAGCGGCGGGTCCGGCAGCTGCTGGCCGAGCACGGCCGCCGCGACTCGCTCGGCTACTTCGCGACCCGCCGGGACAAGGAGGTCATCTTCTCCCCCAGCGGCCGCAGCGCCGTCACGTACCGGGTGGTCTTCGGCGTCTCCCTGGCCAGCGGCGACCCGATCGGCGAGCCCGACGCGTGGCCGCCGGCGATCGAGGCGTGGCTGCGCGAGGCCCGCGACTACGCGTGGACGCCGGCGGTGATGGGCGCCGGCGAGGAGGGCGCGACCGCGTACGCCCGCGCCGGGCTGCGGGTCCTCGAGCTCGGCGACGAGGCGATCCTGCACGTGCGCGACTTCGACCTGGAGGCGCCCCGGCTGCGGCAGGTGCGCCAGGCGGTGCACCGGGTCGAGCGGGCCGGGTACACGGTGCGCATCCGCCGCCACGCCGACATCGGCGCCGCGGAGATGGCGCGGATCATCGAGCTCGCCGCCCGGTGGCGCGACACGGAGACCGAGCGCGGGTTCTCGATGGCGCTCGGCCGGCTCGGCGACCCCAACGACGGCCGGTGCGTGCTGGTCGAGGCGCACGACCGCGAGGGCCGGGAGGTCGCGCTGCTGTCGTTCACGCCGTGGGGCACCGACGGGCTGTCGCTGGACCTGATGCGCCGCGACCGCGCGTCGGACAACGGCCTCGTCGAGTACATGGTGGCCACGCTCATGCGCGAGGCGCCGCGGCTGGGCGTGACCCGGGTGTCGCTGAACTTCGCGGTGTTCCGGGCGGTCTTCGCCGACGGCGCCCGCATCGGCGCCGGTCCGGTGCTGCGGCTGTGGCGGGCGCTGCTGCTGTTCGCGTCGCGCTGGTTCCAGCTGGAGTCGCTGTACCGCTCCAACGTGAAGTACAGCCCGCAGTGGCTGCCGCGGTTCCTGTGCTTCGAGGACGTGCGGGACCTCGCGAAGGTCGGCCTGGCCTCGGCGGCGGCCGAGGGGTTCCTGGTCGTGCCCAGCCTGCGGACCCTGCTGCGGCGCGGCACGCCGGCGCCGGCGGACGCGCCGCGGGAGCTGATCGGGCTCGACCCGCAGCCCTTGGCCGGGCGCAAGGTGCCCGAGCAGGTCCGGGTCCGCCTCGACAAGCTCGACGCGCTGCGCCGCGACGGCGTGGAGCCCTACCCCCCGGGGTACGCCCGCACCCACAGCCTCGCGGAGGTCCGCGCCGCGCACGCCGGCCTGCCGCCGGACACCCGCACGGCCGAGCGGGTCGGCGTCGCCGGCCGGGTGGTGCGGCTGCGCGACCACGGCGCGCTGTGCTTCGCCACGCTGCGCGACTGGTCCGGCGACCTGCAGGTACTCGTCACCGGAGACCCGTCGTTCGCCGCCACCGTCGACCTCGGTGACCACATCGGTGTCGGCGGCGTCGCCGGTACGAGCCGGCGCGGCGAACTGTCCGTCTTCGCCGACTCGTGGCAGCTCACCGCGAAGTGCCTGCGACCGCTGCCGGACAAGCACCGTGGGCTGGCGGACCCGGAGGCGCTGGTCCGGCAGCGGCACGTCGACCTGATCGTCAACCAGGCGCCCCGCGACATGGTCCGGCTGCGCTCCGCGACCGGCTTCGCGCTGCGCAGCGCCCTGCACGGCCGCGGCTACGTCGAGGTGGAGACGCCGGTGCTGCAGCCGGTGCACGGCGGAGCGAACGCCCGGCCGTTCGTGACCCACTCCAACGCCTACGACATGCGGCTGTTCCTGCGCATCGCCCCGGAGCTCTACCTCAAGCGCCTCGCCGTCGGCGGGGTCGAGCGGGTCTTCGAGATCGGCCGCAACTTCCGCAACGAGGGCGTGGACGCCACCCACAACCCCGAGTTCACGATGCTGGAGGCGTACGAGGCCTACGGCGACTACACCTCGATGCGGGTCCTGGCCCGGGAGCTGATCCTGGCGGCCGCCGAGGCGGGCCCCGGCCCGGTGCTGACCCGCGACGGGCACACCGTCGACCTGCGCGACGAGTGGCCGGTGGTCGGCGTGTACGAGGCCGTGTCGCGCGCCGCCGGCGCCGAGGTCACCCCGGCCGACCCGGTGGACGCGCTGCGGACGCTGTGCGACCGGCTGGGCGTCGCGTGGCAGGACGGGTGGACCCACGGCCAGCTGGTCCTGGAGCTGTACGAGCACCTGGTCGAGGGCGTCACCGTGCGCCCGACGTTCTACACCGACTTCCCGGTCGACGTGTCGCCGCTGACCCGCGGGCACCGCGACGACCCGCGCCTGGCGGAGCGGTGGGACCTGGTCGCGTTCGGCATGGAGCTGGGCACCGCGTACACCGAACTGGTCGACCCGGTCGAGCTGCGGGCCCGGCTGACGGCGCAGTCGCTGCGGGCCGCCGCCGGCGACCCGGAGGCGATGTCGCTGGACGAGGACTTCCTGGACGCGTTCGAGTTCGCGATGCCGCCCAGCGGCGGGCTCGGCCTCGGCGTCGACCGGCTCGTCATGCTGTTGACCGGGCGTTCGATCCGCGAGACGCTGCCCTTCCCGCTGGTGAAAAAAGGGTGAGATCTGATGTTTGAACGCGGCGCGGATGGGAAGCAGAGATCGAATGTCCATCGCTGAGGACAGCCCCACGCTCGATGTGCTGGAGCGCCTGTCGGCCGCTACCGACCGGATGACCTTCGACTCCCTGCTCCGTCAGCTCAACCTGCCCGAGGGCGTGCTGCGCGGCCGGCTGCGCAGCCTCGTGGACCGCGGCTGGGTGCACGCCGAACCCGACGACAGCTACACGATCGGGGTCGGGGCGCTGCGGCCCGGCAGCGCGTACCTGCTCACCGACCGCACCGTCCGGCTCGCCGGGCCGCTGATGGCGCAGCTGCGCGACCGGCTCAGCGAGGCGGTGCGGCTGGTGCGCCTGGACCCGCCGGGCATCGTGTGCATCGCCAGCCGGGAGGCGCCGCACGACGTGGTCGGCTCCGCCGTCGGGCGGCGGATGCCGGCCTACGCCACCGCCAGCGGCAAGGCCATCCTCGCCGGGCTGCCCCGGGAGCGGGTCGTGGAGCTGCTCGACCGGGGCGTCGAGGCGCACACCAGCGACTCCGTCGTGGACCGGGCGGCGCTGTTCGAGGAGCTCGCCGAGACCCGCGCGCGCGGCTGGGCGTACGAGCGCGGCCAGTTCCAGCCCGGTGTCGGCTGCGTCGCGGCGGTCGTGCCCGGCACCGCCGACGCGATCAGTGTCGGGGTGCCGCTGGCCCGGCTCACCGACGACCACGCCACCGAGATCGCCGCCAACCTGATCCGCACCACGGACGAGCTCGGCGAGGCGCTGCGCCGCTGACCTGACATTGATCCATCTCCGGTATCATGGGGTATGCACGTCGAGCGCACGAACCTCCCCGGCATCGGCACGAGCCACGTGGTGACCACCGCCCGAGGCCGCCGCATCGGCATCGTCTCCCACCGCAGCGGCAGGCGCGACCTTGTCATCTACGACAAGGAAGACCCCGATACGAGCGTGGTGTCCGTCGCGCTGTCCGCCGAGGAGTCCAACGCGCTCGCCGAGTACCTCGGCACGGCGCGCATCGTCGAGCACCTCGCGGAGCTGCAGCGGCAGGTGACCGGGCTGGTCACCGAGCAGCTGGCGATCGGGCCCGGCTCGCCGTACGACGGCCGCACCCTCGGTGACACGCAGGCGCGCACCCGCACGGGCGCGTCGATCGTCGCCGTGCTGCGCGGCGGCACCGTGCACGCGAGCCCCCGCCCCGACTTCGGCCTGCTCGCCGGCGACACCATCGTGGTCGTCGGCACCGCCGCCGGCACCGAGGGCGTCGCGACGCTCCTCACCGACGGATAGGGGACGGCGTGCACCACGACACGATCCTCATCGAGCTCGGTGCGGTCATCCTGGCACTCGGCCTGCTCGGTGCGCTGTCGCTGCGGTTCTCCATCTCCCCCATCCCGCTGTACCTGCTGGCCGGGCTCGCGTTCGGCGCCGGCGGCGTGCTGCCGCTGACCACCAGCACCGAATTCATCTCCGCCGGCGCCGAGATCGGCGTCATCCTGCTGCTGTTCACGCTGGGGCTGGAGTACACGGCACCGGAGCTCGTCGGCACGCTGCGCTCGTCCGCCCCGGCCGGCCTGATCGACCTGGTGCTCAACGCCGCGCCCGGGGTCGCCGCGGCGCTCATCCTCGGCTGGGGCCCGGTCGCCGCGGTCGCGATGGGCGGCATCACGTACGTCACCTCGTCGGGCATCACCGCGAAGGTCCTCGGCGACCTCGGCTGGCTGGGCAACCGCGAGACCCCGGTCGTGCTGTCGCTGCTGGTCTTCGAGGACCTGATGATGGCGCTGTACCTGCCGATCCTGACCGCCCTGCTGGCCGGCGTCGGGGTGCTGGGCGGCGCCGTGACCCTCGCCATCGCCGCGGCCACGATCAGCGTGATCCTGGTCGTCGCGCTGCGCTACGGGCGCATCGTGGAGCGGTTCGTCGCCTCCGACAGCGACGAGGTGCTGCTGCTCAAGGTGCTCGGCCTGACCGTGCTCGTGGCGGGCGTCGCCGACCTGCTGCAGGTCTCCGCCGCGGTCGGTGCGTTCCTCGTCGGCATCGCGCTGTCCGGGCCGCTCGCGCACACCGCGCGGGAGCTGCTGAGCCCGCTGCGGGACCTGTTCGCCGCAGTGTTCTTCGTCTTCTTCGGCCTGCAGACCGACCCGCGGGCGCTGCCGCCGGTGCTGGGCGTCGCGGCGCTGCTCGCGGTCGCCGGGATCGCCTCGAAGATGGCGACGGGCTGGCTCGCCGCGCGGCGGGCCGGGGTGGCGATCACCGGCCGGGTCCGCGCCGGCGCCGCGCTGCTGCCCCGGGGCGAGTTCAACATCGTCATCGCCGGGCTCGCGGTCGCCGCCGGCACCAACGCACGGCTCGGTCCGCTCGCCGCCGCGTACGTGCTCATCCTCGCCGTCGCTGGGCCGCTGGTCGCCCGCAGCGTGGAGCCCCTGGTGCGCTTCTACCTGCGCCGGCGCAGCAGGCCAGCAACCACGTAACGGCTCGACAAGTCTGCCCGAAATACGGAATTTCCTCGAACTGTCCGCCTTTGCGCAGGTCAGCGTGTTTGGCTCTGCGCGGAGGTTGCCACGGCAGCGTAGCCGTGGCGGACAGGGGGATCACCATGTTGCAGCGCACTCGAACCAGGCGCACGACCATGCGCGGGACGCTGTCGGCGGTCGGTGCCGCGGCACTGCTCGCGACGCTCGTCAGCGCGCCACCGGCGGCCGCCGCCGGCGTCTCCGGCGCCGGGGCCGCGGGCGGCCCGGGCGGCACGGGCAGCGCCGGGATGGCGGGGACGGCGGGGATGGCGGCGATGGCCAAGTCCAAGGGCGGGGCGAAGAAGGTCTGCAAGGAGCTGACCGTCAACGGCGGCTTCGAGCAGCCGAAGATCGGCAACGCCGGCTGGAAGCTGTTCGACGAGGACGACGTACCGGCCTGGGGCACCGACGACCCCGACGGCCAGATCGAGCTGTGGAACGGCGGCATGGGCGTGCCGGCCCGCTTCGGCACGCAGTTCGCCGAGCTCAACGCCACCGGCTCCGGCAACTCGATCTACCAGGACATCAAGACCAAGCCGAACACGAAGATCTACTGGTCGTTCTGGATCCGGGCCCGGGACACCTCGGACGGCAAGGACGTCGACGCGACCCAGATCCACTTCGGCCGCACCCCGAAGAACGGCGGCAGCGTCAACGGGGTCGGCTCGACGTTCGCGTACCTGAACTCGGCCAGCGACGCGTCGTGGAAGCGGCTGTACGGCTGGTACAAGACCGGCCCGAACCAGACCTCGACCCGGGTGACGCTGACCGCGGTGGAGAGCGCCTCGACCGACGAGGGCTACGGCAACCTGGTCGACGGGCTGACCATCGTCGAGCACCAGAAGTGCATCTGACCAGCTGAGGTGGCGCCGGCCGACGCCGGCGCCACCTTTTCTGTGACCTGATACATAACATGCTTTTATAAGTGCGTGATACAAATTGGCTCATGCCCGCCGCCAAGACCGCGCTGGACCCCGCGCGGCTCACGACCGCCGTGGAGCGGCTGTTCAGCGTGCTGCGACACGGGAACCCACCCAACGACATCAGCCTGACCGCCGCCTCGACGCTGCGCCGGCTCGAGCGGGAAGGCCCCCGCCGGCTCACCGACCTCGCCGCCGCCGAGGGCGTCACCCAGCCGGCGATGACCCAGTTGGCGCAGCGCCTCGAGCGCGACGGCCTCGCCGAGCGCACCACCGACGCCACCGACGGCCGGGTCGTGCTGGTGCGGGTCACCCAGGCCGGCCGGGACCTGCTCGCCCGCCGCCGCACCGTGCGCGCCGAGCACCTGGCCGCGCTGCTGCGCGACCTGTCCGCCGAGGACGAGGCACTGATCGCGGCCGCACTGCCGGCCCTGGAGAGGCTGGCGCCGTGACACTGTTGCAGCAAGGCTTCCGTGGCGCCCTGTCCGGCGGCACCGACCACCCGCACTACAAGTGGGTGGCCCTGTCCAACACCACGCTCGGCATGCTGATCGCCACGATCAACTCCTCGATCGTGCTCATCTCGCTGCCCGCCATCTTCAACGGCATCCACCTCGACCCGCTCAGCCCCGGCAACGTCAGCTACCTGCTGTGGATGCTCATGGGCTACATGCTGGTCAGCGCCGTGCTCGTGGTCACCCTCGGCCGCCTCGGCGACATGTACGGCCGGGTCCGCATCTACAACGCGGGCTTCGCCCTGTTCACGGTCACCTCGGTGGCGCTGTCCCTCGACCCGTTCGACGGCGGCAACGGCGCGCTGTGGCTCATCGGCTGGCGGGTCCTGCAGGCCGTCGGCGGCGCCATGCTCATGGCCAACTCCGCCGCGATCCTCACCGACGCGTTCCCCGCCGCCCAGCGCGGCATGGCCCTCGGCGTCAACATCGTGGCCGGCATCGCCGGGTCGTTCATCGGCCTGGTCCTCGGCGGCCTGCTCGCCGAGTGGAACTGGCGGGCCGTCTTCTGGGTCAACGTGCCCATCGGCATCGTCGGCACCCTGTGGGCGTACCGGTCGCTGCACGACACCGGCCTGCGCCGCCCCGGTCGCATCGACTGGTGGGGCAACCTCACCTTCGCCGTCGGGCTCACCGCGCTGCTGGCCGGCATCACCTACGGCATCCAGCCCTACGGCGGGCACAGCCAGGGCTGGACCAACCCGTGGGTGCTCGCCGGCCTCATCGGCGGCGCGCTCGTCCTGGCCCTCTTCGCCTGGGTCGAGACCCGTGTCGCCGAGCCGATGTTCCCCCTCGGCCTCTTCCGCAACCGGGCCTTCGCCTCCGGCAACGTCGCCGGCCTGCTCGCCTCCATCGCCCGCGGCGGCCTGCAGTTCATGCTGATCATCTGGCTGCAGGGCATCTGGCTGCCGCTGCACGGCTACCGGTACGAGGAAACCCCGCTGTGGGCCGGCATCTACCTGCTGCCGCTCACCGTCGGCTTCCTCGCCGCCGGCCCCATCGCCGGGCACCTGTCGGACAAGTACGGCCCGCGGCTCTTCGCCGCCGGCGGCCTGCTCGTCATGGCGCTGTCCTTCGGCGGCCTGCTCATCCTGCCGACCGACTTCAGCTACTGGGCCTTCGCCGCGCTGGTCTTCCTCAACGGCCTCGGCGGCGGGCTCTTCGCCGCGCCGAACACGTCCCTGGTCATGTCCAGCGTCCCCGCCCACCTGCGCGGTGCCGCCTCCGGCATGCGGGCCACCTTCCAGAACGCCGGCATGGTCCTGTCCATCGGCGTCTTCTTCTCCCTCATGGTCGCCGGCCTGTCCACCTCGCTGCCCTCCACGCTCGACACCGGCCTCACCGCCCAGGGCGTCCCCGGCCCGGCCGCGCACACCGTCGCCAACCTGCCGCCCGTCGGCACGCTGTTCGCCGCGTTCCTCGGGTACAACCCGATCGCCGCCCTGCTCGGACCCGGTCTGCTCGGTCAGCTCCCGGCCGCCAACGCCGCCACCCTCACCGGCCGGGAGTTCTTCCCGCACCTGGTGTCCGGCCCCTTCCACGACGGACTTGTCATCGTGTTCTGGCTGGCGATCGGCATGTCGATCGTCGGTGCACTCGCCTCCCTCGTCAAGGCCGGCCGCCGCGCCGAGCCGGCGGAGGAGCCCGTCGCCGGGTGATGCCACGGACCCGGCGACCTCCAGCGGACGGGTCGGCACCTCTTGTGGGAGAGGAGCCGACCCGTCTGCATTGCCCGGCGGCTCCGCCGCCTCCCCGTGGGGGGTTCCCACCCCACACCCCCCATGCTCGCTGCGCTCGCACTGCCGTGCGCTGCGCGCGGCAGCTTCTGCGCGTCCCGCGCGCCATCCCGGTGGCCAGCCCTTCCCGCCCCACGCCGCGCGATCTTGGACAACCCGGTGTCCTGCTGGGGTCAGGACAACAGGGATCCACCGCGTTCCAGCAATCCACCGGGTTGTCCCGCGGCCGACAGCGGCATGCTGACCTTGAACCAACGCCCGGTCCGGCTGGCCTGGAGCAGGAGCCGTGGCAGGGTGCGACGGCACGGGCGGCGGTCACCCGTTCAGGACGCTGGGTACAGACGCTGGGCGATACCCGCGCCGGCAAGGTGACTCGCGTGTGAGCCCTGGTCTTGAGGCGCCCCGTCTTTGTTGGTGCCGCGTAAGAATCCGGTCATGGAATACGAAAAGGCTCTTGGAGCCGGATGTATCTGCCATTGGAGTCGCTGCACCGCGCGCATCGACTTGCTTGATGGCAGCAGCGTCGAAGATACCTGGCACGAACTCGACCGACCCGACCCGAAATGCCCGATACACCGTAGAGCGGAGGGCTGATCTCTGTACCGTCAGCTCGAGCCGCCCGCCTTCGCTTCCGCGCACCATCCCGGTGGCCGGCGTCGTCGCCGCCTGCCGCCCGGCCCGCCGGCTGCGCCCCGCAACTCGGACGCCGCCAACCCCGGCGGAGCCCGGAACGGGAACAAAGCTGCTGGGCGAATGGTGAAAGGATGGGAACGGGTTCAACCATGAGCAGCCCGGTCGAGGTGCTCGATCCAGCCGGCTGTGCGGATGTGGTCACCGTCGCGGAGCAGGAAGCCTGGTACGAAGGCTGGATCAGGACCGTCACCGGATGGCGCTGGCCGCTGTACGCGGTGTTGGGCCTTTTCCGGCGCTGAACGGGTGAGGGTGTGGCACGCGGCGATGCGGTACATGCAGCGGCCCGAACCGCGTTCTTCAGCGGTGGAAGACCTGGCGGTACGTGGTCGGGGTGACGCTGGTCTGGCGGGCGAAGTGGGCGCGCAGGTTGGCCGGGGTGCCGAGGCCGGTCCGGTGGGCGATCCGCTCGATCGAGTCGTCGGTGGTCTCCAGGAGCTCCTGCGCCAGGCGTACCCGCTGACCCAGCAGCCACTGCAGGGGGCTGGTGCCGACCGACTCGCGGAAGCGGCGGGCGAACGTGCGCGGGCTGAGTTTCGCCTCGCGGGCCAGGTCGGCGACGGTGAGCGGCTGGTCGAGGCGGGTGCGGGCCCAGTCGAGGGCGACGCCGAGGGTGTCGGGGGTCCGCAGGCGCTGCGGCGGGTGGGCGAACTGCGACTGGCCGCCGTCGCGGTGCGGCGGGACGACCATGCGCCGGGCGACCTCGTTGGCGACGGCCGCGCCGTGGTCGAGGCGGACCAGGTGCAGGCACAGGTCGATCGCGGCGCCGGTGCCGGCCGACGTGAAGATGGTGCCGTCGCAGGTGTACAGCACGTCGGGGTCGAACGTGACCGCGGGGAAGCGCTGGGTGAAGTCGAAGGCGTTCATCCAGTGGGTCGTGGCGCGGCGGCCGTCGAGCAGGCCGGCGGCGGCGAGCACGTACGCGCCGGTGCAGATCGCCACGATGCGCCGGCCGCGCCGGTACGCCTCCCGCACGACCTCGACGAGCTCCGGCGGGGGCGCGACCTGGGTGGCCCGGGCGAACGCCGGGACGATCACCGTGTCGGCGTCCAGCAGCGACGGCAGCGGGTGCGGCGCGGCGATCGTCATGCCGTTGCGGGCCGGCAGCACGCCGGGGGTGGCGGCGGCGAAGCGCAGCTCGTACCACGGGGAGACCAGGTCGCTGCGGTCGATGCCGAACACCTCGCACGGCACGGCCAGCTCGAAGACGGGCATGTCCGGGGTCGCGGCGACCCCGACGACGTGACGCTCGCTCATGGCTTGAATCTATCCGAGGATGGCATTCCTGCCACTCGTCCGGTCCGGTGCCATCGGGTGGAATGGACGGCATGCTGAACGTGCCGCAAGGGGCGGCTCTCTCGATCGGTGCGGTGCTCGGCACCGGGGTCATCGCGCTGCCGGCGCTCGCCGCGCAGACCGCGGGCCCGGCCTCGCTCGTCGCCTGGGCCGCCCTCATCGCGCTGTCGGTGCCGCTCGCCGCGACGTTCGCCGCGCTCGGCGCCAGGTTCCCCGACTCGGGCGGGGTCGCCACGTACGCGCGGCGGGCGTTCGGCGAGCGGGCCGCCGCGGTCGTCGGGTGGTGCTTCTACCTGGCGGTGCCGGTCGGCGCGCCCGCGGCGGCGCTGTTCGCCGGGGCGTACGTGGCCGCGGCGCTCGGCGGCGGCACCCGCACGGAGCTGCTGACCGCCGCCGGGCTGATGCTCGTGGTGACGGCCGGCAATCTCGGGGGCGTGCGGGTGTCCGGCCGGCTGCAGCTCGGCCTGGCGCTGCTGCTGGTCACGCTGCTGCTGACGGCGACCGTGACGGCGCTGCCGCACGCGGACCCCGGTCACCTGCGGCCGTTCGCGCCGCACGGCTGGTGGGCGGTCGGGTCGGCGGCGGCGCTGCTGGTGTGGGGGTTCGCCGGCTGGGAGGCGGTCACGTCCCTCGCAGCCGACTTCCGCCGGCCCGCCCGGGACCTGCCCCGGGCCACCGCGATCGCCCTGGTCGTCGTCGGGGTGCTGTACTTCGGCATCGCCGCGGCCAGCATCCTGGTGCTCGGCCCGGTGCCCGGCGACGCGCCGCTGGCCGAGCTGCTCGCCCGGGGCGTCGGCGGGCAGGTCAAGGTCCTCACCGCCGGCGCCGCGGTGCTGCTGACGCTCGGCACGATGAACGCGTACTACGCGGGCGCGGCGAAGCTCGGCGCGGCGCTCGGCCGGGACGCGGCGCTGCCCGCGTGGTTCGGCCGGGGCAGCGGCGCCGGTGAGGTGCCCCGGCGCAGCCTCACCGTGATCGCCGTGCTCGGCGGCGCGTCGCTGCTGCTGGTCGCGGCGACCGGGATCGGCACCCGCCCGCTGGTCCTGCTCACCAGCGGCGCGTTCGTCCTCGTGTACGTCCTGGGCACCGCGGCCGCCCTGCGCCTGCTGCCCCGGCGGACGCCGGTGTGGTGGTGCGCCGCGGTCTCCCTCGCCGCGTCGCTCGGGCTGCTCGTGCTCAGCGGCTGGTACGTGCTGGGCACCGCGGCCGTCGCCGGCTGCGCGCTGGCGTACCAGAAACTCGCGGGAAAAATGTCTGCCCGGCCTGTCGACTCGGGGGCCGACCCGATTGACGTAGGAGTGTAAGAGGACGGCCGCCCGGGTCACCCGCGCGAAGAAGAAGATCGCGGCGGCGGCCATCCCGTACCGCGTGCCGCCGCTGGAGGACCTGCCCGACCGCCTCGACGCCGTGCTCACCGTCGTGCACCTGGTCTTCACCACCGGCCACGCCGCCCCGACCGGCCCCGACCTGCTGCGCCCCGACCTCGTCGAACGCGCGCTGGACCTGGCGCGGACCCTGTGCACCCTCATGCCCGACGAGCGCGAGGCGCAGGGCCTGCTCGCCCTCATGCTGCTGCACGACGCCCGCCGTGCCACCCGCGTCGCCGCCGACGGCCGACTGCTGCTGCTCGAGGAGCAGGACCGGTCCCGGTGGGACGCCACCCAGATCACCGACGGCCTGCGCCTGGTGCGCGCCTGCCTGCGCGGCGGACGCCCGGGCCGCTTCGCCCTGCAGGCCGCCATCGCCGCCGTGTACACCGAGTCCCCGACGTACGCCGACACCGACTGGCAGCAGCTGCGCGGCCTGTACGACCTGCTCCTGGCCGCCTGGCCGTCGCCCGTCGTGGCCCTCAACCGCGCCGTCGTGGTGACGATGGCCGACGGCCCGGCCGCGGCGCTGCCCCTGCTCGACACGCTCGCCGGGGACCCGCGCCTGGCGGCGTACCACTACCTGCCGGCCGCCCGGGCCCACCTGCTGCGCCGCCTGGACCGGCACGAGGAGGCCGCGGCGGCGTACCGGGCGGCGATCGCCCTGTGCGACAACGCGGTCGAACGCGCCTTCCTGCAGTCCCGGCTGGACGGCTCCGGCGCCCGGCCCTGAGGGCTCGGACGCCGGAGCGCGGTCGCGGATCCGCCGCCGGCGCGGAGGGGCCGTGGAACCCCGGGCGCCGGCGCGACGGTCCGCCGGTTCAGCAGGGGATCAGCTCACCCCGCCGGGCACGCACCCGCGTGCCGTCCATCAGCGTGATCTCGACGCGGCCGTTGGCGTCGGTGTCGCCGAACGCGTAGATCTCCTTGCCGTCGTGCGGGGCCAGCTCGGCGTGGTGCACGCCGTTCCGGTCCGGCCGCAGGACCCACTTCAATTCCGGCGATTTACCCATTTCGCCCACCCCCTCGTCCGAGGCTAACGGCCACCGGCCCGCCCCGGTGCGGACCCGGCCCCCGGGGCACCCGTGTGAGTGAGCCTCCATCCGCCGCCCGTCGCACCGGCAGCCGGATACCACCGCTCCGTCCGTCTTGACACCTGTGTGATCCGGGATCGCTGGCGTCAAGGCGCTCTCGGTGACCACGGTGAGCACCGGCGTACCTTCCGACCACATCTGTCCGATGCGGACGTCGACGTGATTGAGGTTTAGCCGGCCGCTCTCCCCGGAAGTTCGCCGTGCCGCGGCGTTGACGCGCGGATGCGCACGATCTCGGCGGGCCGGGTGGGCGCAAGGACGCCGGGCACCGGGATGGCGCGCGGCAGCGCGGAATCTGCCGCGCGCCGGCGCCCGGCAGTGCGAGCGCAGCGAGCATGGGGGTGCGGGTGGGAACCCCCGCCGGGACCCGCCGCGTCAGCGGTGGGGCGGCAACACAGCCTCAGTCCCTGGTGAGGGACGCGCGCAGCGTCTTCAGGGCCCCGGCGAGCAGCCGGGACACGTGCATCTGGGAGATGCCGAGCTGGGCGGCGATCTGCGACTGGGTCAGGTTGCCGTGGAAGCGCATCGCGATGATCTTCTGCTCGCGCTCCGGCAGCTTCGCCAGCAGGGGGCGCAGCGCCTCGCGGTTCTCCACGTTGGCCAGGTCGGGGTCCTCGCCGCCGAGCAGGTCACCGAGGCCGGTGAGGCCACCGTCGCCGGACTCGCCGACGGGCGCGTCCAGCGACAGCGCCCGGTAGGCCTGGCCGCAGTCGAGGCCCTCGATGATGTCCTCCTCGCTCGCGCCGAGCTTCTGCGCGAGGTCGGCGACGGTCGGGGACCGGCCGAGGTCCTGGGCGAGGTCGCCGGAGACCTTGGAGATCTCCAGCCGCAGCTCCTGCAGGCGGCGGGGCACGCGCACGTCCCAGCCCTTGTCGCGGAAGTGCCGCTTGAGCTCCCCGACGATCATCGGGATGGCGTAGCTGGTGAACGCGGCGCCGCGGGCCGGGTCGAAGCCGTCGACGGACTTGATGAGGCCGAGGTTGGCGACCTGGACGAGGTCGTCGAACTGCTCGCCGCGGTTGCGGAAGCGCCGGGCCAGGTACTCGGCCAGCGGGATGTACAGCTCGATGAGCCGGGCCCGGACCCGGTCCCGGTCGATGCCCGCGGGCAGGTCGGCCAGCAGGGACAGCAGGGCCTTGGCCTGCGCGTCGGTCTCGCGGGTGCGGTGCGCCCCGGCGGCCGGCGCGGCGGCCACCTCGGGCCTGGGGGCGGCGGCGACCTCGATGCTGTCGGTGGTCGCGATGACGGTGGCGTCGGTGTGCAGGTCGGTGCTCACGGCAGGGTCAGCCTTTCGGTGCATGACCGGCCCGTCCGGGGTACGGACGTCGTTTCAGGCGACGACGAGCGGGCAACCCTGACACGAGGGCACACGGCGCTCAGGACCGGTCAGAAGATCGCTCACAGCGCCCGTGTCTTGAACGCCGGCGGTAGACCGCGGAACCGTCACGCTCCGGGTGGACCGCCGCTGTCTGGACGGGCCCGGCCGGTGACCCGCCGGTCCCGCTGCTCGCGCAACGTGGGCAGGTCGCCTCAGGTGACGACCCACCCACCGTACAACAAATTGCCGCACGGCAACAGTCGCACCGCCCGGGCGCGGCGGGTCAGCCCGCGCGATCGCCCAGCTCAGCGGGGTCGCCGGGCAGCCCGTACGCGCGCAGCAGGCCGGTGACGTTGCCGAACCGGCGCCCGCCGAGCTGCCAGGCGGCGGGCGCGCCGGCGAGCACCCTGGCGAGCCGGCGCTGCGCGGGGTCGAGCGCTCCCCCGGCCGGCGGCGGGCCGTCGGGGAACACCAGCCGCAGCGCCGTGGACAGCACCGGCAGCGTCTGTACGCCGGTGACGGTGCCGAGCCGGGTCAGCAGCGCGTCGAGGGCCGCGGCGGTGTGCGCCTCGCCGAGGCCCGGCAGCGACAGCGCCGCGTACCCGGCGAGGTCGCCGTCGAGGAACGGGATGCCGGGCCGGGCGGCGCCGGGCGACGCGGCCCACTCCAGCAGCAGCGCGACGGCGTCCGGCCCGGCGTCTGGGCCGTGCACGCGGGCCAGCCCGATCGCGGCCGCCCAGCGGATCTCCGGTTTCGGGTCCTGCAGCGCGGCGGGCACGGCGGTGCCGAGCAGGCCGAGGGCGACCAGTGCGGTCGCCGCCACGGACCGGGACGGGTCGGCGGCGGCGGCGGTCAGCGCGGCCGTGCCGGCGCCGGGCTCGCCCTCGGGGAACCAGGCCAGGGTGTACGCGGCCGTGGCCCGCACCGCCGCGTCGTCGTCGGCGAGCAGCTGCCGCAGCACCGGCAGGCCGGCGCGGACCGCGTCGTACGCGGCGAGGTCCACGTGCGCGGCGAGCGCCTGCTGCTGCGCGTCGTCGAGGCCCTCCAGGTAGTCGAGGCGGGACTCGCCCTCGAAGTCCTCGTCCTCGTCGTCCTCCGACGGTGGCGGCGCGGCCCGCAGCAGCTCGGCCCCGCCGACCGCGGCGGCGCGCAGCGGCGCGACGGGGAACCCGCCGGGCAGCCACGTCTCGTGCAGGCCGACGGCGAGGTCCGCGACGAGCCGGCCGATCGCGGGCCGGTCCGGGGTGCCCGGGTCCTGGAGCAGCTCCAGCAGGAACGGCACCGCCGGGGCGCTCGCCTCGTAGCGGGTGCCCTGGTGGCAGATGCCGCCGTACAGGCCGGACAGGGCCCGGCGCCGGTCCTGTCCGGCCGGCTCGAGCAGCCCGCGCAGGTGCGCCGGCACGTCGGTGGCCGGGCCGTACGCGTGCTCCAGCGCGGCCCATGCGATGTCGTCCAGTCCGTCGAGCATGCGCCGCAACGTACCCCATTAAGGTGGGCGGATGACCGGTCTCGGCGACGTCGACGCCAGCATCCCCAACGTGGCCCGCATGTACGACTACTACCTCGGCGGGTATCACAACTTCGCCGTGGACCGCGAGGCCGCGGAGCAGATCCTCGCCGTCTTCCCGGACACGCCGGCCGCGGCCAGGACCAACCGGCGGTTCCTGCAGCGGGCGGTGCGGCACCTGGCGCAGGCGGGCGTGCGGCAGTTCCTCGACATCGGCACCGGCCTGCCGACGCAGGGCAACGTGCACGACATGACCGACGGCCGGGTGGTCTACGTCGACAACGACCCCGTCGCGGTCGCCCAGGCCCGGTCCCTTGTGGACGGTCTGGACCGGGTGGCGGTGGCCCTGGCCGACCTGCGGGAGCCGGAGGCGCTGCTGAGCGACCCGGTCGTCGCCGGGCACCTCGACTTCGGCGAGCCGGTCGCCATCCTCATGGTGTCGATCCTGCACTTCGTGCCCGACGAGGCGGACCCCGCCGGTCTCATCGCCCGGCTGCGGGACGCGACGGTGCCCGGCAGCCACCTGGTGGTGTCGCACCTGACGCTCGACGGTGTCGCCGCGGCCCCCGCGCAGCAGGGCCAGCAGGTGTACCGGCGCTCCAGCGCCCCGATCGTGCCGCGCGGCAGGGCGGACATCCTGCGCCTGTTCGACGGCTACGAGCTGCTCGACCCGGGCCTGGTGTGGCTCGGCGACTGGCGCCCCGACGACGGCGACGCGCAGGTGTCGCACGGCTACGGCGGCGTCGGGGTCAAACCCGCCGGCTGACGCCGGGGCGCGATGACGCCGCGGCGGGTGTGCTGCGGCCTTTCGGAGCCGGCGAGGCTCCGGATGGGTGGCTGAGAGCAAGCCGACAGCGACCCATCCGCTATTTCGCCGCCCGCGAAGTCCTCTCGTGCAGCGGTCCACCACAGGACCGCTCCAGACGCGGGAGGACCACCCTCATGACCACTCCAACGCGGGCAGGTCGCCGGTGGCGTGCCACCGCTGCCATCCTCGTGGCGGCCGGTGTGGCGTTCGCCGGCCTCGGGCCCGGCACCTCGTCGGCCTCGAGCCACCGGGAGGCGCCGCTCGTCGCCGCCGACCCGGCGGTCGACAACACCGACCTCTACGCGTTCGTCAGCCCCGAGCGGGCCGGCTACGTCACGTTCATCGCCAACTGGCAGCCGTTCTCCGAGCCCAACGGCGGCCCGAACTTCTACCCCTTCGCCACCGACGCCGTCTACAACATCAACGTCGACAGCGACGGCAACGCGAAGGCCGACGCGGTGTTCCGCTGGACGTTCCAGAACATCGACCGCCGCGGCGGCGATACGTTCCTGTACGCCAACGGCCCGGTCACCTCGCTCGACGACGAGAACCTGCTCTTCCGCCAGACCTACACCCTGGAGTCGTCGTTCCACGGCGAGCCCTTCAAGACCAGGATCACCGGCGCGCCGGTCGCCCCGTCGCGGGTCGGCAAGGCCACGATGCCCGACTACGCGAAACTGCGCAACGAGGCCAACAAGCGCCTGCCGGGCGGCTGGAACGTCTACGCCGGCCAGGCCGACGACCCGTTCTTCCTGGACCTGCGGGTCTTCGACCTGCTGTACGGCGGCGACCTGAGCGAGGTCGGCCAGGACACCCTCGCCGGGTACAACGTCAACACGATCGCGCTGCAGGTGCCGTTCTCCGACGTGGCGCTCAAGGGCGACGTGAAGCGCAACCCGGTCATCGGCATCTGGACCACGACGGAACGCGCGAAGACCCGCGTCACCGGTCAGGCCGGCCCGGTCACCGGCGAGAAGGTCCAGGTGTCCCGGCTCGGCAACCCGCTGGTCAACGAGGTCGTCGTTCCGGCGTCGCTGAAGGACGCGTTCAACTCGATCAGCCCCGACAAGGACGCCGGCATCCCCGCCGTCGTCGCCCGGGTCACCGACCCGGAGCTGCCGAAGCTCATCGAGGGCATCTACAAGGTGCCGGCGCCCGCGGCACCCCGCAACGACCTGGTCGAGATCTTCCTGACCGGCATCACCACGAAGGCCGGCGGGCCGATCAAGGCCGACCTCAACTCCCAGCTCAACAACGCCGACGTCGTCGCGGCCGACTTCCGGCCGTCGGAGATGCTGCGGCTCAACCTGGGGGTGCCGGTCACCGCGCAGCCGGACCGGCTCGGCGTCCTCGCCGGTGACCTGCAGGGCTTCCCGAACGGCCGGCGGCTCACCGACGACGTCGTCGACATCGCGGTGCAGGCCGTCGAGGGCGCCGCGCAGACCGGCAAGCTCGTCGACGCCCTCGCCGCCGGCGACAAGGTCGACGCGAACGACAACGCGTTCGGCGCCGAGTTCCCGTACGTGGCGCTGCCCAACGGCGGCTCGGTGAACAAGGGCGGCGGCACCGGCGCCGGCGCCACCAGCGGCAACGGCTCCGGCCCGTCGGCGTCGGCCGCCGCGGCCCAGCCCGCCACGACGCCGTCGGCGTTCGAGTCCGGCACCGGCATGACGGCCGTCGCGGTCAGCACCTCGGCGATCGCGGCCGGCCTGGGCACCCTGCTCTTCGTCGGCTGGTGGCGGCGCCGCCGCGGGATGATCCAGCCCTGACCCGCACGACGGGGCGCGTCCACCGGGGACGCGCCCCGGTTGGATGAAGGAGGAGAAGTCATGCGGGTCCGCATCGTGCTGGGTGTGGTACTGGCAGCCGCGCTGCTGCTCGGCGTCGGCGCGCTGGCCGGCCGCCCCTCGGGTGGCCCGCCGGCCGCCGCACCCGCCGCGCCGGACCGTCCACAGGCGACGAGCCGGCTGGCCGTGACGATCGCCGCGCACCAGGAGCGGCTGCGCACCGTCCCCGGCGACTGGACGGCGTGGGCGGCGCTCGGCGAGGCGTACCTGGAGCAGGCCCGCGCCACCGCCGACCCGGCGTACTACCCGAAGGCCGAGGGCGCGCTGCGGAGATCTCTGGAGGTCCGGCCCGACGGCAACGCGGCCGCGCTCGCCGGGCTCGGCGCCCTCGCCAACGCCCGGCACGACTTCGCCGCCGCCAAGACCCTCGCCGAGCAGGCCCTGGCGGTCAACGCGTGGTCCGACACCGCGTACGGGGTCCTCGCCGACGCCGAGACCCAGCTCGGCCACCCCGGCGCCGCGACCGCCGCCGTGCAGCGGATGCTGGACCTGCGGCCGGGGCTCGCGTCGTACACGCGCGGGTCGTACGACCTCGAACAGCACGGCCGGCGCACCGAGGCGGTCGCGCTCATGCGGCTGGCCCTGGCCGGCGCGACCGAGCCCGCCGACGTCGCGTTCTGCCACCAGCACCTCGGCAGCCTCGCGTGGGCCGCGGGTGACCTCGCCACCGCCGGCCGGCACGTGACCCTCGGCCTGGCCGCCGACCCGGCCGCGGTCGGGCTGTGGCAGCTGAAGGCGAAGCTCGACACCGCCGCCGGCGACCTGACCGCCGCCCTCGCCGACCTGGACCGGGTCGTCGCCCGCACCCCGACCGTCGACGCGCTGCTGGACCAGGCGCGCCTGCTGCAGGTCGCCGGCCGGGACCCCGGCCCGTCGCTGGAGCTGGCCCGCGCCGCGCACCGCCTCTTCACCGCCAACGGCGGCACCGACGACCTCGGCGCGGCCGCGCTCGCCCTCGCCGCCGGTGACGCCGCCACCGCGGCCCGCCTCGCCGTCGCCGAGTGGGACCGCCGCCAGTTCGGCGAGGTCGCCGACATGGTCGCGTGGACGCTGCTGGCCGCCGGCGACCCGGCCGCGGCGCTGCCGTTCGCCCGCCACGCCAACGCGCTCGGCCAGGTCGACGCGACGCTCGCGTACCACTACGGCATGGTCGCCCACGCGGCCGGCGACCGTGGGACCGCGCGGCTGCAGCTGCGCCTCGCCCTGGCCCTCAACCCGAAGTTCTCCCCCGTCGACGCGCCGATCGCGGCGCGGACCCTCGCCACCCTGGAGTCCTGATGCGCCGCGTCCTGCTCCTGCTCTGCACCGTCGCGGCGGGCGTGCTGCTGTGGCCCGGCGCCGCGCAGGCCCACCCGCTCGGCAACTTCTCCGTCAACCAGCTGGGCGCGCTGGCGCTGCACCCGGACCGGGTCGCCGTCGCCTACGTGGCCGACCTCGCGGAGCTGCCCACGTTGCAGTCCCAGCCCTCGTGTACGGCGGTCGCCGCGGCCTTCCACGTCACCGTCGACGGGCGGGCCGTCGGCTGGACCGTCGACCGGGAGGTGTTCACCTACTCCGATGGAGCGGCCGGGCTGCGTACCAGCCGCCTCGAATGCGACCTGTCGGGCCCCGCCGACCTGTCCGCCGAGGCCACCGTCGACGTGGCGAACGACTTCGCCGCCGACCGGATCGGCTGGCGGGAGCTGACCGCGACCGCCGACGGGGTGCACCTCGTGGACCCGCCGCTGCCGGCGTCCTCGCGCAGCGACGGGCTGCGCTCCTACCCGGACGACCTGCTCAGCTCCCCGCCGTCGGTGCGTTCCGCGACGCTGCGGGTGGCCCCCGGCGGCAGCACCACCGGCGCCGCCGCCCCGCCCTCGTCGTCCGCCCTGCCCGGCGTCCTGCCCGCGTCGGTGCTGCCGGGCTGGGCGGGCCGGGCGGAGCTGACGTTGCGCGGCTGGGTCGCGCAGCGGGAGCTGACCCCGTGGGTCGGGCTGCTCGCGGTGGGGCTCGCCCTGGCCCTCGGCGCCGCGCACGCCGCGCTGCCCGGCCACGGCAAGACGGTCATGGCCGCGTACCTGGCCGGCCGGCAGGGCCGCCCGCGCGACGCGCTCACCGTCGGCGCCACCGTCACCCTCACCCACACCGGCGGCGTGCTGCTGCTGGGGCTGCTGCTGACGACCGCGGCCGGCCTGGCCGGGGAGACCGTGCTCGGCTGGCTGGGGGTGACGAGCGGGGTGCTGGTCGCCGCGATCGGCGTGAGCATGCTCCTGTCCCGCCGCGCCGCGGGCCACGACCACACCCACGGCGGCGGCGAGCATCCCTACGACCACTCTCCCGACCACTCTCACGACCACTCCGACAGCCATGATCACTCCCACGGACACGGCAGTCGCGATCACGGGCACGGTGCCGGGCGACCGAGCAGGCTGGCGGTGGTCGGCATGGGTATCGCCGGTGGCCTGGTCCCGAGCCCGTCGGCGCTCGTCGTGCTGCTCGGCGCGGTCGCGCTCGGCAGGACGTGGTTCGGGGTGCTGCTCGTGCTCGCGTACGGCTTCGGCATGGCCGCCACCCTCACCGCCGCGGGCCTGCTGCTCATCAAGGTCCGCGACCGGTGGCCCGCCAGGCTGCGGCTCAGCGCTCGGCTGACCCGGCTCGCCCCGACCGGCACCGCCGCCCTGGTCCTGCTCGTCGGCTCCGCCCTGGCGGTCCGCTCCCTGATCACGCTCTGACGGGCCCCGCCCCGGCAGGTTGTCCACAGCCGCGAACGCGTGCTGGCGCCCCGGCCAGGGCGGGTCCCACCCTCGACAGGGTGCATGCAGACGAACAGGCCGGTGTCATCACCCGCCGCCAGGCGGTCGCCGGTGGGCTGACCGAGGAGCAGATCCGTGCCCGGCTGCATTCGGGCCGGTGGCAGCGGGCGTCCGCCGGGGTGTACTACACCTTTTCGGGTGAGCCGCCCCGCCTCGCCGTGCTGTGGGCCGCGCTGCTGTCCGCCGGGCCGGGCGCCGTGCTGAGCCATCAGACGGCCGCCGAGCTCATCGGGCTGATCGACCGGCCCGAGCCGCCGGTCCACGTCAGCGTACCGTCGCAACGGCACGTCAAACCCGTCGCTGGGGTGTGGCTGCACCGCCGGCACCGTACGCCGGTGGCGGCGCCCGCGCGGGAGCCGGCCCGCACCGGCGCCGAGGACACGGTCGTCGACCTGACCCAGGCGGCGAAGGACCCCGACGAGGCCGTCGGCTGGGTCGCGCGGGCCTGCGGCCGGCGGCTGACGACGCCGGAGCGGCTGCGCGCGGCGTTCGCGGCCCGTGACCGGCTGCGCTGGCGCGACGCCCTGACCGCCGCCGTCGCCGACGTCACGGCGGGCTGCCACTCGGTCCTCGAGCTGCGGTACCTGCGCGACGTCGAGCGCCCGCACGGGCTACCCGCCGGGACCCGGCAGGTGCGGCGGCAGCAGCGGGCCACGACGTACAGCGACGTCGAGTACGACCCGTTCGGCCTGGTCGTCGAGCTCGACGGCCGGGCGGCGCACGAGGACCCGGGCCACGACCGGCGCCGCGACCAGGCCAGCGCGGTCCGGGGCCGGATGACCCTGCGGTTCGGGTGGGCCGACGTGCACCACCGCCCGTGTGAGAGCGCCGCCGCCGTCGCCGTGCTCCTGCGCCGGGCCGGCTGGCAGTCGCGCCCCACCCGCTGCGGCCCCCGCTGCCGGCTACCCGGTGGATCCCTGGGGTGCTGACCACAGGGATCCACCGGGTTCCAGCGATCCACCGGGTTGTGGAATCCGCCGGGTCGCCGGTCCGCTGTCGGCGAACAGTTCGGGGCGCGACCGGCGGGCGGGGTGGCGGTATGGTCAGGGTGGGCAGCGCGCCTGCCTGAGCCCCGACGCGGCCGCCCACGCCGGCCGTGACCCGGGGCCAAGAGGCTCCGACTCAGCGCTGCGGTGCAGGCTGCCCGGCGGAGGTCCGCCGTCCGATCGGTGCGAGCGTGGGTCGACGCCGGAGGTCTCGTGATGGCAGACGAAGCGGACATCCCCCGCGACACACCACAGCAAGCCGGCGCCCCGGCGCCCGACAGCCCGGCGCAGGGCGACCCCACCGCACGCGCCGACGCCCCGGCGCACGACAGCGCGGGGCACGACAGCGCGGCGCAGGGCGCCACACCGCAGGGCGCCACGCCGAAGCCCGCGATGGCGCAGGACGGTGCGGCGCAGGACGGTGCGGCGCAGGACGGTGCGGCGCAGGACGGTGCGGCGCAGGACGGTGCGGCGCAGGACGGTGCGGCGCAGGACGGTGCGGGACGGGGGCGGCGGGACAGGAAGCGGCGGCGGGCGATCAGGGCGCACGCCGAGCAGGCCGGGGTCGCCTACTCCGTCGCCGCCCGCCAGCTCGCCGGTGCCGGGGTCGGGCCGGGTGAGGGCCTGGCGAGTCTGGGCCGGACCGTGTACCCGGTGGACCTGCCCGGCCGGTGGAGCCTCGGCGCACGGGAGCGGCGGCCCGCCGGGGTGAAGCTCGGCGACGCCCGGCGCGCGGCCCGGCTCGCCGGTGGGCGGGCGGCGCACCTGGTGGAGCGGTTCCCGGCCGGCGAGAGCAGCGCCGGGCCGTGCTACGCCGGGCAGGGCCTCGAGGACCTGCTCGCCATGCTGTACCTGGTGGTCGTCAAGGAGGCGCCGGGGCTGGTGCCGGCCGCCCTCGACCTGGCCTGGACCGCCGAGCTCGGCGAGGAGACCGCCGTCGACATCGAGTGCGCCGAGGTGGACCGGGCCGCCCGGCTGGTCCTCGACGACGGGGTCGCCGGGTTGTGGGGGCGGGTCGAGGACGCGGTGCGGGCCGGGCAGGACGACGTGAGCCCCGCGATCCGCCACGACGCGGACCGGCTGACGCTGGTGTGCCGGACGTTCACGATGCCTGTCGAGGGGGCGGACGGTGAGCCGTACGTGCTGCGGGCCCCCTGGCAGGGCGCCGGGCAGGTCCTCGACGCGCTGCTCGTGGTCGCCGAGGACGGGCACGCGCCGGGGACCAGGGTGCGGCTCGCGGGGTCGGCGGTGGCGGGCACGATCGTCGGCGTCGGCTGGGGGGCCGCCGGGCCGCCGGTGCGCTACGAGGTCCAGCTCGACACCGAGCACGCGGCCCGCACGCTGCGCCCCGAGGAGCTCGTCGTCCTGCCCGGCCAGGAGTCGACGGCCACGGCTGAGCGGGTCTGACCGCGACGAAGCGCCCGGGGCCGGCGGCAAAAGCGGGCGCGACGGAGGGGTCAACGGTCGGCTATGGTGAAACCGGCAGCGCGCCTGCCCGTGCCGCGGATCGACGGAGCCCACGCCTCCGCCGGCGGCCAAGAGGCTCCGACTCAGCGCATCCGACGGTTCGTGCGGATGCCGGGTGCGTGGGGCCCGCCGGAAGGCGTGAGCTGTCATGTTCGAGCGGTTCTCAGACCGGGCCAAACGCGCCGTCGTGCTGGCGCAGGAGGAAGCCCGGATCCTCAACCACAACACCATCGGCACCGAGCACCTGCTGCTGGGGCTCATCCAGGAGGGCGACGGGGTCGCCGCCGCGAGCATCGGCGCGCTGGGCGTGTCGCTGGAGGACGTCCGCCGGCAGGTCGAGGAGCTGATCGGCGTCGGCTCGCAGGCGCCGGGCGGGCACGTGCCGTTCACGCCGCGGGCCAAGAAGGTGCTGGAGCTGGCGCTGCGCGAGGCGCTGCAGCTCGGGCACAACTTCATCGGCACCGAGCACATCCTGCTGGGCCTGGTCCGGGAGGGCGAGGGCGTCGCCGCCCAGGTGCTCGTCCGGCTCGGCGCCGATCTGCCCCGGCTGCGCGCCCAGGTGATCCAGCTGTTGTCCGGGCATCCCTCCGTACCGGAGAAAGATCAGCAAACGACGGCGGACTCCGCGGTGCTCGACCAGTTCGGGGTCAACCTGACCGCCGCGGCCCGTGAACGGCGGCTCGACCCGGTGATCGGCCGGGACGCCGAGGTCGGGCGGGTCATCCGGGTCCTCGCCCGGCGGCGCAAGAACAGCCCGGTGCTGACCGGGGCGCCCGGCGTCGGCAAGACCGCCGTGGTGGAGGGCCTCGCGCAGCGCATCGTCGCCGGTGACGTGCCCAAGTCGTTGCAGGGCACGCAGCTGTACACGCTGGACCTCGGCGCGCTGGTCGCCGGCTCCCGGTACCGGGGCGACTTCGAGGAACGGCTCAAGAAGGTCACCCGAGAGGTCCGCGGGCGCGGCGACATCATCCTGTTCATCGACGAGATTCACAACCTCGTCGGCGCCGGCGCGGCCGAGGGCGCGATCGACGCCGCGTCGCTGCTCAAGCCGCTGCTGGCGCGCGGCGAGCTGCGCACGATCGGGGCGACGACCGACGAGGAGTACCGCCGCTTCATCGCCAAGGACGGCGCGCTGGACCGGCGCTTCCAGGCGGTGCCGGTGCCGGAGCCGACGGCCGAGGACACCGTGCGCATCCTGCACGGGCTGCGGGAGCGGTACGCCGCGCACCACGGCGTCACGTACACCGACGGCGCTCTGCGGGCCGCGGCGCGCCTCGCCGACCGGTACATCGCCGACCGGCACCTGCCGGACAAGGCGATCGACCTGATCGACGAGGCCGGCACGCTCGGGGTGGCCGAGGTCGGCGAGGACGAGATCGCCGCGGTGGTGTCCGGCTGGACCGGTATCCCGGTGCACCGGCTGACCGAGCAGGAAAGTGCCCGGCTGCTGCGGATGGAGCAGGCGCTGCACGAGGACCTCGTCGGGCAGGACCTGGCGGTCGCGGCGGTGTCCCGGGCGATCCGCCGGGCCCGCGCCGGGCTGCAGGACCCGCGCCGCCCGGCCGGGTCGTTCATCTTCGCCGGGCCGTCCGGGGTGGGCAAGTCGTCCCTGGCCAAGGCGCTCGCCGGGTTCCTGTTCGGCACCCCCGACGCGCTGATCCAGCTGGACATGTCGGAGTTCCACGACCGGGCGACCGTGTCGCGGCTGGTCGGCGCCCCGCCCGGCTACGTCGGCTACGACGACGGCGGCCAGCTGACCGAGCGGGTGCGGCGCCGGCCGTTCTCGGTGGTGCTGTTCGACGAGGTGGAGAAGGCGCACCCGGACGTGTTCCACACGCTGCTGCAGATCCTCGAGGACGGCCGGCTCACCGACGGGCAGGGCCGGGTCGTGGACTTCAAGCACACCGTGCTCATCCTGACCACCAACCTGGGCACCCGCGACCTGCAGCTGCAGGCGGGCTTCCAGTCCTCGTCGGTCCCGGTGTACGAACGGATGCGGCACAAGGTCGACGACGAGCTCAAGCGCCACTTCCGGCCGGAGCTGCTGAACCGGATCGACGACACGATCGTCTTCCACCAGCTCGGCCCCGACGAGATCGCCGGCATCGTCGACCGTCTCGTGCTGGATGTCGCGTCGCGGCTGGCCGTGCGCGACATCGGCCTCGTGGTGACGGCACCGGCCCGGCGGCACCTCGCCGAGCGCGGCCACGACCCGGTGCTCGGCGCCCGGCCGCTGCGGCGCACCGTGCAGCGCGAGGTCGAGGACCCGCTGTCGGAGCGGATCCTGCTCGGCACGCTGCGCCCCGGCGAGACCGTGACGATCGGCTGCGGCGACGGCGGCCTCACATACACCATTGCGGCATGCGAACGGCGGGCGCAGCCCGTCCCGTGAACGGCACGAACGCAGCGGCATTGTTCACACGCCGGCGGCAGGCCGCCCGGGGGCGGGTGCGGCGCCGGGCGTGGTACAACGACGCGGTGACGGCAACGACGCTGTTCCAGCGCACCAGTGGACCCCCCGGCGCGCCGGTCCTGCTGCTCGGCGGTTCGCTGGGCAGCAACCTCGACATGTGGCGCCCCCAGCTGCCCGCCCTCGCCGACCTGCGGGTGGTGCGCTTCGACCACCGCGGCCACGGGGCGTCGCCGGCGCCGCCGGGCCCGTACCGGCTGGAGGACCTCGGGCGGGACGTGCTGGCGCTGCTGGACCGGCTCGGGATCGCGAAGGCCTCGTACTGCGGGCTGTCGCTGGGTGGGATGGTCGGCATGTGGCTGGCCGCCAACGCGCCCGAGCGGATCGAGAAGCTGGTGCTGATCTGCACCGCGGCGCACCTGCCGCCCGCCGACGGGTGGGCGGCCCGGGCCGAGCAGGTCCGCACCGCCGGCATGGGCAGCATCGCCGACGCGGTCCTCGGGCGGTGGTTCACGCCCCGGTTCCGGGCGGCGCTGCCGGCGAAGGTCGCGCCGTACCGGGCGATGATCGCGGCGTGCCCGGCGGAGGGGTACGCGGGCTGCTGCGAGGCGATCGGCGGCATGGACCTGCGCGACGACCTGCCGAGGATCACGGCGCCGACCCTGGTCATCGCCGGCGCGGACGACCCGGCGACACCGCCGGAGCACGGCGAGCGCATCCACGCGGGGATCGCCGGCAGCCGCCTGGTGGTGCTGCCGGGCGCCGCGCACCTCGCCAACGTCGAGCAGGCCGACGCGATCGCCCAGCTGATCCACGACCACGTCCGTGGCTGACCACCACGGCGGTAACGGCGGCAGAGCGCACCGGGACGTGCTCGACCACGTCCTGGCCGTCGTCGCCGCCGACCCTGTCGGTGACAGCCTGGTGCTGCGGGGCAGCATGACCATGCCGGCGTGGGTCGGTCGCCGGGCCCGCCCGCCGGGTGACCTGGACTGGGTGGTCCGCCCCGCGTTCGTGGCCGGGCTGGACCGGCGCGACCCGTACCCGTACCTCGAGCGGATCGACCCGGTGCAGTACTGGCCGGAGGCGACGCAGGGCGCCGGCCGGGCGCAGCCGGAGACGTTCCTGGACGAGGAGACCGGCGGGGTGCGGGCGCTGCTGCCGCCGGAGGGGCTGCGCTGGATGCACGCCGAGGAGTTCGGCCCCACCGACCCGCAGGAGCAGCCGCACGTGCAGGTCCTCGAGCTGCTGGAGCGGCACCCGCGCACGCCGGGCGGCGCGCTGCTCGACGTCGCCAACGCGCGGCCCGACCGCGACTGGGACTACGCGGCCATCCGTCGCGTGGACGACGACGGCGGCGACGACGCGGCAGAAGCGCCGGCCGGCGCCCGGGTGCTGGTGCCGTGGCGGGCCGGCGACCTGACCGGCACCGTCCAGCTGGACTTCGCGTTCGACGAGCCGCTGCCGGAGCCGCCGGTGCTGACCGCGATCCCCCGCGGCGCCGGCGGCGCGCCGACGGTCGCGTGGACGGCGAGCCGGGCCCTGTCACTGCTGTGGAAGCTGCACTGGATCGCCGAGGACCGGGCCCGTGAGGGCGACGCCCGCGGCAAGGACGTCTACGACGCCGTGCTGCTCGCCGAGCTGGACGTGACCCTGCCGCCCCGGCTGCGCAGGCTGCTGCCGGCGCTGGACCCGGCCGCGGTGCGCGCGATGACCGTCGACTGGTCGGGTCACCCCGTCCACGACCCTGACAGCTGGCTGGACCGCCTCGCCTCGGCGGTCCAGCACCACTGCGGCGGCTACGAGACGGACCGGTAGACGTCCAGGGTCTGCTGGGCGATCGCCGACCAGGAGAAGTGGTCCAGGGCGCGCTGGCGCCCGGCGCGGCCGAGCTCCGCGGCGCGGGCCGGCTCCTCGAGCAGCTCGTTCATGGCGTCGGCGAGGTCGGCGACGAAGCGCGCCTCGTCGAGGGGGGTGCCGGAGCCGTCGGTGACCTGCTCGATCGGCACCAGCAGGCCGGTCTGGCGGTCGGCGACGACCTCCGGGATGCCGCCGGTGGCGGTGGCGACGACCGCGGTCTGGCAGGCCATGGCCTCGAGGTTGACGATGCCCATCGGCTCGTAGATCGACGGGCAGACGAACAGGGTGGCGTGGGTGAGGACCTGGATGACCTCGTGCTTGGGCAGCATCTCCTGGACCCAGACGACGCCGGAGCGGGTGGCGCGCAGGTCCTCGGCGAGCGCGGTGACCTCCGCGGCGATCTCCGGGGTGTCGGGGGCGCCGGCGAGCAGGACCAGCTGCACGTCGGCGGGGAGCCGGCGGGCGGCGCGCAGCAGGTAGGGCAGGCCCTTCTGGCGGGTGATCCGCCCGACGTAGACGACGCTGGGCCGGTGCGGGTCGACGCCGAGCCGGTCCAGGACGTCGGTGGCGGGGTCCGGGGTGTACTGCTCGGTGTCGATGCCGTTGTAGATGACGTGGACGCGGTCGGGGTCGACCCGGGGGTACGCCTTGAGCACGTCGGCCTTCATGCCGGCGGAGACGGCGACGACGGCGTCGGCGGCCTCGATCGCGGTGCGCTCGCACCAGGAGGAGAGGGCGTAGCCGCCGCCGAGCTGGTCGGCCTTCCAGGGGCGCAGCGGCTCGAGGCTGTGGCTGGTGATGACGTGCGGGACGCCGTGCAGCAGCTTGGCGGTGTGGCCGGCGAGGTTGGTGTACCAGGTGTGGCTGTGCACCAGGTCGGTGCCGGCGGCGCCGGCGGCCATCTCCAGGTCGATGCCCATGGTCCGCAGCGCGGCGTTCGCTCCCGAAAGACCGAGCGGGTCCTGGTACCCGGTCACCCCCGCCTCGGTGCGCGGCGCGCCGAAACAGTGCACGCGCACGTCCAGCGGCAGCCGGCGCAGCTCCCTCGCCAGGTATTCGATATGGACGCCCGCACCGCCGTAGACGTCGGGGGGATACTCTCGAGTGAGCAGGTCTACACGCACACCCAAACACTAATCGGTTTCTGGCTCCGCCGGGCTGACGCCCGTCAGCTCCGAGAGGGCTGCGTCACCCACATCCCCCGCTTCGCGCTTCTCGCCAGTTCGTCTGGCGCAACACGCCGGACACGTTTAGCGTCTCGACCATGGCCGCCAAAAAAGTCCTCGCGATCGTCCTCGCCGGCGGCGAGGGCAAGCGCTTGATGCCCTTGACCGCTGACCGGGCGAAGCCGGCCGTGCCGTTCGGCGGGATCTACCGCCTGATCGACTTCGTGCTGTCGAACCTGGCCAACGGCGGCTACCTGAAGATGGTCGTGCTCACCCAGTACAAGTCGCACTCGCTGGACCGGCACGTGACCAAGACGTGGCGGATGTCGACGCTGCTGGGCAACTACGTGACGCCGGTGCCGGCGCAGCAGCGGCTCGGGCCGCGCTGGTTCGCCGGGTCCGCGGACGCGATCTACCAGAGCCTGAACCTCATCAACGACGAGCGGCCCGACTACGTGATCGTGTTCGGCGCGGACCACATCTACCGGATGGACCCCGAGCAGATGATGCGCCAGCACATCGAGTCGGGGGCGTCGGTGACGGTCGCCGGGATCCGCCAGCCGCTGTCCAGCGCCGACCAGTTCGGGGTGATCGAGGTCGCCGACGACGGGCGGCAGATCTCCGCGTTCCGGGAGAAGCCCCGCGACGCCAAGGGGCTGCCGGACGCGCCGGACGAGATCTTCGCGTCGATGGGCAACTACATCTTCACCACCGCGGCGCTGATCGAGGCGGTCACCCGCGACGCGCAGGACCCGACCAGCAAGCACGACATGGGCGGCAACATCATCCCGTACTTCGTCGACAAGCACGAGGCGGCGGTCTACGACTTCAGCAACAACGTGGTGCCGGGCAGCTCCGAGCGGGACAAGGGCTACTGGCGCGACGTCGGGACCCTGGACTCGTTCTACGAGGCCAACATGGACCTCATCGCGGTCCAGCCGGTGTTCAACCTGTACAACTTCGAGTGGCCGATCTACACGGGCAACAACCCGTGGCCGCCGGCGAAGTTCGTGCACGGCTGGGGCGAGCGGGTCGGCCGGGCGGTCGGCTCGATGATCTCGCCCGGCGCGGTCATCTCCGGTGCCCTGGTGGAGAACTCGGTGGTGTCGCCGAACGTGAAGGTCCACTCGTGGGCGCACGTCGAGGGGTCGGTGCTCATGGAGGGGGTCGACATCGGGCGGCACGCCGTGGTCCGCAACGCCATCCTCGACAAGAACGTGATCGTGCCCGAGGGCGCGGAGATCGGCGTCGACCTGGAGAAGGACCGGACCCGGTACACGGTTTCCGAGGGCGGGATCGTGGTCATCGGCAAGGGTCAACGCATCGAGCCCTAGCAAGACGCCGCTAACGCTGCCAACGCCGCGCCGATTCGATACGGTGGGGATCATGGGTACCCCGACGCCCGAAGCCACAGTGCCTGCCACCGCGCCCGCCGGCGCCGCGCCCGCCATTGCCAGGACCGACACCGAGACCGCGCTCGCCAGCGAGGATCCGGTGGAGGTCGCCGACTCCCCCGCCGGCACGTGGCAGGCGGCCACCGGGCCGGGTGCCGCCGCGGGCGCCGGCCCGGGTGTCCCGCTCGAGGACCGGTTCCCGATCGAGCAGGTGACGCCGCAGGTGGAGGGCGGCCGGTTCCCGGCGAAGGCCGTCGTCGGCGAGCTGGTCCCGGTGAGCGCGGTCGCCTACCGCGAGGGCCACGCGATGATGGGCTGCAACGTGGTCCTCATCGGCCCGGACGGCAAGGAGGGCCCGTTCAGCCGGATGACCCCGGGCGCGCCGGGCACCGACCGCTGGCACGGCACGGTGCGGCCCGACGCGGTCGGCGCGTGGACGTTCGCGGTCGAGGCGTTCTCCGACCCGTACCTGACCTGGCACGACGCGGTCACCAAGAAGATCGGTGCCGGGCAGGGCCTGCAGGACCTCGGCAACGACCTGGCGGAGGGCGCGGCGCTGCTCAACCAGGCGGCGACCGGCGTCCCGGCGGCCGAGCGGCCCCGGGTCACCGGCGCGGCGCAGGCCCTGGCGGACACGTCGATCCCGCTGTTCGCGCGGATCTCCCCCGCGCTCGGGCTGACCGACGTGCTGTGGCGGTATCCGGTGCGCCAGCACGTGACCCGCTCCAGGGAGCTGCCGATCTGGTGCGACCGGCAGCGGGCGCTGTTCTCGGCGTGGTACGAGTTCTTCCCGCGGTCGGAGGGTGCCGTCGTCGACGAGCACGGCAAGCCGGTGCGGCACGGCACGTTCGCCTCGGCGACGCCGCGGCTGCAGCAGGTCGCCGACCTGGGCTTCGACGTGGTGTACCTGCCGCCGATCCACCCGATCGGCCGGGTCAACCGGAAGGGGCCGAACAACACGCTGGTGGCGGGGCCGCAGGACGTGGGCTCGCCGTGGGCGATCGGCGCCGAGGAGGGCGGCCACGACGCGATCCACCCGGAGCTGGGCACCCTGGAGGACTTCCGGGCGTTCATCGCCGCCGCGCACAACGCGGGCGTGGAGATCGCGATGGACCTGGCGCTGCAGTGCGCGCCGGACCACCCGTGGGTCATCGAGCACCCGGAGTGGTTCACCACCCGGGCCGACGGTTCGATCGCCTACGCGGAGAACCCGCCGAAGAAGTACCAGGACATCTACCCGCTGAACTTCGACAACGACCCGCGCGGCATCCGCGACGAGATCCTGCGGGTCGTGCTGCACTGGGTCCGCAACGGCGTGAAGATCTTCCGGGTCGACAACCCGCACACCAAGCCGGTCGGGTTCTGGCACTGGATCATCGACGAGGTCAAGTCGGTCGATCCCGACGTGCTGTTCCTGGCCGAGGCGTTCACCCGGCCGGCGATGATGCACGGGCTGGGCAAGCACGGCTTCACGCAGTCCTACACGTACTTCACGTGGCGGGTGCAGGCGTGGGAGCTGCGCGAGTACGTGCAGGAGCTGATCGCGGCCGCGGACTACATGCGGCCCAACTTCTGGCCGAACACGCCGGACATCCTGCCCGAGCACCTGCAGCACGGCGGCCCGCCGATGTTCAAGATCCGGGCGGTGCTGGCCAGCCTGCTCAGCCCGTCGTGGGGCATGTACGCGGGCTTCGAGCTGTTCGAGCACCTGCACCGGCCGGGCTCCGAGGAGTACCTCGACAACGAGAAGTACCAGCTGCGCCCGCGGGACTGGGCCGCCGCCGAGGCCGCCGGGGAGTCGCTGGCGCCGTACCTGCAGCGGCTCAACCAGGTGCGGCGGGACAACCCTGCCCTGCACTGGCTGCGCAACACCGTCTTCCACGGCATCGACAACGAGCAGATGCTGTGCTTCTCGAAGCGCGAGCCGGGCGGCGACAATGCCGTGCTCGTGGTGGTTTCGCTTGATTCGTACAACGTCCAGTGGGGTAACACCACGTTGGACATGCCCGCGCTCGGTTTCGACTGGCACGAGCGGTTCACGGTGCGCGACGAGCTCACCGGCGCGACCTTCGACTGGGGACAGCACAACGCGGTCCGGCTCGACCCCCTGTACGAGCCGGCGCACGTGTTCACGGTGCACCGTCACCGGTAACAAGCAAGGTAGGTGGCAGCATGACGGATCCGGTCGAGGGCACCCACGTTCAGGACGGCACGGTCGAGCATCCCTCGGCGAGCGACTTCGGCAACGCCCGGATCCTGCCGGCGGACGAGACCTGGTATCAGCGTGCGGTGTTCTACGAGGTCCTGGTCCGCGCGTTCGCCGACTCCAACGCCGACGGCTCCGGCGACCTGCAGGGGCTCATCGGCCAGCTCGACTACCTGCAGTGGCTCGGCGTGGACTGTCTCTGGCTGCCACCGTTCTACGACTCGCCGCTGCGTGACGGCGGCTACGACATCCGCGACTTCTACAAGGTGCTGCCGGACTTCGGCACCGTCGATGACTTCGTGGAGCTGCTCGACGCGGCGCACAAGCGCGGCATCCGGGTCATCACCGACCTGGTCATGAACCACACGTCGGACTCGCACCTGTGGTTCCAGGAGTCGCGGCGGGACCCGACCGGCCCGTACGGCGACTACTACGTGTGGAGTGACGACAACACCGGCTACGCCGACGCGCGGGTCATCTTCGTGGACACCGAGGAGTCGAACTGGACGTTCGACCCGGTGCGCCGGCAGTTCTACTGGCACCGGTTCTTCCACCACCAGCCGGACCTCAACTACGAGAACCCCGAGGTCCAGCGGGAGATGCTGGACGTGCTGCGGTTCTGGCTCGGCCTGGGCATCGACGGGTTCCGGCTCGACGCGGTGCCGTACCTGTTCGAGGACGAGGGCACCAACTGCGAGAACCTGCCGGCGACGCACGAGTTCCTGCGCCGCTGCCGCAAGGTCGTCGACGACGAGTTCCCGGGCCGGGTGCTGCTCGCCGAGGCCAACCAGTGGCCGGCGGACGTGGTGCAGTACTTCGGTGACGGCGACGAGTGCCACATGGCGTTCCACTTCCCGCTGATGCCGCGCATCTTCATGGCGGTGCGCCGGGAGTCGCGGTTCCCGATCTCGGAGATCCTCGCGCACACCCCGCCGATCCCGGCGAACTGCCAGTGGGGCATCTTCCTGCGCAACCACGACGAGCTGACCCTGGAGATGGTCACCGACGAGGAACGCGACTACATGTACGCGGAGTACGCCAAGGACCCGCGGATGCGCGCGAACGTCGGCATCCGGCGGCGGCTGGCGCCGCTGCTGGAGAACGACCGCAACCAGATCGAGCTGTTCACCGCGCTGCTGCTGTCGCTGCCGGGCTCGCCGGTGCTGTACTACGGCGACGAGATCGGCATGGGCGACAACATCTGGCTCGGTGACCGCGACGGGGTCCGCACCCCGATGCAGTGGACCCCGGACCGCAACGCCGGCTTCTCCCGGGCGAACCCGGGACGGCTGTACCTGCCCGCGATCCAGGACCACGTGTACGGGTACCAGTCGATCAACGTCGAGGCGCAGAAGGAGAACTCGACGTCGGTGCTCAACTGGACACGCACCATGCTCGCGGTCCGCCGCCGGCACGAGGCGTTCGCCGTCGGCACGTTCCGGGAGCTCGGCGGGTCCAACCCGTCGGTGCTGGCGTACGTGCGCGTGCACGAGGACGACGTCGTGCTGTGCGTGAACAACCTGTCGCGGTTTCCGCAGCCGATCGAGCTCAACCTGCAGCAGTGGGCCGGTTGGACCCCGATCGAGCTCACCGGACACGTCCAGTTCCCGAACATCGGCCAACTGCCCTACCTGCTCACGCTGCCCGGCCACGGCTTCTACTGGTTTCAGCTGTGCGGCCCGCCGGCTGAGCAGAGCTGAGGAGAGAGCTTCGTCATGACGTCCCTGCCGTTCACCGACTGGCTGCCGCATCAGCGGTGGTACGCGGGCCGCAACCGCCACCTGACCGACGTCCGCCCGGCGGTCGTCACGCAGCTGCCCGACCAGGTCGACCATGTCCTGCTCGACGCGCACTACGAGGACGGCGGCACCGAGCGCTACCAGGTGTTCGTGGGGTGGGACCTCAACGTCATCTCGGAACTGGCGGCCGCGGCGCTGATCGGCGCCGACGGCGACCACACCGGCTCCGACGCGCTCTACGACGAGCAGGCCGCCCAGCGCCTGCTCGGCCTGATCGACACCGGCGCGACCGTCGAGGGCATCCGCTTCGTGCCGGAGCCGGGGGTGGCGCTGCCGGTGCAGGCGGCCGCCCGGGTCATCGACGCCGAGCAGAGCAACACCAGCGTCGTGTTCGACAGCGCCGCGATCCTGAAGGTCTTCCGCCGGGTGAGCCCCGGCATCAACCCGGACCTGGAGCTCAACCGGGTCCTCGCCCGGGCCGGCTGCCCCAACGTGGCGCGGCTGCTCGGCGCGATCGAGAGCACCGACACCGACGGGGCGCCGGTCACCATGGCGATGGTCGCCGAGTACGCGCAGAACTCCGCGGAGGGCTGGGCGATGGCGGCGGCCAGCGCCCGGGACCTGTTCGCCGAGCACGACCTGAACCCGGAGGAGGTCGGCGGCGACTTCGCCGCCGAGTCGTGGCGGCTCGGCGAGGCGGTCGCGCACGTGCACCGCACCCTCGCCGTGGAGCTCGGCACGTCCACCGCGCCGGCGCCGGCCGAGGCGATGCTGGCCCGGCTGGACGTCGCGGTGCAGGCGGTGCCGCAGCTGGCCGAATTCGTGCCGGGCGCGCAGGCGATGTTCCGCGACGCCGGCGACGAGCCGGTCAAGGTCCAGCGCATCCACGGCGACCTGCACCTGGGTCAGGTGCTGCGCACCCCCGAGTCGTGGCTGCTCATCGACTTCGAGGGGGAGCCGGGGGTACCGGTGGAGCAGCGCCGCCGCCCCGACTCGGTGCTGCGCGACGTGGCCGGGATGCTGCGCTCCTACGAGTACGCGGCGTACCAGCTGCTGGTCGGCGAAGAGGACGACGAGGCCCTCGCCGAGCGGGCCCGGCAGTGGGTCGACCGTAACCGGGCCGCGTTCTGCGACGGCTATGCTGCGGCCGCCGGTTACGACCCCCGCGAGGACCAGGCGTTGCTGTGCGCGTACGAGCTGGACAAGGCGGTCTACGAGACCGCGTATGAGTCCCGGCACCGGCCGACCTGGCTGCGGATCCCCCTGCAGTCCATCGAGCGGCTGGTCAAGGGCTCGCTGACGGAACCCAGGTGACGGAGCTTATGAACCTCGACGACCTCATCGCCGGCCGGTCGCACGACCCGCACGGCGTCCTCGGCGCCCATCCCGTCGGCGGCACTGGAACTGACGCTGACGGCGGCACGACCGTCATCCGGGCGCTGCGCCGCGGCGCCGGCACCGTCACCGTCGTCGCCGACGACGAGCGCCACCCGATGCGTCAGGTCCACGGCGACGGGATCTTCGAGGTGGAGCTGCCCGGGGTCGTCACCGACTACCGCATCGACGCCGACGGGGTGCTGACCGACGACCCGTACCGGCACCTGCCGACCGTCGGCCAGCTCGACCTGCACCTGATCCAGGAGGGCCGGCACGAGCGGCTGTGGACGGTCCTCGGCGCGCAGACCCGCCCCGGCGGGGTCGCGTTCGCGGTGTGGGCGCCCAACGCCCGCGGCGTCCGGGTCGTCGGCGACTTCACCGGCTGGGGGCCGCACGACGGCTGGCCGATGCGGTCGCTGGGCGGCAGCGGCGTGTGGGAGCTGTTCGTGCCGGGCGCGCAGCCGGGCCAGCGGTACAAGTACCGGCTGCTGACCCCCGACGACGGCTGGGTCGAGAAGGCCGACCCCCTGGCGCAGCACACCGAGGTGCCGCCGGCGACCGCGTCGGTGGTGTACCGCTCCGCCTACGACTGGAAGGACGCCGACTGGCTCGCCCAGCGCGCCGAGCGCCGCACCCACGAGTCGCCGGTCAGCGTGTACGAGGTGCACCTCGGCTCGTGGCGGCCCGGGCTGTCCTATGTGGAGCTCGCCGACCAGCTGACCGAGTACGTCAGCGACCTGGGCTTCACCCACGTGGAGTTCCTGCCGGTGATGGAGCACCCGTTCGGCGGCTCCTGGGGCTACCAGGTCACCGGCTACTACGCGCCGACCGCGCGCTTCGGCAGCCCCGACGAGTTCCGGTACCTGGTGGACCGGCTGCACCAGGCGAACATCGGGGTCATCCTCGACTGGGTGCCGGCGCACTTCCCGAAGGACGCGTGGGCCCTGGCCCGCTTCGACGGCACCCCGCTGTACGAGCACGGCGACTGGCGCCGCGGCGAGCACCCCGACTGGGGCACCCTGATCTTCGACTTCGGCCGGTCCGAGGTCCGCAACTTCCTCGTCGCCAACGCCCTGTACTGGTGCGAGGAGTTCCACGCCGACGCCCTGCGGGTCGACGCGGTCGCCTCGATGCTGTACCTCGACTACTCCCGTGAGCACGGGCAGTGGGCGCCGAACCAGTACGGCGGCCGGGAGAACCTCGACGCGATCTCGTTCCTGCAGGAGGCGAACGCGACCGTCTACAAGCACCACCCGGGGATCATGATGATCGCCGAGGAGTCCACGGCGTGGCTCGGCGTCACCCGCCCCACCGACTCCGGCGGTCTGGGCTTCGGCTTCAAGTGGAACATGGGCTGGATGCACGACACCCTGACCTACGTCGCCAAGGATCCGGTGTACCGGCAGTACCACCACAACCAGATGACGTTCGCCACGGTGTACGCGTGGAGCGAGAACTACATGCTGCCGATCAGCCACGACGAGGTCGTGCACGGCAAGGGCTCCCTCGTCGGCAAGATGCCCGGCGACCTGTGGAAGAAGCTCGCCAACGCCCGCGCGCTGCTGGCGTACATGTGGTCGTTCCCCGGCAAGCAGCTGCTGTTCATGGGCTGCGAGCTCGGCGACGAGCAGGAGTGGAGCGAGGAGCGCGGCCTGAACTGGGGACTGCTGCACGACCCCGGCCGCGCCGGCCTGCAGCGGCTGGTGCGCGACCTCAACGCCGTCTACCACCGCACCCCGGCGCTGTGGAGCCAGGACGTCACCCCCGACGGCTTCCGCTGGATCAACAACGAGGACTCCGGCGGCAACGTCTTCTCCTACCTGCGCTGGGGCGCCGACGGCTCCGCGGTCGCGGTCGTGGTCAACTTCGCCGCCCACCCGCACGAGGGCTACCGCGTCGGCCTGCCGTTCAGCGGCCGCTGGTCGGAGATCCTCAACACCGACGCCGACGTCTACGGCGGCTCGGGCGTGGGCAACATGGGCGCCGTCGAGGCGACCGCCGTGCCGTGGAACGGCCTGCCGGCCTCCGCGCAGCTGCGCGTCCCCCCGCTCGGCGCGCTCTGGCTCAAGCTCGGCTGACGGGGCTCAGGGCGGGGTGGGCTGCGCCGCGTAGAGGGAGTCGAACACCGGCAGCGGGTTCAGCATCGTGTACGACCGGGCCCGGTCCCCGGCGATCAACGCCGAGCAGGCCGGGTCGACGAGCACCGCCAGCGGGGGCTGCCGCGGGTAGGTGAACACCAGGCTGAGCTGGACCGGCAGGGTGATCGGCAGGCAGGCCTGGTCCACCGGCAGCGACGGCAGCGCGTTGAGCACCGCGGTGAAGCGGTCGACGCCGGTGGTGAGCACCCTCGGGACGGCGGCGCCGGTCCCCGGTGCCGGGGTGGTGCCGGACCCGGGCCGGCCGGGGCGGGTCGTGGCCAGGGGCGTCTCGCACCGGGTGACCGTGGTGGCGCCGGGCGGGACGAGCGGGCCGCCGGCGTCGGTGGGCACCAGCCCGCCGGCGCGCAGCGGCACCTCGGCGCAGTTCACGGCGGTCCAGACCGCGCCCGGCGACGGCGGCGCCATCGACGGCGACGCCTGCGCGCCGTCCGACGCAGCCGCCCCGGAGGCTCCCGGCGTGACGGGCGCGGCGCTCCCCGGAGCACTTCCTGCGGCACTTCCTGCGGCGCTGCCCTGGGTGGACGGCACGCCCGGGGCGGGGCCCGGGACGGACGGCGACGACGGGTCCACCGGCGGCATGGGCGCGACCCCGGCCGCGAGCCGCGGACCGGCGGCCGGCCCGCTCGGCGCGCCAGTATGAGCGCCGGCGAGCATCGCGGCGCCGCTCGCGGCGAGCGCCGCCACGGCGGCGAGCGTCACCGGGACGGGGACGGCCATGCCCTCCAGGCTAGGCGGGCCGCTCCCCCGCGGTGGCGGGTTGCCAGGGCTGCACCCAAGGCGTGGCCGGCCAGCCCTCGGCGGCGGCCATGAGCGGCCAGCAGGTGGCGCCGTCGACGGCCTCCCGCACGATGTCGGCGTGCCCGGCGTGGCGGGCGGTCTCCTCGATGAGGTGCAGCAGCACCCAGCGTACCGACCAGTGCTCGACGTCGTCGGGGAACCACGGCACGCCCTTCGGCACCGGCACGGGCCGGCCCATGTCCTCGATCCCGGCCACCGCCGCGGCGGTCTCCTCGGCGGCCTTCGCGTAGTCGGCGAGGACCTCGGCGAGGGTCTCGTCCTCGCGGAGGCGGAAGCCGTCCTCGTAGTCCGCCTGCTGGCCGCTCTCCTGCAGCATGATCGACACCCAGTTGCGCTCCATCTGGGCGAGGTGCTTGACCAGGCCGCCGACGGTCAGGGTGCTGGCGGTCGGCGCCAGCCTGGCCTGCTCGTCGGTGAGGCCGTAGGCGGCGTTGCGCACGGCGTGGCGCTGCTGGTCCAGGAAGGCGAGCAGCCCTGAGCGCTCGTCGGCGACCGGTGGCACGTTACCCGGCATGGCGGTGACCCCTCTTCCGCGGCAATGGTGAACACCATCCTGCCCCGGGTTGCGGTCAGTCTCTGTCCGCAACCGGATCCTGTCACCCGGCGGGTGTCGGCGGCAGCGGCAGCGGCAGGCCGGGCAGCCCGTCGATGCTGGTGGCGACGTGCTCCTTGCCGGCGAAGTACCTGTCCAGCGACGCGTCGTCCTCCCGGGCGAAGCGCTTGGCGTGCAGGTCCCGGTCGGCGTCGTAGGTCATGAACGGCACCGCGTAGCCGCACGTGTCGCGGATCAGCTCGGCGTGCACGACGATGATCGCGCGCAGCCCGTGCTGGGTGGTGTCGATGCCCGGGAAGTGCGCCGTCAGCTGCGGCCAGCGGGGGTCGTCGCGGAACACCGGCTCGCCGCGGCCGTGCACCCGCACGATGTTGGGCGGCCCGTCGAACGCGCACCACATGAGCGTGATCCGCCCGTTCTCCCGCAGGTGGGCGATCGTCTCGGCGTTGCTGCCGGCGAAGTCGAGGTAGGCCACGGTGAGCTCGTCGAGGATGGCGAACGACCCGGTGAGGCCCTTCGGGGACAGGTTCACGGTGCCGTCGCCGGACAGCGGCGCGGTCGCGGTGAAGAAGATGTGCTGCGCCTCGATGAAGGTGCGCAGCCGGCCGTCGATACGTTCGTACACCTTGCCCATGAGGTCATCGTCCCGCTCAGCGGCCGGTCGCGTCAGCCCCGTTTCCCATGACGGTGGTTACAGCGGCAGCAGCGCGGGCGCCGCGGTGCTCTCCCGGACCACGAGCCTGGTGGCCAGCTCGATGCGGGTCGACTCGATCCGCTCGCCGGCGATGATGCGCAGCAGGGTACGGGCCGCGGCGACCCCCATCTCGTGCAGCGGCTGGCGGACGGTGGTCAGCGGCGGCGCCGTCCACTCGGCGAAGTTGAGGTCGTCGAAGCCCACCACGCTCACGTCGTGCGGGACGCTGCGCCCGGCCTGCCGCAGCGCCTCGTAGACGCCGGTGGCCTGCTGGTCGCTGCCGGCGAAGACCGCGGTCGGCGGGTCGGGCAGGGCCAGGAAGCCGGCCATCGCGCGCAGCCCGCCGTCGTGGTGAAAGTTTCCGTACCGCACCAGGTGCCGGTCGGCGACCAGCCCTGCGGACTCCAGCGCCGCGCGGTAGCCGGCGATGCGGGCGCGGGTGCACTGCAGCTGCTCGGGGCCGCCGATCGCGGCGATGCGCCGGTGCCCGAGCCCGACGAGGTGCTCGGTGGCCGCGTAGCCGCCGGCGAAGTTCGTCGCCCCGATCGACGGCACGTCCGGCGGCGGCTGGCTGACCCCGTCGACGACCACGAACGGCATGCTGCGCCGCGACAGCTCGGCCCGCTGGTGCTCGCTGAGCTCGGACAGGACCAGGATCGCGCCCTGCGAGCCGCGGGCCAGCAGCGACTCCAGCCACCGCCGGGTGAGGCTCTCCCGGTTGTGCACGGAGGACACGACCAGGCCCAGGCCGGCGGCCTCGACGACCTCCTCGACGCCGGTGAGGATCGACAGGCCCCAGACGCTGTCGAGCTCGTTGATGACCAGGTCGACGAGGTCGCTGCGGCGGCCCGGCCGGCGCGAGGCGTGCGGGCGCTGGTAGCCGCGGTCGGCGAGGAGCTGCTCGATGTGCTTGCGGGTGGCGACGGAGACGTCGGTGTGCCCGTTGAGCACCTTCGACACGGTCGAGATGGCCACGTTCGCCTCGCGGGCGATCTCCGCCATGGTCGGCCGCTTCGTCACCATGCCCGCACCCTCCCGTCGCCGGCGCGCGGCATTTCGAAAGTTTCGGCCGCGCACTGTCCTGATCGGGACCGTACACCTCCCGAAGCAGGGACGAAATACCCTCGAAACTTTCGACGGCCCGCGTGGTGCCGGCGCGCCGCGTGTCAGCGGGCCCTGGTCGCCTCGGCGCGCAGCCCTTCGCCCTCCATCGCCATGTACCGCCGGACCAGGCCGGAGTAGAACAGCAGGGTCAGGCGGGCCAGCGGGCCGGCGAACGACAGGGTCAGCGCCGCGGTGCAGGTGCCGTCGCCGGCGTCGGTGGCCCAGTGCCCGGCGACGTTGCGGATGCCCGGCGAGCGCGACGCCCACTCGAAGCCGGTCGGGCCGACCTTCGTCACGGTCCACGTCGACGGCGGCAGCTTCGGCTGCTTGACCACGACGGTCTCGCCGACCCGCAGCGGACCCGTCCCTGAGCGCTCCACTGTGGACACCGAGGCCGTCCATCGTGGCCATTCGGCCACGTCGCACATGATGCGGCCGACCACCTCGGCCGGGGCGCCGACGGGCACCGTCTCGGAGAACTCGATCGTCATGCCCGCCAGCGTAGGCCTGTCCGCCACCGGACAGCCCGGCGCGGCGGCCGGTCGCGCCGCGCGGTGCGCACCGGGCCCGGGCGGCCGGCCGGTCATGCTGCGGGCGCCGCTACTCGAGCAGGCCGGCGCCGGGGATCTTCGGCGCCAGCGGCGGGCAGTGCGTGTGGGTCGCGGCCGCCAGGCCGCCGCACTGCGCCGGCAGCCCGACGAGCAGGTTGTGGTCGTAGACCAGCAGCGCCCAGCGGTCGAAGTCATGCCGCTCGACCGGCGGGCCGAACTGCGTGACCGCGCCCTCGACGGTGCCGTAGCGGGGGTGCTTGAGGTCCACGACGAGGAAGCGCGCGTCGTGGACGGCGGCGTCGTACCAGTCGGCGTCGGACTCCCACCGGAACGAGCGCACGTCGGGGCCGATGACCGGCGCGACGCGGACCCGCCCGCCGCTGGCGAGGGTGATGACGTTGGCGCCCCAGTAGCTGCCGAGGCCGTAGCGCAGGTCATGGGCGACGAGGTACCGCGCGACCGCGTCCGCCTCGGGCGGCTGCGGCCGCGCCGACACGGCCTGCGCGCCGAACGCCACGACGAGCACCGCGGCCGCGGCCGCCAGGACCCGCCGCGCGGCCGGGCCGGCGGCGAGGAGCCGGTCGCCCCACAGCCGGCCGGCGAGGGCCGCGCCGAACGGCAGCACCGGGACGATCTGCCGGGCGCTGCCCAGGTCACCGGCCTGCGTGGAGGCGATGAACGCGGCCAGGTTGACCAGGATCGCGGCCGTCAAGACCTCGGCGACCCGGTCGCCCGCGCCGGCCGTGCGGAAGAACCTCGCCACGGTCACGACGACGGCCGCGGCCGCCAGCAGCAGCAGGGCCAGGTTGATGATCCCGGCGGCGAGCGCGACCGGCCCCTGCAGGGTGGGCAGGTAGGCGCCGTAGTTGTGCGCGGTCGCGGTGACCGCCGTCACCACGTGGTCGCCGAGTTCCTCGACCGGGCTGAACCGGGCCACCGGCGAGTGCACCGAGAAGCCGCCGGCCGACCAGATCAGCGCGAGACCCGCGTGCGCGAGCGCCGTCGACCCGGCCGCGGCGAGCAGCAGGTGCGCGTCGGTGCCGCGCCACGTGCGGGCCTTCACCAGCCGGGCGGCGCTGACCAGCAGCAGCGGCACCGCGCCGACGAACATCGCCAGCGGGTCGGCCATCTGGGCGATCGCGAGCACGAGCAGGACGCCGACGGGCCACCACCGGCGCAGCGGCGTGGCGGTGCGGCGGTCGGCGATGAGCCAGGCGAGCAGCAGCGGCACCGCGGTCCCGGTGTGGTCCGGGGAGTACAGCACGACCGCCCACCCGCCGTGCGGCTGCGGCACCAGCAGGGTCGCCACGACCACCGCGACCCGCGCCCAGGCCGCCCGCCCGGTCGCGTCGCCCTTGGCGACCACCGACGCGAACACGATGAGCAGCAGGTACGTGGTCGCCGACGCGACGTGCACGACGCTGCGGTCGAGGCCGAAGAAGACCTCGATCAGCGCGTACTGGACGAGCTCCGTCGGGAAGAACGACACGTCGCTGAGCGTCCAGCCGCGCAGCAGCACGTCGCCGTGCAGCAGGTCCCACGCCTGCAGCGCGTTCGCGGCCGCGTCGCTGTTGGTGGGCGTCGCGCGCGCCATGCGCAGATACCCCAGCAGCAGCACCGCCACCCCGGCGACGACGGCGCCGGCGGTCGCGAGGCGGACCCTCCGGCTCGGTGGTGCCGCCGGCGCGGGTGCACCGGCACGGTCACGTTGATGCGGGATCGTGGGCAGGGTCGCCCGCTGGGCGGGCCCCGTCACCCCGCCAAGAGTTGGGCTCACACACCCTCCGACGCTTCCCCCACGCCGCGCGGTTGGCGGCACCCAGTGAACGTGATCGACCTGTGATCAGTCCGCGGGCCATTGTGCAGCACCCGCGCCACCGCCCGCCGCCCCGAACCGGCGGATGTGTCGCATCCCTCCCGCGAGCGCGGGCGTCGTCGTGCCTGCGCCGAGTCGCGCGAAGCGCGCAGGCACGACGGCGATGTCGCCGCCGTGCTCAGACGTCGACCCAGGCGTCCAGCCCGCTCGGCGAGACGCAGTGCACCCGGCCGCCGGGGTGCAGGGCCGGGTCGGCGGCGTAGCGGGCGGCCAGCTCGTCCTCCGCCGCCCGGTCGCCGGCGTCGGCGGCGACGAGGCGCTGCGCGACCCAGTCGGCGAGGTCCTCGTCCATCGATCCCCACTCGTCCCACAGCAGCAGCTCGTCCCGCTGGCGGTGGGCGAGCTCGTGGCGGACCTGGTCGAGCAGGAAGCGGTGGCCGCGGTACGGCCCGACCGGGTCGGCGCCGAAGTTGTCGGGGTCGATCTCCTCGCGGCGGTGCGCGGTCCATGCCTCGGCGGCGGTGATGAAGCGGCGCACGTCGAACGGGTCGACGCCGCCGGTGCCGGGGTCGAGCTGGGCGTCGACGCGGACCCAGCGCTCGCCGTTCCAGTACTCGGCGACGACGTGGTCGTAGTGGAACGCGTCGCCGAAGTAGCCGGCGAAGCCGATGCGGGTGCGGGCCGCGACCCGGCGGTGGCGCAGCGCGGCGACGGTCAGCAGCGCGAAGTCGCGGGCGCAGCCGACGACGCGGGACTTCGGCTCGCGGGGCGCGCCGAGCGGGCGGGTGTGCCGGGACCGGTCCACGGCCAGGATCTGTGCCACCCACCGCGAGTCGACCTCGGCGAGTCGTTCACCCACGAACGAAAGGCCCTGCGCGTAGTAGTGCACGATCACGTTGCGCACCACGCCGACCAGGCCGGGGACGTCCGTCGGCACCCTGTCGAGCAGCGCCGCGTGGGGTCCCGGGTCACTGTAGGCGGACTGCGACCGGTACCGATCGACCATGCGCCTCAATGTACCGTCACCGGATGCGCATCGACGTTCGCGGGTTGACCTTCGACGTGCACGCCGGTGGCCCCGACGGCGGCGACCCGGTCCTGCTGCTGCACGGGTTTCCGCAGGACAGCCGGGAGTGGGACGGGATCACCGGCGGGCTGCACGAGGCGGGCCTGCGCACGTTCGCCCTGGACCAGCGCGGCTACTCCCCCGGTGCCCGGCCGGCAGGCCGGGAAAGCTACCGGATGGCCGAGATCGTCGCCGACGCCGTCGCCGTCCTCGACGCGCTGGGCCTGCCGGACGCGCACGTCGTCGGGCACGACTGGGGCGCCGTGGTGGCGTGGCACGTCGCGGCCCGCCACCCGGACCGGGTCCGCACGCTGACCGCCGTGTCCGTGCCGCACCCCCTCGCTTACGCGGCCTCGGTCAGGAAGGACCTCGCGCAGGCGGCCCGGTCGGCGTACATGCTGTTCTTCCGCACCCCGTGGCTGCCGGAGAAGGTGCTGTCCGCCCGCGGCGGGGCGCTGCTGCGGCGGATCGCGAACGGCAACCCGACGCTGCCGCCGGACTTCCTGACGGGCGCCCTCAACTGGTACCGGATGATCTCCGGTCACGACCTCGAGGGCCTCGGGCCGGTGACGGTGCCGACGACCTTCGTGTGGAGCGACCGGGACGTGGCGATCTCCGGCCACGCCGCCCGCAGGTGCGCGGCCGAGGTGACCGGAGACTACCGGTTCGTGACCCTGGAGGGGGTCAGCCACTGGATCCCCGACGAGGCGCCGGACCGGCTCCTCGACGCGGTCCTGGCGCGGATCAGCCCCCGTCGACCGCGGTGAAGGGCCGCAGGGACTGCTTCGCCTTGACGGCGGGCACCGTGGTCCGGCTGACGACGTCGAACATGGTCCGGCCCAGCACGGCGTGCGCCTCGACCGCGGGGTGGGTCGCGCCGTAGTTGTCCAGGTCGCCGAGGCCCTCGGCGAACAGCCCGTAGACCAGGGCCGGGGCGCCGTCGGCGCCGAACATGACGCCGGCCTCGTGGCGGGACGCGCCGAGGGTGTTGAAGTCCTGGCCGTACTTCGACGCGACCCGGCTGCGCTCCTCGGAGGACATGTTGCGGCGGATGCCGTCGTGGTAGCCGTTGATCCAGCGCAGGATGCCGAGCAGGAAGTCGCACGACGCCGGGCTCAGCAGGGTCTTGGTGGCCAGCCGCCACAGCAGGTCGTGGATCTCCCGCGGGGTGGTGTCGCCGAGGAAGAACCGGTTGGGGTTGGCGACCGGCTCGACCCTGGTGTGCACGAACCCCTTCGCGGCGAGGATCTCGTTGATCTCCAGGGCGGGCACGACCCGGCCGCACATGCGCACCGCGGTGTTGTCCGACACCAGCAGCATCGCGGTGAGGAAGTTGGCGACGGTGATCTCGTCGCCCCACACGGTGTGCAGGAAGTAGATGCCGGTGCCGCCGAGGATGATGTCGGCCCGCAGGTCGAGCTTCTGGCCGAGGGACAGCTCGCCGCGGTCGACCTTGTCCATGACGGCGGTGGCGACGGCGAGCTTCTGCACGCTGTAGCCCTTGGTGACGTGGTCGGCGTCGTCCTGGACCACCGGCTGCGGCACCCCGGCGGCGTCGACCAGGGCGATGTGGGAGTGCCAGGTGCCGCCGGCCCTGGCCTTCTGCCGCTCGTAGACGCGGCGGATCCGTTCGGCGGGCGGCAGCGAGTGTTCGGCGGCCGGCGCCGCGGCGGCGGGCGTCGCGGCGGCGGCTCCGACGACGGGGACGGCGGCGGCACCGGCGCCGAGCGCGATGGCGGCGCGGCGGGTGAGCTTGTTCGTCATGCTCCGGACGCTAACGACACGCCATGACCGATTCAAGATGACAAATCCCATCTGCCGTGCTTGCAACGTCGCGGCGGCCCGCGGCGTCTGCCTTGTAGCGTTTCGGCATGGACATCGTCGCGGATCTCGCCGAGGCGCTGCAGCCGATCACGTTCACCGACCGCGGCGCGGAGGAGGTCACCGCGCTCATCGTCGAGGCGGTCGTGGGGTGGGGTGAGGCGCGGGGGTGGCGCAGCTACCGGCGGGCGGCGAGCGTCGTGCGCCTGCCGCCGCCGTACGACCGGCAGCACTCCGTCGTCGACGTCGCGTTCGCCCGGCCGGACGGGCCGCCGGTGGTGGTCGAGGTCGACCACGGCGACCGGCGGCGCACCGTGGACAAGCTCGCCGCGGAGGCCGGGGCGGGCCGCGTCGCGGTGTGGGTGCGGTGGGGCTCCGGCCGGCTCGCCGTCCCCGAGGGGGTGCACCTGGTGGCGCTGCCGGTGACGGCGCGGACCGGGCCCGGCAGCCAGCAGCGGCGGTACTCCCGGGAGCGGGACCGCCCGGCGCCCCGGCACAGCTCGGCCGGCGGCTCCTACACCGCGGAGGAGCTGGACCCGGACACGGCCCTGGTGCTGCGCGCCTACGCCGCGTTCGCGCGCGGCGACATCGACGCCGCGGTGCGGGACCTGGCGCCGGACGTGGACTGGGTGGAGCCGGAGGAGTTCCCCGGCGGCGGGCACCACCGCGGCCCGGCGGCGGTCGCGGCGTACCTGCGCGCCTCCTACGAGCGCTGGGCGCAGCTGCACTCGGAGCCGGTCGCGCACCGCCGCGGCGAGCAGATCGTGGTGGTGCACCACGTGTGGGGGGTGCTGCGCGACGGCAGCCACGCCGAAGCGACGGTCGCCGACGTGTTCACCGTCGAGGACGGCCGGGTCGTGCTGATGATGGCCTACGCGGATCCGGCCGACGCGTTCAGGTGAGCGTGCACAGGATGTAGGACAGCACCGACTCCTGCTGCAAGCCGACGGCGGAGCGCACGGCGGTCATCCGCGCGAGGGCCACGACGTTGACCCGGTACTCGCGGTCCTGCTGCGCGACGAGGCGGCGCAGGTTGAGCAGGCCGACGACGCCGGACGCGGTGAAGATCGCGGTGACGACGAGCGACACGCTGACGATCTTCGTGGCGATCCGGCGGTCACCCGCCCAGCGCCGCACCCGCTTGTACACACTGCAGACATCGGCCCGGCGCGGCGGAAGCTAAGCGGGCTCCCGGGGGCCAGGCCCGCTCGATGCGGTGCAACGCGGTTGCCGTGCCGGCGCAGGCGGCGAGCAGCAGCAGCGGAGCGGCGACGTGCAGCGCCCGCAGAATGCCCATGAATGCAGCATAAGCGCTCGATTCGGTCAGGCGCGGGGTGTCGCCGGCAGCGGTCGGTCGACCGGCTGGCGGGCGTGAGCCGTTCGGCCCAGACATTTCCGGCGATACACGGACCTAGATGGGCAATGGTGGCTGTGAATGATTTCACGACCGCCAACGTCCGGCAGGGGCGAGTGGTTAGCGTCGCCGACGGCCCTCATGGCGGCCGAGCACCGTTTCGTCCTTTTCCGCCCGGTACTTCGGGGCCCGGCCGGCTTCCACAGCGGCACGCATCCCCGAGACACGCATGCGAGCACCGGGCCGACCGTGGAGTCATCCTGAACGCACGCCAGCCGCTGCACCGCATCGCAGCCGGTACCACCGCCCTCGCCCTCACCGCCGTCTGGCTCGGACCATCCGCGGCCGCGGCCCAACCGGCACCGAACGAGCTCAGCCTCGACCCGGCGGTCGCGATCGCCGACCAGGAGGCACAGCTGGCCGCCTACGAGCGCGCCGACAAGGCGTACCGGACGCTGCGGCTCACCACCCGCACCGCGCCGAACGTCCCGGACGCCGACAGCCGCCCCGCGGCCGCCGTCACCACTGAGACGGCCAAGCCGGCGACCACCAGGAAACCCGCGCCGAAGAAGAGCACCGGCTCCGGCGGGTCCACCACCACCGTCAAGCCGCCGTCGGGCGCGGCCGGCACCGTGGTGTCCTTCGCCCTCGCCCAGGTCGGCAAGCGGTACGTGTACGCCACCTCCGGCCCCAACACGTACGACTGCAGCGGCCTGGTCTCGGCCGCCTACGCGCGGGTCGGCATCAAGCTGCCGCACCAGAGCGAGCAGATCGCCGCCAAGGGCCGGCGGGTGCCGTCCGGGCAGTGGATGCCCGGCGACGTCATCCACACCTCCGGGCACGTCGCCATCTACATCGGCGGCGGCAAGGTGGTCGAGGCCGCCAACCCCAGCAGCGGCGTGCGGGTCGCACCGGTGCGCGGCGGCACGGCGTACCGCTTCCTGTAGATCCTTCCTGTAGATCCTTCCTGTAGATCCTTCCTGTAGATCACTGCGTGTTCGCTGAGGGTTTCGGGCCCGGCGCCCGGAACCCTCAGGAACCGCTCCGCAACGCCGATGCGACCAAGGTGACCGCCTCTGGACGGCCGGCGCTGCTGGTGCCGGCACTCTGGCTCGCGGACCGGGTCCGCACGAGCACCCGTCTCGCGCTGCTCTGCGTCATGCTGCTGCTGCCCGGGCTCGGCGCCACGTGGGCGTACACCGGATCCGTGAACGGGCAGGTGGACTTCACCAGCGCCGAGGTCGACGGCACCGCGGTGGTCCGCCCGGCGCTGGACGCGATGGCCGAGCTGGCCGGCGGCCGGACCCCGGACCTGGGGCCGCTGCGGGCCGCCGTCGCCCGCCACCCGGACCTCGCGCTGACGTCCGTGATGAACGCCGTCGCCGCCGCGCAGGGCACGCTGCCCACCGCCGCCGCGATCGCGGCCCTCGTCACCGAGGCCGGCAACACGTCGAACCTCATCCTCGACCCGGACCTCGACTCGTTCTACATCATGGACATCCTCGTCGTGGAGCTGCCCGAGGCGCTGCTGGCGGCGACCGGCGCGGCCGCACCCGGCACCGGCGGCCCGCTCGACGACCGCATCGCCGCCCAGGCGGTCCTCGCCGGCACCCTCGAGACCACCGCCGCCGCGATCCGTGGGGCGGTCGCCACCGCCACCCGCAACACCGCCGACCCGGCCCTCGGCGGGCGGCTCACCGCGCTCGGACCCGCGGCCGACGCCGTGGCGGCCCTCGGCGCCACGCTCAGCGAGACCCTCGACACGCCCGGCCCCGCCCAGTTCGCGGGCGCCCCCGCCGTGGCCGCCGCCGTCGGGCCGGCCGTCGAGGCCCTGAACCGGCTGCTCGGCGCCCGCCTGGAGCGCCTGCGCCGGGACCGGCTGCTCAACCTCACCGCCACCACCACCGGGCTGGTCATCGCGCTGTGGCTGGCCGCCGCCGTCTGGTGGCGCACCCGCCACGACGTGAACCTCGCCTGCGCCGGGGTCATCGCCACCGCCGACGGCGACCTCGCCGAGCGGGAGCTGCCCGACGGCCGCGACGAGCTCGGCGACCTCGGCCGGGCGCTGCGCAAGGCCCGGTCCCGCCTCGCCGCGCAGGACGCGGGGCTGCGCCAGGCGCAACGGGTACGGGAGGAGCAGCTGCACGCCTCCTTCGAGCAGCAGCGGGAGGCGCAGAAGCAGCTGCGGGAACGCGCGCAGAGCGTGGTCGACGAGTCCGTCGGCGAGATCTCCCGCGAGCTGCGCGACGTGCGCGCCCAGGTCGACGTGGTCCGCGACGCCGCGCGCACCATCGACGAGCGCGTCACCGAGGCCGACCACGCCACCGCGTCGGTCGTGGACCGGGCGCGGCGCGCCGAGCAGGTCGTCGCCGCCCTCGGCGAGAGCCTCCGCCAGGTCGACGGCACCACCCAGCTCATCGCCGGCATCGCCGCGCAGACCCGGCTGCTCGCCCTCAACGCCACCATCGAGGCCGCCCGGGCCGGCGAGGCCGGCCGCGGCTTCACCGTCGTGGCGAACGAGGTGAAGGACCTGGCCGGCACCACCGCCCAGTCGACCGAGCAGATCGCCGCGACCCTCACCACCCTGGAACGCAACGCCGCCGACATGACCGCCACCATCGCCGCGATGGTCGCCGGGGTCGGCGGCATCGGCGAGGCGACCGGCGTGCTGCGGGCCGTCGCCGTCGACCAGCACGCCGTCGTGGGCGTCCTGGACCGGCAGGTCAACGGGGCGATGGAACGCATCGAGCAGATGTCGGCCCTGGCGGAGAAGCTGGAGCGCCGGCACGCCGAACGCATCGCCGCGACCGGGCCGGTGCGCCTCGGCCTCGGCGGCGGGCGCGACGTGGTCCCCGCCGAGCTGCAGGATCTCAGCCGCGGCGGCATGCGCTGCCAGGCCGAGGGGACCGTGCCGCTGCGCTCCGGCGACACCGTCGACATCGAGCTCACCCTCGACCAGGTGCCGCTGCGGCTGCACTGCCAGGTCGTGCACTGCGTCGCGCAGGGCGAGCACACCGAGCTCGGGCTGCAGTTCCTGGCCCCGTCGCCGGAGTCCGTGCAACGCATCGACCGGCACATGAACGCAAACGCCTGAATTCGGGGTACACCATGACATGTCGAAATACCTGCGCGTCACAGCCATCCTGACCGTCGCGTTGGCGACGGCGCTGGTGTCCGCACCGGCGCACGCTTCGAACGTTTCGCAGGCCACCCCGCTGCCCGCCACGCTGAGCCTGCCCGACGGCTTCCAGCCCGAGGGGATCGCGACCGGGCCGGGCCCGTTCGCGTACTTCGGCTCCCGCGCCGACGGCCGCATCTACCGGGCCGACCTCATCACCGGCAAGGGCGCCGTGATCAGCCCGGCGGTCGGCACCCAGTCGCTGGGCATGAAGACCGACCAGCGCGGCTGGCTCTTCGTCGCGGGCGGCAACGCCGGCAACGCCCGCGTCATCGACGTGCGCACCGGCGCCGTGCTGCGCTCCTACCAGTTCGCCACCGCCCCCACGTTCGTCAACGACGTCGTGCTCACCCCGCGGGCCGCGTACTTCACCGACTCCAACAAGGCCGTCATCTACAAGGTGCCGATCGGCCGGCACGGTGAGCTGTCCGCGACGTTCCAGACCCTGCCGCTGTCCGGCGACTTCGTGCTCAACCCCAACGGCCTGAACTTCAACGGCATCACCCTCACCCCGGACGGGCGGGCCCTCATCGCGGTCCAGTCCAGCACCGGGTTCCTGTTCCGGGTCGACCCCGCCACCGGTGTCACCGACCGCATCGGCGACCTGGTGTTCGTCAACGGCGACGGCCTGCTGACCGTGGACCGCACCCTGTACGTGGTGCAGAACCGCGACAACACGCTCAACGCCGTCAAGCTGGCCAAGGACGGCCGTGACGGCACGCTGCGCGGCACGGTGACCGACCCGCGCTTCGACGTGCCGACCACGGTGGCGAAGTTCGGCAACCGGCTCTACCTGCCCAACGCCCGCTTCACCACGCCCCCGACGCCGACCACGCCGTACACCGTGGTCGCGGTCCGCGTCTAGGATCTGGCCGCCGCCCGGCGGACCAGGCCACGCACACCCGGCAGGGTGAACGCGCGGATCATGAGGTCACCCAGCCAGACGTGGAACCTGGTGGGCGGGGCGTACTGCAGCATGCCGCGACGGGCCTGCGCCTGGCGTCTCACGACGGCCGGGCGCAGGTCCGCCTCCCACTGCGCGAGCGCCGCGGTGTCCGTACCGTGGTCGCGCAGGGCGGCGCCGAGCCGGTCCGCGCCCGCCAGGGCCAGTCCCGCGCCGTGCCCGGCGAAGACCGTGACGCACCAGGCGGCGTCGCCGAGCAGCACCGTCCGGCCGCTGCTCCACCGGGGCATGACCACCTGGCTGACCGCGTCGAAGTAGGCGCCGGCGGGGTCGTGGCCGAGGTGACGCAGCGCGTCGGGGACACCGCCGCCCAGGTCCCCGAAAACGGCGGTGAGCGCGTCGACCGGCCCTTTGGCGAGCGCTTCGAGCGGATGTTCGCAGCGGTACGCGAAGAACGCGCACGACCGGTTCGGACCCAGGTCGATCAGCGCCGCGGTGCGCCCTCGGCCGATGAACGTGGTGGCGGAGGGCTCCGGCGCCGCGTGGGCGAGCGGGAAGGCCGCGACCACGTACGGCAGGTCGACCCGGTGCCCGTCGCCGAACACCGCCGCCCGGGTCGCCGAGTGCAGGCCGTCGGCGCCGACCACCAGGTCCGCGGTGACCGTGGTGCCGTCGCTGAGCACCACCTCGTCGCCGGCAGAGTCCCCGGCAGAGTCCCCGGCAGAGTCGAGCACGGTGGTGCCGTAGCGCAGGTCGGCGCGGTCGCGGACCGCGTCGTGCAGGACCGACTCCAGGTCGCCGCGGAACACCGACACGGCCCGCCCGCCCAGGGCCGCGGCGGCGACCTCGGCCGGCACCGTCAGCTTGGGCCGCCCGTCGGCGTGCGTCAGCACGGTGGTGAACAGGCCGAGGTCCCGCTCGGCGAGGGCGGGCAGCAGGCCGAGGCGCTCGGCGGCGTCGTACCCGGGGCCGAGGAGGTTCACGATGTACCCGCCGTGGCGCCGGGCCGGGGCGCGCTCGACCACGACCGTGTCCCACCCGTCGCGGCCGAGCCGCAGCGCCGCGGCGAGCCCCGCCACGCCCGCACCGACGATCACCGCACGCCGCATCGCCGTACCTCCACCTCAGGGTCCTGCAAAGAATGAACAGTTACTCAAAGCAGTATGAGCAGATGTTCATACCTGGGGCAAGCGGCGGTAGACTGCGGGCATGCCGCGTGGAGTCGCCATTTCCGAGCCCAGGCAGCAGCTGTTCGCCGCCCTGGAGCGGGTGGTCGCGGCGCACGGGCCGGCCCGGCTGACCGGACGGGCGGTGACCCGCGAGGCGGGCGTCGCGACGGGGCTGCTCTATGCGCACTTCGCCGACTTCGACGCGTTCCTCACCGGATACGCCGTCGACCGCGCCTTCCAGGTCGCCACCGCGGTCGCGGGCTTGCCGGAGCGCGCCGGGTCCGGCACGCCCGCCGGCAACCTCGGCTCCGCGCTGCTGTCCACGCCCCTGCGGTCGCTGGAGGTGCTGACCCGGCTGACCGCGTGCCACCCCGACCTGGCCGCGCGCGTGGAGGCGGTCCTGGGCGCCGGCACCGCCGGGCTCGCCGCCCTGGAGGGCGCGACCGCCGCCTATCTCGCCGCCGAGCAGCGGCTCGGCCGGGTCCCGGCCGGCGTTGCCGTCGACGCCCTGGCCTTCGCGGTCGTCGGCGTGGTGCACCACGCCGCGCTCACCGCCGCGCCCGCGTCGGATGTCGCCGGCCGGATCCGCGGGGCGCTGGCCGCCATCACCGGCGGCTTCCCGGCCGTTGCGCCGTCCTGAGTCCCTTTCCGGCCGAACGCTGCCGCACCGCCGGGGCTCAGCCGCCGCCGTCGCGTTCCGCGCCGTCGCACCACAACTGCCGGGCCTCAGCGACGCCGAACGCACCCTGCTGTCCGAGTGGCTGGACCGCGCCGCCGGCCTGACAACGATCCCTGCCGTCCGCGGCCCCCGGTCCGCCGGCGGCGGGCACTGGACCCGCGGCCTCCCTGCGGACGGCGGCGCGCGCCGGCGACCTGAGCGTCAGTCGTCCTGCCGCTCGGCCTTCTTCTTCTCCTCGTCCTTCTCCCGCTGGGCGGCGAGCTCCAGCGCCAGGACCGCGGCGAGGATCAGCACGTGGTTCTCGGAGTCGGCGATGCGCACCGCGTAGCTGTCGCGGATGCTCAGCCACCGCTTCGACACCGAGGCGACCTCCCGGCCGTCGCGCTCCACGGTGTACTCGTGGTCGAACAGGTCACCGGTCATCGTCAGGTCGTCGTCGCCCGGCACGTCGATGGTGAACTTCTCGCGCAGCGGCGTGAACAGCTTCTTGCGCACCTCCGCGGCCTTTTCGCCGCCGATTTCGATCTGGTACGCGGGCCGCAACGCGATCAGCTGCCGGTGCACCGACGCGACCTCGGCACCGTGCGGGTCCTCGATGACCAGCTTGTCGCGCAGGCTCAGCACCTTGCCGTCGACGTGCAGGACCACCCGGCCCGAGTCGTCGACGATGTCGAAGTCCTCGCCGACGTCGAAGAACCGCTCCTTGATGACATACATGCCGCCGATTCTCCCCCGGTCACGCCGCCCGCGCCCGCCGGGCCAGCGCCAGGCTGCACCCGCACGCCCGGGGTGCCGCGCGGCGAGGACGGCGGCCGTCCTCGGGTCCGGCTCGACGCAGGTCACCGGCGGGCGCTGCCTTCTGGGCCTTCTGGGCCTTCTGGGCCTTCGGGGTCAGAGGATGCGCAGGCGGCCGAGGGGTTCGACGAGCTCGCGCTCCTCGTACGCGAGGTGGGACAGCAGCGTGTCGCTGAGCAGGGCGACGGCCTCGCGGACGGCGGTGATCCCGTCGGGCCGCGACACCATGGCGACGAGCGCGGCATCGACGCGTTCCAGGACGTCGGCGATGACGTGGTGCTCGGCCTCGAGGCGGTCGACCACCGGGACGAGCCGCGGGTCGGCGGCGCGCAGCCGGGGGAACAGGTTGACGTCCTCGATGGTGTGATGGGTGGTGACGACCCTGCAGTAGCTCTCGCAGTACGTCCCCAGCGTCCAGTTGTTCTGCCGCATCGTCATCGTGTTGATCATCGAGCGGGCGTCGCCGACGTCCACGGCCCCGGCGGCGACCTGTTCGACGAGGTCGCGCAGTTGCTCCAGCTCCTGGCGCAGGTGGTTGTGCACCTCGACGAGATGCTGGCCCGACGCCCGCTGCGCGGCGGTGAGCGGCTTGTCCGGATCAGGCCCGGGACCGGTCGGGCGCTGCGACTCGTCCCACACCGTCACGGCCCGCGGCTCGGCGCCCACGGCCACGACCTGCGAAACGGCGTCCGGCGCCTTTCGCGCGCCAGGCATGGCGGCGTCCGGGGCTTCCTGCGCGCCGGGCATGGCGGCGTCCGGGGCCTCCAGCGCGCCGGGCATGGCGGTGCCGGCCCGCGCCGCGGCCACCAGGTCGCGCACCTCCGGCACCACGTCCAGGGCGAACCGCCGCAGCTCGGCGTCCCCGCCGTTCGGGACCATCAGGATGAACGTGCTCATCCCCTGGCCGAGCGCGAGGTCCGCCAGCTGCGACGCCCACAGCTTCGGCGGCCCGTCGAGCGGCGCCTGGCCGGGCACCACGTTGTACAGCCGCCGGATGTCCCGCGGGTCGCGGCCCGCCCCGGCGGCTGCGACGTCGATACGACGGTTCGCTTCGTCGAGTTGCGGCGGCGGTACGTACGGCGCGCTCGGCAACCACCCATCGGCGACCCGGCCGACGAGCCCGAGCATCCGGGGCTTGACGCCGCCGATCCAGATGCCGATGGGGTGCGCGGCCGGCGGGCCGGGGTGGGCGCCGCGGAGCCGGTAGTGGGTGCCGTCGAGCCGGGCGCTGCGCTCGTCGCTCCAGAGCGCGCGGATCACCCGTACCGCTTCCTCCAGCGCTTCGATCGCCGCGCCGGGCGTACGGGTGTCGCCGCCCATGCCGGCGATCGCGTCCCAGAAGGCGCCCGCGCCGAGGCCGAGCTCGACCCGGCCACCGGTGAGGACGTCGAGGCTGGCCACGGCCCGGGCGAGCACGGCGGGCGGGCGCAGCGGTAGGTTGGCCACGTTGGGGAACACGGTCAGGGTGCTGGTCTGCGCCGCGATCACGGACAGCAGCGTCCACGCGTCGAGGAACCGCGCCTGGTAGGGATGATCCTGCACGCTGGTCAGCTCCAGGCCGAGCTCCTCGGTGAGCACGGCGAGCCGCAGCGTCTCACCGGCGGTCGCGGCCTCCACCGGCAGGAACGTCCCGAAGCGCAGCTCATGTCCGTAGTCGGTCATACAGATATTCTGCCACACAGACGATAGTGGCCGGACCTGGGCGTGGTGCCCAGCATCACAACACCCTCAGCACGGGTTGTGCCACCCCCGCCGTGGCGGATCTTGCACTTCTTGCCAGCGAGCACGCGCGACGATGCACGCTCCCGCCGAGCGTCAGCCACCAGCGGCGCCCTCCGCCTCCCACAACAGGTGGCGAAATCGGGGCCGACACACCAACTTCCCCACCCCTTGCGCAAACAGCATCGAGCCGCCACAGGGTGCCGCCACGCTACTCGCTCAGGCTGCGATGAGTGTGTTCTTGCCTGTGAACCAGGTGCGAGAGCGTGCAACGTTGCCGGTGCTCTCCTGGGCACCCCTGGGCATCCGGGGGTTGGTGCGTTGGCGGTGCCGGGCGGGCAGGCGACTCGGCCAGCATGGCGCGACAACGGGCCGGCGGCGCAACCAGCCAGCGACGCAACCAGCCAGCGGCGCGCCGACTGCCCCGGGCGTGCATACGACCGGCAGCGCACACGGGGAGGGCCCGACCACCAGGTGACCGAACCCTCCCCGCCGTCCGCGCTCACTCACAGATCCCGCCTGGCGTCGCCAGCACACGCCACCGACGTCGTCAAAGCCGACCGGCACGTCCCGCCCCGCCACGACCAGCAGGCGCGACCCGACACCGACCGCCAGGAGCTGCCCGCCACGACCGGCAGGCGCCGCCCGCCACGACCGGCAGGCGCCGCCCGACCTGACCGGCGGGCGGCGCCTCGACGCGGGCGGGCGGCCCGAAGCCGCTACGGGCAGGCGGCGTCGTTGCCGGCGACGTTGACCGCGGTCCACGCGGCCTTGACGGCCTTGTACTCGGTGGAGCAGTTGCCGTACAGGTCGGCGGCCGCGCGCAGCGAGTACGCCCGGGCCGTGTTGCCCGGGTTGGCGGTGTTGACGTAGGAGGTGTTGGACGTGAAGTACAGGTTGACGGCGCGGAACCAGATCAGCTCCGCCTTCGACCGGCCGATGCCGACGACGGCGGGCGCGGAGCCGCAGACCGGCGACGTGCCGTAGGCGGTGCTGCCGGTGCCGTTGGCGAGGTTGAAGAAGAAGTGGTTCGCCACGCCCGAGGAGTAGTGCACGTCGACGTTCTTCGTGCTGCTCGACCAGCAGCTGTGCGAGGAGCCGTCCAGCGACGGGTTGTACATGTACCGCAGCGGCGTCCCGTTGCCCCGGATATTGATCTTCTCGCCGATCTGGTAGTCGCCCGGGTCGGCGGAGGTGTTGGCGTAGAACTCGACCATCGAGCCGAAGATGTCGCTGGTGGCCTCGTTGAGACCGCCGGACTCGCCGGAGTAGGTGAGGCCGCCGGAGACGATGTTCTCGGTGACGCCGTGGCTCATCTCGTGGCCGGCCACGTCGAGGGAGACCAGGGGCCGGCTGTTGCCGGAGCCGTCGCCGTAGGTCATACGGCTGCCGTCCCAGAACGCGTTGACATACGCGTTGCCGTAGTGCACCCGCGACGGCACGCCCGCGCCGTTGCCGAAGATGCCGTTGCGGCCGTGGACGTTCTTGAAGTAGTCGAACGTCTTCGCCGCGCCGAAGTAGGCGTCCGCGCCGGCGGACTGGCGGTTGCTGTTGGCGTTGGTGCCCCACACGTTGTCGGCGTCGGTGAAGACGGTGCACGTGCCGGAGGTGCGGTTGTTCATGTCGCAGGCGGTGTTGTTGCCGTGCGACGGGTCGCTCATGCGGTAGGTGCCGCTGCTGAGCGTCGTGTCGATGGTGACGTTGCCGGAGTAGATGGTCTTGCCGGTGCCGGCCACGGTCTCGATCTCGTCCCAGGAGCCGAGGACGGCGTTGCTCGTCGCGTCGGTGACGACGTGCAGCACGGACGGGGTCTGCCCGTCGGGCGCCCAGCCCTCCACCACGCTCTCCCAGGCCAGGCGGCCGGTGCCGCTGGAGGCGTCGACCATGAGCTGCGGCGTGCGGGTGGCGGTCACCTTGCCGGCGAACGCCGCCTTCGCGGTGCGCTGCGCGGCGACGGCCGGCACCGACGGAGTGACACTGAGCTGCAGCGGCGCGTCGAGGCTGTTGGAGGTGCCGGCGTAGCCACCCTTGGCGTCGGTGTGCACGACGACGTCGCCGCCGTAGACGCGCAGGCCGTGATAGGTGCGGGTGTAACGCACGTGGGCCGCGCCGGTGGTGTCGACCTCGGTGCGGTAGACCTGGAACGCGTCACCGCCGGCGACCTTCGCGTCGGCGGCGTGCAGCCGCAGCGCCCGGTCGGTGGCGCTGACCGTGCTGCCCGACACCTCGAAGCTCGGTGCCGCGAACGCCGGGGTCGCCGCCGCAGGCGTGACGAGCACGGCGCCGATCAGCGCCGCGATGCTTTTTCTCACTGGCCCTCCCTGGATGGGTCGATCCGTGACGGGTGACGTCACGCATCGACGTATATCAGGGTATGAATGTCCGGTGAACCCCTTGTCACAAGGTCATGCGAAACGAGCGGCCGACGATCTCGCGCAGCACGGCGTCGTCGGCGTCGCCGACGCGTTTGAGATACAGGCAGCTCTTGCCGACGGTGTGCGGCCCCAGCCGGTCGAGCAGGTCCTGGTATAACTCCAGGCCACCGCCGAGATACAGCACCGTCTGCGCCTTGCGCGGCGAGAAGCTGACGGCCGGCATGTCACCCTCCCGGCCGGACTCGTAGCGGTAGTGCCGGGACCCGAAGCCGACGATGGCGCTGCCCCACATGACGGCGGGCTGCCCGGTGACGGCACCCATCAGCGTGACAAGATGCCGGGCGTCGGCGCGGCGCCGCTCGTCGGCGACCCCGTCGACGAACGCGCCGACATCACCGTCGCCGGCGATGGTCAGGTTCGTGTCAGCCATGCCGCACACGCTACGACAGGGGTACGACAGTTTCGCCGCCGTCGAGCCGGGCGGCGCCGGCTGTCCGTGGCCATGGAAAAGTCTCCGGTTGTGGCCAGTGAAAGTCCCCACCTCGCAGGGGGCGTGTTGATCGGCCGGTGAGGGTCCTTCGGGGCCTGGAATCGGGGTTGCGAAGCCAACCGATCAGCAAGAGCCCCGAAGGACTGCCTCTATTGAAGACTGCGAGGGAAGAGTTGGACATCGTCAACGCGTACGAGGAGATGGGCAGCATGCGTGCCGCGGCCGATTTGTGCGGTACGACGCACAAGACGGTCAAGCGTGTGTTGGAGCGTCGGGTGGTGGGTCAGCGGCCGGGTCGGCGTCGGGCGCCGCGGCCGGGGCTTGCGGAGCCGTTCACGGATCTGATCTTTGGGAAGGTGAAGGCGACGGATGGCCGGATCACCGCGAAGCGGCTGCTGCCGGTCGCGCGGGCGGCCGGCTATACCGGGTCGGCGCGCACGTTCCGGCGGGCGGTTGCGGTGCAGAAAGTGTTGTGGCGTAAGCATCGTAGAGTTTACCGGCCGTGGGTGCCGGAGCCGGGTCAGCACCTGCTGATCGATTACGGCACGGTCACCGGCGGCCCGAACACGGGGATGAAGTTGTTCACCGCGGTGCTGGCCTGGTCGCGGTGGCGGTTCGTGCGGTTCACCCGCGACGAGACCCTGGACACGACGCTGCGGCTCCTCGCTGAGTGTTTCGAGGCCGCGGGTGGGGTGCCGGCCGTGGTTCTCGCGGACCGGATGGGCTGTCTGAAGGGTGGTGTGGTCGCCAACGTCGTGGTGCCGACCGCCGGCTATGTGCGGTTCGCGACGCACTACGGGTTCCGGCCCGATTTCTGCGAGGCGGCCGACCCCGAGTCGAAGGGTGCGGTGGAGGCACTCGTGCGCTACGCGAAGTCGGACCTGGTCGTGCCGGCCGACGACTTCGCCGGTGACCTGGCCGCCGCCAACACAGCCGCCGTGGTGTGGTGCGCCGAGGTCAACGCCGCGACGCACTCGCAGATCGCCGCCGTGCCGCAGCTGCGGCTGGTCGAGGAACGCAAGGTGCTGCGGGTGCTGCCGTCGCTGCGAGCCACGATGCGGCTCGGGGTGGCGCGCAAGGTGGACAAGCTGTCCACGGTGCGGATCGGCTCGGCCCGCTACAGCGTGCCGCACCCGCTGCGCGGTGCCCACGTCGAGGTGAGCACGGCGGATGACCGCGTCCAGATCTGGCACCAGGGCGGCCTGGTCGCCGAGCACCGGCTCGTCCCGCCCGGCTCATCGTCGGTGCTGGACGAACACTACGACAGGCCGCAGCAGGCGCCGGCGCGCTCGGTGCGGCCACGTACCAAGGCCGAGCAGCAGTTCCTGGCCCTGGGCGAGGACGCGGTGGCGTTCCTGCGCGCGGCGGCCGCGGCCGGCACCCACCGGCTGCCGTCGCACCTCGCGGCGATCGCCGCGCTGCGCGAGGCGCACGGCCCTGACGCGCTGAACGCGGCGTTGCGCCGGGCGGTGACCTTCCGCCGGTTCACCGCCGATGACGTGCGCTCGATCCTGGCCGCCGGCCCGGCCGCGCCGACCCCGACCCGGCCCGGGTCCACCCTGGACGTCGCGCTGCCCGCGGTGCCGACCCGGTCGCTGGACGCCTACCGCACCGACACGCTGCGGGAGGTGGCGTGATGCCCCGCGCCGGCACCGTCGCCCCACCCACCCCGCTGCCGGCAGTGCCGGCGCTGCCGGCCGACCTGGCCGACGGGCTGCGCCGGCTCAAACTCGGCACCATACGGCGCCTGGCACCCGAGGTGCTGCACACCGCCAAGGTCCAGCGCTGGACACCCGAGGAAGTCCTGCGCACCCTCATCGAGGCCGAATGCGCCTCCCGCGACGAGTCCAACCTGCGCACCCGGCTACGCGGCGCCGGGTTCCCCGTCACCAAATCCCTGGAGGAGTTCAAGGTCACCGCGTCCTCGGTGCCCCAGGCCACCTTCGACTACCTCACAAGTCTGGAATGGATCCCCAAGGCGGAGAACCTCTGCCTGGTCGGACCAGCCGGGACCGGCAAAAGCCACCTCCTCGTCGCGCTCGGCCACGCCGCCGTCGCCGCCGGGCACAAGGTCCGCTACCTCACCGCCGCCGAACTCGTCGAACAGCTCTACCGCGGCGTGGCCGACAACTCCGTCGGCCGGGTCATCGACACCCTGCTCCGACACGAACTCGTCCTCATCGACGAGATCGGGTTCGCGCCGCTGGACGACACCGGCACCCAACTGCTGTTCCGGTTCGTCGCCGCCGCCTACGAACGCCGCGCCCTCGGCATCGCCTCCCACTGGCCGTTCGAACAATGGGGACGATTCCTACCCGAACACGTCACCGCCACCAGCCTCCTGGACCGGCTCCTGCACCACGCCACCGTCGTGGTCACCGAAGGCGAGTCGTTCCGCATGCGCGAGGCCCGCACCAGAACCGGCAGAAGGACACCATGACCAACCCCCGCAGCCCACACGACCCCGGCCACGCACCCCCCGACAACACTCACCCACCGCCCGACAAGCTAATCCCCGTCCCCGAGACGCTGATCCGATCAACCATCGACTCGCTGGAACGCCTTGACGAGTTCTTCCGACGCTACGCCAGCCCAGGACTACGACAGGACCTGCGCGCCTACGCACAAGCCCAGGGCTGGCACCCCACCACCGGGCCAGGCGCGCTCCTGGACGCCATCGCCTTCGGCGCCCACGCCCTGACCCACGCCCTCAACGACCGAAAGGACAGCGACACGAGCGTGCCCTGACATGGCCAGAGGTGGGGACATTCACTGGCCACCAGTGGCTACTTCCACATGGCCGTTGACACCGGCCCGGGACTCCCCGCTCCACAGTGGATGACGTACGTCTGATCGAGGCCGAAGCCGGATTCGAACCGGCGTGTACCGCTTTGCAGGCGGCCCCCTGGCCCCTCGGGCATTCGACCGTGCCTCGTGCGTGCCCCCGGCTGGACTCGAACCAGCGACCTTCAGGATCGGAACCTGGTGCTCTGCTCCACTGAGCTACGAAGGCGTTGCGTGCGTGCGGGTGGAGGGATTCGAACCCCCTGAGCGCGATGGCACCTGGGTTACAGCCAAGCCCGACTCTCCCACGTCGGCGCACCCGCGTGATGTGGTGTTGCTCCGGCGCCCGGATTCGAACCGGGACCTGAACGGTTAACAGCCGTGTGCCCTGCCGCCTGCGCCGCCGGATCGGTACTGAGCAGCGCGGACGGGCCTCGAACCCGCACAGTGTCCCGGGTGAAAGCCGGGCGACTCTCCCAATTCGTCCACCGCGCCGTGTCGTGCTGTACAGGAAGTTGCGAGGGTGGGATTCGAACCCACGATGCTCCGGCGTATGAGACCGGTGAGGACGACCGAACTCCTCCACCTCGCTGTGCGCCGCCGGGGACTCGAACTCCGAACACGCTGATGAAGAGTCAGCAGCTCTACCCGTTGAGCTAGCGGCACGTGGTACGTGCGTGTCCTCGGCTGGACTCGAACCAGCGGCCTCCAGGTCCGCAACCTGGCGCTCTCTCCACTGAGCTACGAAGACGTGTGGTGCTGTGCGTGCCCTCGACGCGATTCGAACGCGCAACTACGACGACCTCAACGCCGTGCCTCTACCTTTGGACCACGAGGGCGTGGCGCCCCTGCCGGGGCGTGCGCTGCAGGCGGAGGACTCGAACCCCCAGAGCCCGGTCCAGAGCCGGGTGTGTTGCCGGATTACACCAGCCTGCAAGGCGCCGGGCGGGGTGATGGCCCGCCCGGCCTGAGAAACTGAGCGGCAACCGGGATTCGAACCCGGGACCTTCGCCATGGCAAGGCGACGCTCTGACCTGACTGAGCTACAACCGCGTGGTGCGCCGGAAGGGACTGTCCCCCTCGCCGTCCCTTCCCGGCGCCGAACTGCTGTGCTGTGCCGAACAGCTCACGGGCATCGAACCCGTTTCTCCGGTTCGGAGGACCGGCGTGTCCGCCGAGTTCACCAGAGCTGCGTCGCCCGTCCGGGGGTTGAACCCGGTCTTCCGGATTGAGAGTCCAGTGGTCTACCTTCCTCAGCCTCACGGGCGCTTCAATTGCACTTTTATATAGACGTGCGTCATCCACTGTGGAGTTTTCAAAGAACAGCATTCATCGCGGGAAAGGGGGCAAAGAAAAACCGCCCGATTCCCGGTCCGGGAAGGGCGGCGGGGTGCCGTGCCAGCGGGATGCTAGCCGCTCCACCTGCCCTGGTGCTTCGAAAGTCGCTCCTGGCGACGTCCGCGATAGCCTCGGAGACCGCCCTCGAGCACGGCTTCCCCGCCGCCGAGCGGACACTGCCGCTGCGGTGCGTTCGAGGGGAGCCGATTCATGGCCTGTCTCCTGTCGCTTCGTGTTTCATCCGGTGTTGATGAATACGATAGGCCGCCGCCGCCACGGCGACAACCCTATTTATCGAATGTTTGCGGGGAGCGAATTCGGTCAGTGGACCGGCGAGTTCCAGGTGCGGATCGACGGGCGGTCGTGCTCGTGGCCGAGGACCGACAGGGTGGCGGTGTCGAGGCTGAGCCGCGCGCCGAAGGTGACCGGCTCGCCGAGCCAGCGGGCGGCGAGGGCGCGCGACGCGTGGCCGTGGCCGACGACGGCGACGTCGCCGAGCACGAGCATCGGGGCGAGGCGGGACAGGAACCGGTCGAGGCGGTCGGTGACGTGCTGCGGGGTTTCGCCGCCGGGGCAGCCGTCGCTCCACAGGTCCCAGCCGGGCCGCTCGGCGCGGATCTCGGCGGTGGTGCGGCCCTCGTACGCGCCGTAGTCCCACTCCACGACGTCGGCGTCGACGGTGGTGACGGTGAGGCCGGCGAGCTCAGCGGTGCGCTGGGCGCGACGGCGGGGGCTGCTGACGACGGCGACGAACGCCGCCGTGACGAACGCGCGGCTCAGCGCGCGGGCGCGGTCCTCACCTTCGGGGGTGAGGTCGAGGTCGGTCACCGACGTGTGCCGCCCGGTGGCGCTCCACTCGGTCTGGCCGTGCCGCACCACCACGATGTCGCCCATCCGCATCATTCTGCCCTGCTTCGCTACAGTGCGTCCCGTGGACGAGGTTCTGGTGCTCTGGGATGTTGACCATACACTCGTCGACGTCGATGGGCTCGGTCGTGAGGCGTACGATCTGGCGTTCCTGCGCCGGCACGGGCGGCCGGTGACCCATCAGCCGCCGATGGCGGGGCGCACCGACCGGGCGATCGCGCAGGACGTGCTGCGGCTCAACCGCGCCCCGGCCGGCGAGGCGGACCTGGAGGCGCTGCGGGTCGCGGCGGAGGCGGCGTTCGAGGAGCTGGCGCACCTGCTGCCGGTCCGCGGGCGGGCACTGCCGGGCGCCCTGGACGCGTTGCGCACCGTGGCCGGGGTGCAGTCGGTGCTGACCGGCAACCTGCGGCGCATCGCCGAGGTGAAGCTCGGCCCGTTCGGCCTCGTCGAGCACCTGGACCTGGACGCCGGCGCGTACGGCTGGAGCCACGCGGTGCGCGCGAACCTCGTCGGGGTCGCCAGGTCGGCGGCGAGGCAGCGGTACCAGTGCGACTTCGACGGCAGGAGGACGGTGCTGGTGGGCGATACCCCGCTGGACGTGGAGGCGGCGCTGCTGACCGGTGCCGGCGTGGTGGCGGTGGCGACGGGCCGCTACAGCACGGACGAGCTACGCGCCGCCGGGGCGCACGTGGTGCTGCGGGACCTGTCGGACACCGCGGGCGTCGGCGAGGCGATCAACCGCGCCCGCGGCCGGTAGAGCGGCCAGCAAAAGCGCCGGCAAGACCGGCCGGCAGGACCGGCCAGCAAGACCGGCCAGCAGGACCGGCCAGCAAGACCGGCCAGCAAGACCGGCCAGCAAGACCGGCCAGCAAGACCGGCCAGCAAGACCGGCCAGCGAAAGCGGCCGGAAACGCTACCCGGCCGCGAGGGCGTCGACGATGCGTTTCGTGGCGCCCGCCAGGCCCCAGCGTTCGGCGAGGGCGAGCAGCGCGTCCGGGTCGGCCGGCGCGGTCGGCAGCTTGGTCTCCAGCTCGCCGAGCGGGATGGTGCGGGCCACGGCGACCACGTCGCGGGCGGCGGTCAGGTACTCGCGCCCGGCGGCGATCTTCACGCGCAGGCCCGGGGCGAAGCCGGACGCGGGGTCGTCGAGGGCGGCGAGGATGCCGTCGAGGCCGCCGTACCGCTCGACGAGCCGCGCGGCGGTCTTCTCCCCGACGCCGGCGACGCCCGGCAGGCCGTCGGACGGGTCGCCGCGCAGCGCCGCGAGGTCGGCGTAACCGGCGGCGGGCACGCCGTACTTGGCGCGCAGCGCGGCGTCGTCGAGGACCTCCAGCTTGGCGACGCCGCGGCCGCAGTACAGCACGGTGACGCCGCGGGCGTCGTCGATGAGCTGGAACAGGTCGCGGTCGCCGGTGGCCACCTCGACCGGGCCGGGCTCGCGGGTGGCGAGGGTGCCGATGACGTCGTCGGCCTCGTAGTCTGCGGCGCCGACGGCGGTGATGCCGAGCGCGGCGAGGAACTCCAGGATGATCGGGACCTGGACGGACAGGGCGTCGGGCACCTCCTCGCCGCCGGCGGGGGTGAGCCGGTGCGCCTTGTACGACGGCAGCAGCGCCACCCGCCACGCCGGGCGCCAGCTCTCGTCGAGGGCGCACACGAGGCGATCGGGCCGGCGGCCCCGGATCAGGGTCGTCAGCATGTCGAGGAAGCCGCGCACCGCGTTGACGGGGGTGCCGTCGGGGGCGAGGGCCGCCTTCTCGGGCACGCCGAAGAAGGCGCGGAAGTAGAGGCTGGCGGAGTCGACGAGCAGCAGGGGACGGGCCACCCGGCCAGCCTGCCATGAACCGCGCCGGGAGCGAAGCGACGCCCCGGGAAGGTCCGCTACCGCAGCACGTGTACGCGGGTTGTGGTGCCGGTCTGGCTGGTGTGCCGCTGCACCAGGTCGGCGAGGAAGTGCACCATGACGAGCCCGCGGCCGCCGCCGTCGGCGGGGCGCAGCCGGCCGGCCATCACGTCGGTGACGTGGCCGAAGTCGCGGACCTCGCACACCACGCGCACGTCGTCGTGCCAGGTGCGCAGCGTGCCGGAGCCGCCGGCGTGCATGACGCTGTTGGTGGCCAGCTCGTTGACGGCGCTCTGCAGATCGCTGATGCGGTCCGGCGGCAGGTCCGCCTCGAGGCCGATCCCGGCGACGGCCCGGCGGACCTTGACCAGGTCGCCGACCTCGAAGCGCAGCGTCGTCGCGCCCAGCGGCGGCTCGGACAGCGGCACGTTGTAGGCGTCGGTGATGCCGTACGGGTCGTAGCCGTCGCTCGGGAACCGGTTGCCCGCGTCGATCATGACCGGGTGGGTCGCGTAGGAGTCCTTGAGCATGTGCGGGTGCAGGCGGCCGGTGTCGTACGGGCACAGGATCGACGCGTCCCGGCCGGCGAACGCCACGTTGACCATCGCCTCGTGCTGGACGCAGGCCGGGTACTCGTCGTCGGAGCGGTCGCGCCAGATCGGCTCGCCGACGACGCGGACCCGGCGGCCGGCGTGCTCGTCCATGAACTTCGACAGCAGCCACGGGATGATCCGGCCCGGGTTGCGGCCGGCCTCGGTGATGTCGTGGAACGTGACGACCTCGGCGAACACGCCGAGGCGCTCCTGGATCAGCCGCACGTTGGCCGGCGGCACGGCGACGGCGACGGGCTCGCTGAGGGCGACGCCGTCGTAGATGAACTTCATCGTGCCGTCGAGGTAGCTCGCCTGGTCGTGATATAGCAACGCCTCATGGACGAACGGCTCGGTGAACCGGTCGCCGGGCGCGCGAGCGCTGCGGTGACTCATGAGATGCGCTGCTCATCTCGATTCGGCTACAGCTCGGTCCTGGCCTTGTCCTCGAGCTTCGCCTGCAGACTACGCCCACGGCCCGCTCGCTGGCACCTATCCGTTGGTATCGACCCCGCACGGGCGCGGTCGACCCGGAACCCGAACGAACGTTAAGCTTGCATGCGTGCCCCAGAAGGAACAGCGACTCCGTGCCGCTCAGCTCGCCGCCACCGCGGCCGGGCTCGACGCGCTGCTCATCCCGCCCAGCGCTGACCTGCAGTATCTCACAGGCTACGACGCGCACGCACTGGAGCGGCTGACGCTGCTCGTGCTGCCCGCCGACGGCGAGCCGACCCTGATCGTGCCCCGCCTGGAGCGGCCCGCGGCCGAGGCCGCCGACCCCCGCGGCGTGCGCATCGTCGACCACGTCGACGGCAGCGACCCCTACGAGCTGGTCAGCGCCGCGCTCGGCGGTAAGCCCGAGGCCGTCGGGCTGGGCAACCGGATGTGGGCCGAGCAGGTGCTCGCCCTGCGCGACGCGCTGCCCGGCGCCGAGCAGCGTCTCGCCGGCGCCGTCCTGGCCGGGCTGCGGCTGCGCAAGTCACCCGACGAGGTCGAGGCGCTGCGCCGCGCCGGGCAGGCCATCGACACCGTCCACGCCGAGATGGGCCGGTGGCTGCGCGCCGGGCGCACCGAGAACGAGGTCGCCGCCGACATCGCCGCGGCGATCCGCGCCGCCGGGCACGCCACCGTCGAGTTCACCATCGTCGCCGCCGGGCCCAACGGCGCCAGCCCCCACCACGGCACCTCCGACCGCGTCATCGCCGCCGGTGAGCCCGTCGTGGTCGACATCGGCGGCCGGATGCCCGACGGGTACTGCTCCGACGCCACCCGCACCTACTGCGTGGGCGAGCCGCCCGCCGAGTTCGCCGCCTACTACCAGGTGCTGTTCGAGGCGCAGCGCGCCGCCGTCGCCGCCGTGCGCCCGGGCGTCACCGCCGCGTCCGTCGACGCCGCCGCCCGCGACCTCATCGCCGCGGCCGGCTACGGCGACGCGTTCCTGCACCGCACCGGGCACGGCATCGGCCTGGACGGGCACGAGGAGCCGTACATCGTCGCCGGCAACGACATCCCGCTGGAGCCGGGCATGGCGTTCTCCATCGAGCCCGGCATCTACCTCGCCGGCCGGCACGGCGCCCGTATCGAGGACATCGTCGTGTGCACGGCCGACGGCGCCGACCGGCTCAACACCCTGCCGACCGAGCTGGTGATCCTGTGATCAGCGGCCCGGCGCGCAGCGTCGTCGAGCGGGTGCTGCCGACCGAGGAGGCCGCGGACCTCATCGGCCTGGTCCGCGAGATCGCCGACGGCGAGCTGGCCCCGCGCGTCGACGAGTTCGAGGCCCGCGCCCAGTTCCCCCGCGAGCTGTTCCGCCTGCTCGGCCGGGCCGGGCTGCTCGGCCTGCCCTTCGACGTCGAGCACGGCGGTGGCGGCCAGCCGTACGAGGTGTACCTGCAGGTCCTCGAGGAGCTCGCGGCCCGCTGGCTCGCCGTCGCCGAGGGTGTCTCGGTGCACAGCCTCGCGTGCTACCCGACCGCCGCGTTCGGCTCCGAGACGCAGCGCAAGCGGCACCTGCCCGACATGCTCGGCGGCGAGCTGCTCGGCGCGTACTGCCTGTCCGAGCCGCACAGCGGTTCCGACGCCGCCGCGCTCAAGACCAGGGCCGAGCCCGACGCGGACGGGTACACGGTCCGCGGCACCAAGGCCTGGATCACCCACGCCGGCAAGGCCGACTTCTACAACGTCTTCTGCCGCACCCCGGAAGGCATCTCGTGCCTGCTGGTGGACGCCGGCACCCCGGGGCTGCTGCCGCAGGCGCCGGAGAAGACCATGGGGCTGCGCTCCTCCACCGTCGCGCAGGTCGTCCTGGACGGCGCGCACGTGCCCGCCGACCGGCTCCTCGGCGAGCCCGGCGGTGGCTTCCGCATCGCGATGAGCGCCCTGGACGGCGGCCGCCTCGGCATCGCCGCCTGCGCGGTCGGCCTCGCCCAGGCCGCGCTGGACTACGCGGTGGCGTACGCGAAGGACCGCGAGCAGTTCGGCCGGCCGATCATGGAGTTCCAGGGCGTCGGGTTCATGCTCGCCGACATGGCCACCCAGATCGCCGCCGCCCGGGCCCTGTACCTGGCCGCGGCCCGGCTGCGCGACGCCGGCCGCCCGCACGGTGCCGAGGCCGCGAAGGCGAAGCTGTTCTGCACCGACACCGCGATGCGCGTCACCACCGATGCCGTGCAGGTCCTCGGCGGCGCCGGCTACGTCTCCGACCACCCCGTCGAGCGGTACATGCGCGAGGCGAAGGTGCTGCAGATCTTCGAGGGCACCAACCAGATCCAACGCCTCGTGATCGCGCGGTCGCTCTGAGAATCGAGCCTGCGTCGCGATCACCGTACGGGTTAGGGTTCGTGCCGTGGAAGAGACCGATCGCGCGATCGTCGCGGCACTGGCCGTGGACGGCCGCCTGTCCTACACCGACCTCGCCGAGCGGGTCGGGCTGTCGGTGTCGGCGGTGCACCAGCGGGTGCGCCGCCTCGAGCAGCGCGGCGTCATCAACGGCTACGCCGCGCGGCTCGACCATGACGCGATCGGCCTGCCGCTGACGGCGTTCGTGGCGATCCGCCCGCTCGATCCGTCACAGCCCGACGACGCGCCCGACCGGCTGGCGAAGCTGCCGCAGATCGAGTCGTGCTACTCCGTCGCGGGTGAGGACTTCTACATGCTGCTCGTACGGGTGGAGAGCCCGCTGGCGCTGGAGCGGCTGCTGCAGGAGATCCGCTCCGCGGCCAACGTGACGACCCGCACGACGGTGGTGCTGTCGACGCCGTACGAGAACCGCCCGCCCAAGATCTAGCCGCCCGCAGCAGCCACCGCGCTACGGGCTGACGCGCACCGGGTCGACCTTCCAGATCTGCTCGCAGTACTCCCGCACCGTGCGGTCGGAGGAGAAGAACCCGCACCGGGCCGTGTTCAGGATCGACATCCTGCTCCAGCGCTCGGGGTCCAGCCACGTCTGGGCGACCGTGTCCTGGCAGTCGACGTACGCGCGGTAGTCGGCCAGCGCCATGTACTCGTCGCGGTGCAGCATGGCGTCCACGATCGGGGCGAAGACGCTGCGGTCGCCCTTCGCGAACGCGCCCGAGGCGATCGTGTCGATGGCGAGGCGCAACTCGAAGTCGGCCTCGTAGTACGCGCGCGGCGAGTACCCGGACCGCTGCAGGTCGGCCGCTTCCTGCGCGTCCATGCCGAACAGGAAGAAGTTGTCGGCGCCGACCCGGTCACGGATCTCGATGTTGGCGCCGTCGAGGGTGCCGATGGTGAGGGCGCCGTTGAGGGCCAGCTTCATGTTGCCCGTCCCCGACGCCTCCTTGCCGGCGAGGGAGATCTGCTCGGACAGGTCCGCGGCCGGGATGACGAACTGCGCCTTCGTCACGTTGTAGTCCGGCGGGAACACCACCCGCAGGTGCCGGGCGAGCACCGGGTCGGTGTTGACCACGCCGGCGACCGCGTTGACCAGCTCGATGAGCTGCTTCATCGCGTGGTACCCGGGAGCCGCCTTCCCGCCGAACAGCACCGTCCGCGGCACGTAGTTGGCCTGCGGGTCGGCCCGGATCCGGTTCACCATGGTGATCACGTGCAGCAGTTTCAGCTGTTGCCGCTTGTACTCGTGGAACCGCTTGATCATCACGTCGGCGAGCGCGTCGGGGTCGATCAGCACGCCCGTGGAGCGCTCGACGGCGGCGGCGAGCACGCCCTTGTTCTGCCGCTTGACGGCCCGCCACGCGGCGCGGAACTCGGGGTCGTCGGCGTGCGGGCCGAGCCCGTGCAGCCGCTCCAGGTCCGTCAGCCACCCCTCGTCGCCGAGCGCACCGGTGATCAGCTCCGACAGCCGCGGGTTGGCCATGCGCAGGAACCGCCGCGGCGTGACACCGTTGGTGACGTTGTGGAACCGCTCCGGCCACAGCACCGCGAAGTCGTGCAGCGTCGTCTCGGCGAGCAGCTTCGTGTGCAGCTCGGCGACCCCGTTGACGGCGGTGCTGCCGACGACCGCGAGGTGCGCCATCCGGACCCGCCGCTCGTCACCCTCCTGGATGATCGACATGCGGCGCAGCATGTCGGTGTCGCCCGGGTACGCCGCCCGCACCTCCTCCAGGAAGAAGTGGTTGATCGCGTAGATGATCTCCATGTGCCGGGGCAGGAGCCGCTCCAGCAGCCGCACCGGCCACGTCTCCAGCGCCTCCGGCAGCAGCGTGTGGCAGGTGTAGTTGAAGGTGCGCCGGGTGATCCCCCACGCCTCGTCCCAGCCCACCCCGTGCTCGTCGACCAGCAGCCGCATCAGCTCGGTGACCGCCATGACCGGGTGCGTGTCGTTGAGCTGGACCACCACCTTGTCCGCGAAGTGCTCCCAGCCGCTGTTGCGCAGCCGGTACCGCCGGATGATGTCCCTCAGCGAGCACGCCACGAGGAAGTACTGCTGCTTGAGCCGCAGTTCCCGGCCTGACTCGGTGCTGTCGTCGGGGTAGAGCACCTTGCTGATGTTCTCGGCCCTCACGATGTCGTCGACGGCCTCCACGTACTGCCCGACGCCGAACCTGCCCAGGTCGAACGACTCCCGGCTGGCCCGCGCCTGCCACAGCCGGATGATGTTGACCGTCTGCGTGCCGTACCCGGGCACGAGCATGTGGCTCGGCTCGCCCCGCACCGTCTCCGCCGGCACCCACACCCGCCGCAGCCCGACCGGGTCCTTCGGGTCCGGGTGGGTCGTGCCGTAGAACCCGACCAGCTGCCGGTCGTCGGGCGCCGGGAACTCCCACGGGTTGCCGTAGAACGTCCAGTCGTCGGGCCGCTCGACCTGCCTGCCGTCGCGGAACGTCTGCTTGAAGATGCCGAACTCGTACCGGATGCCGTACCCGACCGCGGGGATGTCCAGCGTGGCGAGCGAGTCCAGCAGGCACGCCGCCAGCCGGCCGAGCCCGCCGTTGCCGAGGCCGGGCTCCACGTCGTACACCTCGAGCCCTTCGAGCGACACCCCGAGATCCTCGGCGATCGGCCTGACCCAGCGCTCCGTGTCGGTGTACAGCAGGTTCTGCCGCAGCTGCCGCCCCAGCAGGTACTCCGCCGACAGGTAGTAGACGAACCTGGGATTGGCCGCGTAGTGCGCCGCCGCCGTGCGCGCATACCGGTCCACCAGCCGGTCCCGCACGGTCACCGCCAGCGTGTAGTACCCGTCGGGCCCGCTCGCCGACTCGATCGTCGTGCCCCGCTGGTAATAGAGGTTGGAGATCAGGTCCCGCTCGAAGTCCTCGAGCGAGTCGCCGACGGTGCGCCTGGGTCGGTGCCTGGCCTCGGTCACTCCCCCAGTATCCGCCATCAGATCACCCAGCACCGAACCTCTTCTCACATCTCATCTCCATCCCCCCGCCGATCACGCCCCCGGCGGTGGCGCGGCTCCTCCCCCGTCACGCTCACCACCTGCGCGAGCTGCCCGCAGAAGCACCTGCGCGGACGCGACCCGGCCCGCGGCAGCCGGTCGGGCCCGGCGACGGGCGCACCCCGGCAGCGAGCGGCATCGGCCCGGCGGCAGCCCGCTGCGTCTGCCAGCCGGCGGAATGCAGCCCGCGCATCGAACAGGAGCCAGTCGGCGGCCCCGAAGCGACCCCATGCGGTCAGCCACCTCGGCCCGAAGCGCCGCGGGATCCGCCCTGGCCTGCGCCGCAGAAGACCGGCGGCGGGAGTGGCGGACCTCGCGAGGGGGTCGCTGCACATGAGTGCTGTTCACCGGGTTGATGGTGTTGCGGTTCCTCGCCGCACGGGTGCGGCGAGGGGCTCCCTCCGCGCTGGTGGGACGGGCCTCAGCCAGCCGGGGTTCCCCGCCCCAGCGCCCTCGATACTCGTTGCCGCTTGCACTGCCCGCGCCGGCACGTGACAGCCTCACGAGTGCCGCATCCAGCGCTCGCCGCCGCGCCAGCCGGACCACCGTGGTGATCCAAGTCGCGTACCGGCCGCCCGGACGACCACGCCGCGACTTCGATCAACCAAGCAAGACCACCAGCGAGCCGACCGCGACGGAACCGGCCACCCGCCGCGACCCGCGGCGGCGCGACCGGCACGTGACAGCCTCACGAGTGCCGCATCCAGTGCTCGCCGCCGCGCCGGCCGGACCACCGCGATGATCCAAGTCGCGTACCGGCCGTCTGAATGACCACGCCGCGACTTCGATCAACCAAGCAAGATCACCAGCGAGCCGACCGCGACGGAACCGGCCACCCGCCGCGACCCGCGGCAGCGCGACCGGCACGTGACAGCCACACGAGTGCCGCATCCGGTGCTCGCCGCCGCGCCGGCCGGACCACCGCGATGATCCAAGTCGCGTACCGGCCGTCTGAATGACCACGCCGCGACTTCGATCAACCAAGCAAGATCACCAGCACCGACCGCGACGGAACCGGCCACCTGCCGTGACCCGCGGCAGCGCGACCGGCACGCGACAGCCACACGAGTGCCGCATCCAGTGCTCGCCACCGCGCCGGCCAGACCACCGCGATGATCCAAGTCGCGTACCGGCCGCCCGGACGACCACGCCGCGACTTCGATCAACCAAGCAAGATCACTCGATCAACCGGGAAAGATCACCAGCGAGCCGGCCGCGACGGAACCGGCCACCTGCCGTGACCCGCGGCGGCGCGACCGGCACGGAGCAGCCTCACAGGTGCCGCATCCAGTGCTCGCCACCGCGCCAACCGGACCACCGCGATGATCCAAGTCGCGTACCGGCCGTCTGAATGACCACGCCGCGACTTCGATCAACCAAGCAAGATCACTCGATCAACCTGGAAAGATCACCAGCGAGCCGGCCGCGACGAACCGGCCACCTGCCATGACCTGCGGCGGCGCGATCTGCCAGTGGTCGGCCAGTGATCGGCCCGGAACCGGGTCGAACTGTGCTTCACCCCGGCGTACTCGTCCTGGGCCGGCCCGATCGAAGCGCACGTCGGACCCTCGCACATGTTCACCGCATCCAAACGCCAACGCCGACCGGTCAACCAGCCACCCGAACAGCGGCCTGACCGGCACCGTGAACGTTCGTGGTCAGAGCACCAGCGGGCGGGGCCAGCCGCCGCGGCCAGGGTCAGCCACCGGGGTCAGCGGGCGGGGTCAGCGGCCGCGTTGGCGGCGGGCGTCGGCGATGCCGTTGGCGGCGCGGGCCGAGAAGGCCTGGCCGGTGCCGGGGGCGGCGGGGGTGGTGTTGGAGCCGCCGCCGAAGACGGGGCCGGCGGTGGCGGCGCGCAGGGCCTCGCCGGCGGCGATCTTGTCGTGGACGGCGGCGGCCTCGGCCTGCTCGCGCTCCGAGGGGACGGCCATCACGGCGCTGGCCAGGGCGATGACCACGACCAGGACGAAGAGCACGATCGGGGCGAGGAACCAGTTGACGTCGACGCCGGGGACGCCGCCGATGGTGGCGGTGGTGATGTTGACGTGCATCGCATACATGCCGGTGTAGTGCATGCCGCAGACGGCGAGGCCCATGACCGCGGCGGCGGCGATCGTGGCGGGGATGCCGCGCACGACGACGGTGAACCACAGCGCGACGGTCGCGGCGACGACCGCGATCGCGTAGGAGGCGTAGAAGAGGGTGCTCTTGTACTCGAACGAGCCGTTGATCTGCATCGCGGCCATGCCGGTGTAGTGCATGAAGGCGACGGAGACACCGGTGATCGGGCCGCCGATGAGGACCTTGGCCATGGAGGGTTTGCCGAGGCCGACGATGAACAGGCCGATGCCGACGGTGATGACCGCGATGAAGAAGCTGGCGACGGTCAGCGGCACGTCGTAGCGCAGCGGGGTGCCGCTGACGCTGAAGCCGATCATGGCCATGAAGTGCATGACCCAGATGCCGGTGCCGCCGATCGCCCACGCCGCGAGGACGAGCAGCCATGCCCGCCGGCGGGTGTCGGTGGCGGCACGGGCCCGGGCGGTGCTCACCAGGCCGAGAAGGGAACCAAGGAACGACATCGCGTACGCGAAGATCGGGGTGATCGGCCCGTACGTGAAGTGGTGCAGCTCTCCCACGATGCTTCCTTCCGCGCCGGAACCGTCCACCCGGCGAAAGCATCATTGCGGATCCAAACAAATTTTTCTAATCCATCTGGATGAAAACTCGCTGCGTGACTAAGCCATGACGCTGTACGCCAGCACACCGCGGGTCATGGCCGCCATCGCCTGCCGGGCGGTGCGGCGCACCGCGTCGGAGGCGCCCGGGGCGTCGGCGAGTTGACCGAGCAGGTCGAGGACCTGCCGGGACCAGCGCACGAAGTCACCGGCCGGCATGTCGCCCTCCAGGCCGTGCACGCTGCCGAGCACCTTGGTGAGCGACTCGCCGCGGGCCCACCGGTACACCGGCCACACGAAACCCAGGTCGAGCTCCCGGGTCAGCTGCAGGCCCCGCGAGTCCTCGTCCTCGCGCAGGTCGGACCACAGCTGCAGGGTGGCGTCGACGGCGTCGGACACCTCGCCGCGCGGGATCGAGGCACGGTCGTCGGACTCGCGGCGGGCCTCGTAGACCAGGATGCTGGCGGCGGCGGCGAGGTCGGCGGCGCCGAGCTTGTCCCACACGCCGCGGCGCAGGCACTCGGCGACGAGCAGGTCGGTCTCGGACCAGATCCGGGCGAGGGTGCGGCCGGCGTCGGTGACGGTGCCGGCCGCCGACAGGTACCCGCGGTCGGTGAGCAGCCCGCAGACCCGGTCGAAGGTGCGGGCGAGGGAGCCGGTGCGGTTGGCGACCTTGCCGCGCAGCGCCTCCGTGTCGCGCTCCAGGCGCCAGCGGCGCTCCGCCCAGCGGGCGTGCTCCTCCCGCTCCGGGCACTGGTGGCAAGGGTGGCGGCGCATCGCGGCGCGCAGCTGGTCCAGCTCGTGGTCGTCGGTGACGTCCCGGGACCGGGAGCGCGAGCGGCCCCGCGAGGCCGGCTCGATCTCCAGGCGGCGCAGCTGCGCGGCGAGGTCCCGGCGGTCCTGCGCGGAGCGGTAGTTGAACTGCTTGGGGACCCGGACCCGCCCGAGCGGCTCGACGGCGGCGGTGAAGTCGGCGCCGGAGATCCGCCCGGCCCAGCGGTCCTCGGTGAGCACGAGCGGGCGGGGCTCGCTGAAGCCGCGGCCGCCGACGCCCGGGTCGATGATGATGGCGAGGCCGGCGCGGCGGCCGGTGGGGACCCGGATGACGTCGCCGGGGCGCAGCCGCTCGATGGACTCCAGGGCCGCGGCACGGCGCTGCTGGGCGCCCTGCCGGGCGATGGTCCGCTCCCGCTCGGCGATGCGCACCCGGAAGTCGAAGTACTCGTCGAAGTCGCCGAGGTGGCAGGTGGTCTCCGCGCCGTACGTGGCGATCGTGTCGACGTTGCGCTGCACCTGCCGGGCCAGCCCGACCACCGAGCGGTCCGCCTGGAACTGGGCGAACGAACTCTCCAGCAGCTCCCGGGCGGCGGAGATGCCGACGCTGGCGACGAGGTTCACCGCCATGTTGTACGACGGCCGGAAGCTCGACCTCAGCGGGTACGTCCGGGTGGAGGCGAGCCCGGCGACGTGCCGCGGGTCGAGCTCCGGCGCCCAGACCACGACCGCGTGGCCCTCCACGTCGATGCCGCGGCGCCCGGCGCGGCCGGTGAGCTGCGTGTACTCCCCCGGGGTCAGGTCGACGTGCGCCTCGCCGTTGTACTTGACGAGCCGCTCCAGGACCACGCACCGGGCCGGCATGTTGATGCCGAGCGCCAGGGTCTCCGTGGCGAACACGGCCTTGACCAGGCCGCGGACGAACAGCTCCTCGACGACCTCCTTGAACGCCGGCAGCATCCCGGCGTGGTGCGCGGCGAGGCCCCGCTCGAGGCCGTCGAGCCACTCCCAGTACCCGAGCACCTGCAGGTCCTCGCTCGGGATGTGCTTGGTGCGCGACTCGACGATGGTGCGGATCTCGACCCGCTCGTCGGGCCCGGTGAGCCGCAGCCCGGCGGCGAGGCACTGCTGGACGGCGGCGTCGCAGCCGGCCCGGCTGAAGATGAACAGGATCGCCGGCAGCAGCCCCTCGCGGTCGAGCCGTTCGACGATCTCGGGCCGGTAGGGGCCCTTGCGCCGGCCGTTGCGGCTGCCGGCCAGCTCGACGCGGCGCAGCATCTCGCGGTGGTACCGCAGCAGCTCCGGGTGCACGTCGTGCTTCTGCGCCGCCTCGGCGTCGTGGAACAGGTCGAACATCCGCCGGTCGATCAGCATGTGCTGCCACAGCGGCACCGGCCGGTGCTCGCTGACCACGACCGTGGTCTCGCCGCGCACGGTGACCAGCCAGTCGGCGAACTCCTCCGCGTTGGACACGGTCGCCGACAGCGAGACCAGCGTCACCGAGTCCGGCAGGTGGATGATCACCTCTTCCCAGACGGCGCCGCGGAACCGGTCGGCGAGGTAGTGCACCTCGTCCATCACGACGTAGGACAGCCCCTGCAGGGTGGCGGATCCCGCGTACAGCATGTTGCGCAGGACCTCGGTGGTCATCACCACCACGGGCGCGTCGCCGTTGATCGCGTTGTCGCCGGTGAGCAGGCCGACCCGCTCGGTGCCGTACCGCTGGACGAGGTCGTTGTACTTCTGGTTCGACAGCGCCTTGATCGGCGTGGTGTAGAAGCACTTGCGCCCCTGCCGCAAGGCCAGGTGGACGGCGAACTCCCCCACCACGGTCTTGCCGGCCCCGGTCGGCGCGCACACCAGCACGCCCGTGCCCCGCTCCAGCGCGTCGCACGCCTCGGCCTGGAACGGGTCGAGCGCGAAGTCCAGCTCCTCGGCGAACTCGGTCAGGGCAGGACGCTGAGCCCGCCTTTGGGCCGCTTCGTACCGCTCGGCGGGGGTGGTCATGACCCCAAGGCTAGGCGAAAGATGCCCGGATCCGCTCATGGGTATCGTGCTGGCGTGCCGGAAAGCGCTGAACCACCAAGTACATGGCGGCCCGTCGGGGCCGTGCTCCTGGATTTCCACGGGACGATCGCGCAGGTGGAGGACCCCGTCAGGTGGGTGACGGCAGCGGCGGCGAGCCTCGGCACCACCCTTGACCGGGGCCGGGCCACGGTCCTCGCCGACCGGCTCATGACCGCCGGGCGGGCCGGCGGTCCGAAGCCGCACCGGGTGCCGGCGCACCTCGCCGAGGTGTGGGCCGACCGGGACCTGTCGGTGCAGGCGCACCGGGCCGCCTACTCGGGGCTCGCCGCGACCGTGGACGCCGACCTCGCCGAGGCCCTGTACGACCGGCTGCTCATCGCCGACGGCTGGCAGCTGTACGCCGACACCATCCCCACCCTGCAGGCGCTGCGCGAGCGCGGCGTCCCGGTGGCGGTGGTCTCCAACATCGGCTTCGACCTGCGCGACCTGGCGGCCCAGCTGGGCTTCGCCGACCTCGTCGACGAGTTCGTGCTCTCGTACGAGGTGGGCCGCTGCAAACCCGACCCGGCGATCTTCTGGAAGGCGTGCGCGGCGCTGCGCACGGACCCGGAGCGCACCCTCATGGTCGGTGACAGCCCCGCGGACGCCGGTGCCGCCGCCGCGGGCTGCTCCGTGCTCGTCCTCCCGGAGAGTGAACCGGGCAAGGTGCACGGCCTCAGCGCCGTGCTGCGGCTGCTGTAAACACGGCCTTTAAACATCGCCACGGTTGGGCACCACTGTCGCAACACCGCCTGTGCGCTTGTCGGCTCCCCGCCAGGCAGCGACAGTGCAGGGACACAGACCGTTTGACTTTCGGAGGACCATCATGCCGTTAAGCCGTTGGAACCCGTCGGACGCCCTCGCCCGCATCGAGGCCGAGGTCGGCAACGCCGCGTCCCAAGCCCACGCCCACTCCCACGCCCACTCCGGCTCCGCTTCCGTCTCCACCGCGACCGAGGGCGACGACCTCGTCATCACCGTCAACGGCGTCGACCCGGCAGGCGTCGACGTCCAGGTCTCCGGGGGCCGCCTCACGATCAAGGGCGGCGGCGGCACCAGCACCTCGGAGCACCACTCCGAGGGCGGCGCCACGTTCTCGTCGAGCTCGTCGAGCTCCAGCTCCTTCAGCCGCAGCTTCTCCCTGCCCGACGGCGTCACCGAGTCCGACGTCTCCACCACCCCGTCCGCCAACGGCGTGACGGTGCGCATCCACAACGCCGCCTAACCGATCAGGTTCAACGCACCTGGGACACAGGTGATGGTCACGGGGAGCGGGCAGATCCGCTCCCCGTCGGCGTACGCGGTGACCCCCTCGGCGGCCAGCTCCACGGTGCCCGCCCGGTGCGTCGACACCCGCGGGTCGAGCACGTGGGTACCTTTGAACACCTTCGGCCGCAGCCGCATCAGGGTGCCCCGCCCGAGCGGCTCGGCGACGACCACGTCCAGCAGGCCGTCGGTGGGGTCGGCGCCCGGCACGATCCGGAAGCCGCCGCCGTAGCTCTCGGTGTTGCCGATCGCGACGAGGACCGAGTCGAACTCGCTCTCCGTGCCGTCCAGGCGCATCCGGTACCGCCGGCTGCGAAGGGCCAGCAGCTCGGCGACGATGGCGAGGTTGTAGCGCTGCGGCCCGCGGGGCCAGCGCATCCGGTTGGCCCGTTCGTTGACGAACGCGTCGAACCCGGCGGCCATGACCGCCCCGAACCACGCCGTGGTGCCGTCGGCCCCGGTGACCCGCGCGAGATCGACGGCCCGCGTGCCGGGACCGGCCGCGATCGCCTCGGCGGCGGCGAGGGTGTCACCGGGCAGCCCCAGCCGGACCGCGAAGTCGTTGCCGGTGCCCGCGGGCACGATCCCGAACGGCGCACCGGTCCCGGCGACCGCCTGCAGCCCCAGGTGCACCGTGCCGTCCCCGCCCATGGCGACCACCGCCCGCCCCTCGGCGACCGCCAGCCTGCCCTGCTCGATCATGCCGTCGCGGGTACCGGCAGCGGCGACGTCCACGGTGTGCCCGCCGGCCCGCAGCCGCGCCACGACCTCGGGCAGCAGCGCGGCCCGCCGGCCCTTGCCGGCGGTCGGGTTGGCGAGCAGCGCGATGTCCACGCGAGGATGCTAGGTCCTGCCGTCCGGCACGGACAGCATCGGTTCGCGCAGCACCGGTTCGCGCAGCAGGGCGGCGGCGCGGCGGGCGCTGGCCGGGGCGCCGGCGGCCAACCACCCGGACAGGCTGAACCCGTCGCCGAGCCGCTCGGCGAGCCGCAGCGCCAGCAGCGAGTGGCCGCCGAGGGCGAAGAAGTCCGCGTCGGGGTCCACCGCGGGCAGCCCGAGGAGGTCGGCGAAGACCTGCCGCACGGCGGGCTCGGCGTCGTGGTCCGGCGGCGGTGCCCACTCCAGGTCCGCGTCCGGGTCGGCGGCGGCCTGCCGGGCCAGGGCGGTGAACGTGTCCGCCCAGCCGGCCACCGTGGCCGCGTCGAACAGGTCCGCCGCGTAGGTGAACGCGCACCGCAGCCCGTCGGCGCCGTCGACCGCGTCCAGTTCCAGGTCGAGGCGGGCGTCGTCGGCACCGTCCGGGGCGAGGGGGGTGACGGTGAGCCCGGCGGCCGCGGGCACCGGCTCTGGCGTGGGGTGCAGCGTGCAACCCACCTGGAACAGCGGGTTGCGCCCCGGCGGCCGAGGCGGGGCCAGCTCGCGCACGACCACGTCGAGGGGGATCTCCTGGTGCTCGTACGCGTCCAGGCACGTGGTGCGCACCGCTGCGAGGAACGCGGCGAAGGTCGGCGCCTGCCGCGGCCGGCCGCGCAGCACGACGACGTTGGAGACGTACCCGACGAGGCCGTGCAGCTCGGCGCGGCGCCGGTTGGCCAGCTGGGTGCCGACGAGGATGTCGGCGGCGCCGCTCACCCGGGCCAGCAGCACCTGGAACAGTGCCAGCAGCACCATGAACGGGGTGGCCCCGCAGCGCCGGGCGAGCGCGGCGAGGTCGTCGCGCAGCGCCGGGGGCAGCAGCACCTCGTGCACCGCCCCGCGCAGCGCGGGCCCGGCCGGCCGCGGACGGCCCGCGGGCAGCGGCAGCGGGCCGGGCGGGTCCGCCAGGTGCGCCAACCAGAACCGCAGGCCTCGCTCCGCCTGCTCGCCGGCCAGCCACTCGCGCTGCCAGCGGGCGTATTCGCCGTACTGCGGCACCACCGGCGGCAGCACGGCGGCGCGGCCGGTGACGGCGGCGGTGTAGAGCTCGACCAGCTCGCGGGTGAGCACCCCGACCGACCAGCCGTCGACGATCGCGTGGTGGAACGTCAGCGTGAGCACGGATCCGCGCTCGTCCAGCCGCACCAGGCCGGCTCGCAGCAGCGGACCCGCGGCGAGGTCGAACGGCGCCCGCCGCAGCGCGGCCGCGGCCGCCGCGGTGCAGCTCTCCAGCGGCACCGGCGCCGCGGGCGCGACCAGCTGCACCGGCCGGCCGTCGCGCAGCGGCAGCGACGTGCGCAGCACCTCGTGGCGGCGGACCAGCTCGGCCAGGGCGTGCCGCAGCGCGTCGACGTCGAGCTGCCCGGTCAGCCGGCACGCGACCGGCGTGTGGTAAGCCGTGCTGCCGGGGGCGCGGCGGTGCAGGTACACCATGGCGTCCTGACCGCACGACGCGGGCGCCGGACCGGCGTCGTCCAGCCCGGCGGCGGCGCCGGTGAGCCCGCGCCGCCACAGCCGCACCCGCAGCTCCGCCCGCTGCGCCGGGGGCAGCCGCCGGGCCGCTTCCACGGCGGCGGTCACGGCCGCTCCTGCAGTTGTGCCAGGGCGTCGGCGAGGTCGTCAAGGAAGCGGTCGGTGCCGCCGGGTGCCGGCATCGCGGCGGCGAGGCCGGCGATCGTCGGGTGTTCGAGGAACAGCCGCAGCGGCAGTTCGACGCCGAGGCGGTCGCGGATCGCCGCGGTCACCACGGTGGCGAGCAGCGAGTGGCCGCCGAGGTGGAAGAAGTCGTCGTGCACGCCGATGCGGGGCACCCCCAGGAACTCCGCCCAGACGCCGTGCAGCTGCTGCTCCAGCGGGGTGCGCGGGGCGACGTAGGAGACTGCGGCGTCGCGGGTGCCGCCCTCGACCGCCGGCAGCGCGCGCAGGTCGAGCTTGCCGGTGCGGGTGAGCGGCAGCCGGTCCAGCAGCACGAACTGGGCCGGCACCAGGTGCGCCGGCAGCCGCGCCGCCAGCGCCGAGCGCAGCTCCCCCGCCGTCACCGCTGCCGTCACCGCTGCCGTCACCGCTGCTGTCACCGCGCCGGTCTCGGCGTAGGCGACCAGCCGCGGGCCGCCGGGGCCGTCCTGGACGGTGACCGCGGCCTCGCGCACGCCGGGCAGCGCGCGCAGCGCGGCCTCGACCTCGCCCGGCTCGATCCGGTACCCCCTGATCTTGACCTGGCGGTCGCGCCGGCCCAGGAACTGCAGGGTGCCGTCGGGCAGCCGGCGCACCAGGTCGCCGGTGCGGTAGAGGCGGCCGCCGGGCGGGCCGAACGGGTCGGGCACGAAGCGTTCCGCGGTCGGTCCGGGCCGGTGCAGATACCCGCGGGCCAGGCCGGGCCCGCCGACGAGCAGCTCGCCGACCACGCCGACCGGCACCGGCTGCAGCTGCGCGTCGACGACGTACACCGTCGTGTTGGCGATCGGCCGGCCGATGGGGACGCTCGGGCCGGCCAGCGCGTCGGCGTCCAGCGCGCAGGCCGTGGCGGAGACGGTGACCTCGGTCGGGCCATACGCGTTGAGGAAGCTGTGCGGTCCGCCGGCGGCCAGGACCCGCCGGGCCCGGTCGGGGTCGATGACGTCGCCGCCGACGATGAGGTGCCGCAGGCCCCGGAACACCTCGGGTTCGGTGTCGGCGACGAGGTGGAACAGCGCGGGCGTCAGCCGGACCACAGTGGCCCCGGCCGCGCGGATCTCGGCGGCCAGCTCCGCGGCGCCGAGCGGCCGGTCGGCGGGGACCACGGCGAGGCGGGCACCGTTGAGCAGCGCCGCCCACACGACGAACGTGGTGGTGTCGAAGGCCGGGTCGGCGGTGAACAGCACGACGTCGCCGGGGCCGATCGCGACGTGGTCGGTGTTCACGACGAGCCGCACCACCGCGCGGTGCGGCACGCCGACGCCCTTGGGCTGCCCGGTGGACCCGGAGGTGTACACGATGTTGGCCAGGCTGTCCGGCGCCGACCCGCCGTCGACAACCTCGGGTGCCGGGAGTGCCGGGGGTGCCGGGGCCGGCGCGTCGAAGGCGAGAACGGGCAGCAGGCCGGCGAAGTCCGCCGGGGTGTGGGTGACGACGGCGGCGATGCGGGCGTCACCGGCCATGAACCGCAGCCGTTGCGCCGGGTACCCGGGGTCGAGCACCACGTAGGCACCGCCGGCCTTGAGGACCGCGAGCATGCCCAGGACCAGGTCCGCGCCGCGTCCCGCGTGCAGGCCGACCGGCACGTCGGTGCGCACCCCGGCCGCGCGCAGCGCCGAGGCCAGGCGGTCGCTGCCGGCGTCGAGGTCGGCGTACGTCCACGAGCGCGGCCCCTCGGACATCGCCACGGCGTCCGGCGACTGCCGGGCCCGCGCCCGGAACAGCCCGTCGAGGACCGGGTGGTCCGGCTGCGGCCGGGCGGTCGCGTTCCACCCGGTGACGATCCGCGCGTGCTCCTCCGGCGACAGCAGGTCCGGCGCCGTCACCGGGTCGTCCGGGCGGGCGCACATCGCCTCCAGCAGCCGCAGCCACGCGCCGGTGAACCCCTCGACCGTCGTCGCGTCCCACAGGTCCGTGGCGTACTGCAGCTCGACGACGAGGCCGCCGCCGGTGTCGGTGACGGTGCACGACATGTCCAGCTTCACCGTGCCAACCGCGGTGTCCCGGGGGCGCAGCGTGGCGCCGTGCATGCGCACGCCGCGCAGGTCGTCGTCGAGCACCTGGAAGATCACCTGGAAGATCGGGTGCCGGCCCGGGTCGCGCTGCGGGGCGAGCGCGCCGACCACCCGGTCGAACGGCGCGTCCTGGTGGTCGAAGGCCTCCTTGCAGGTGTCCGCGGTGCGCCGGACCGCCTCACGCAGGCTCGGCCGGCCGCTCAGGTCGGTGCGCAGCGCCAGCATGTTGACGAACAGCCCGACGATGCCCTGCAGCTCCCTGCGGCCCCGGCCGGCGATCGGCGTGCCGAGCACGATGTCGGTCTGCCCGGTGTACCTGCTGAGCACGGCGTTGAAGCTCGCCAGCAGCGTCATGAACAGCGTGACGCCCTCGTCGCGGCTCAGCCGGCGCAGCCGGTCGGCGAGCTGCGCACCGACCCCGGTGCGCAGGGTCGCGCCGCGGAAGCTCTCCACGGCGGGCCGGGGCCGGTCGGTGGGCAGCGCCAGCACGGGCGCGCCGTCGAGCTTGGCCCGCCAGAACCGCAGGTGCTCCTCGACGGCGCCGCGCTCGACGAGGCCCCGCTGCCAGGCGGCGTAGTCGGCGTACTGCAGCGGCAGCGGCTCGAGGCGGGCCGGCAGGCCGGTGCGGTTCGCGTCGTACAGGGCGGCGAGCTCGCGGATGAAGACGGCCAGGGACCAGTCGTCGGCGATGATGTGGTGGAACGTCACCAGCAGCACGTGGTGCCGCTCGGCGACCCGCAGCAGCCGGAACCGGGCCAGCGGCGGCCGGCCCAAATCGAAGGGGCGGGCGTGCTCCTCGGCGGCGAGCCGGTCGACCTCGGCCCGCACCGCGTCCGGCCCGTCGCCGGGCGGCACGTCGGTGACGTGCAGCGCGACGTCCAGGCTGTCGGCGACGAGCTGTCGCAGCGCCGCGCCGTCGAGGGCGAGACAGGTGCGCAGGCTCTCGTGCCGGTCGACGCACGCGCGCAGCGCCGCGGCCAGATCCTCGACGTCCAGCTCGCCCTCGATGTCGACGGCGCCGCCCAGGTTGTAGGTGGCCGTGCCGGGCGCCAGCTGGTCGAAGAACCACAGCCGCTCCTGCGCCAGCGACGCGACGCTGCTCAGGAACGACTCCTCCGGCTCTGGGCCGGCGGCCGCGCCGGCTCCGGCGGGCTGTTCCGACAGCGCCGCCGCGGTGGGCACGGCGAGTTCCTGCGGCAGCGCCGCGGGTGCGGGCTGTTCCGGCGCCGGCGCGGCGGCGGGCAGCCACGACTTGAGCTTGCCGGCCAGGAACAGCTCCCGGCTGCGGCCGCGGCGCACCTTGCCGCTGGTGGTGCGGGGCAGCCCGCCGGGCTTGAGCAGCAGCGTGGTGGCGACGCCGAGCTGGTGCTCCTCGGCGACCCGACGGCCGATCGCGCGGACCACCTCGTCGTGCTGCACCGCGTTGCGGCCCGGCGCGCCGCCGCCGGGCCCGCTGCCTTCACCGGGCCCGCCGGCGAGCCGGACCCTGGCGGCGGTCTCGGCGACCACGCCCAGGCACAGCTGCCCGTCCTGGTGGTAGCCGAAGACCGCGGACCGGCCGGCGGCCAGCGCCGGGTGCGCCGCCTCGACGGTCAGCTCGATGTCCTGCGGGTAGTGGTTGCGCCCGTCCAGCACGATCATGTCGTCGAGGCGGCCCAGCACGTACAGCTGCCCGTCGCGGCGGAAACCGAGGTCGCCGGTGCGCAGGAAGCCGGGCCCGTCCTCGTCCCCGGCGCCGTCGAGCCGGACGCCGACCTTCGCCGCGTTCGCCTCGGGCTGCCGCCAGTACCCGGGGCTCACGCTGGGCCCGGCGACCCAGATCTCGCCGGGCCGGTCGGGCGGGCAGGCCCGCCGCGTGGCCGGGTCGACAATGCGCACGTCCACGTTCGCCGGTGGCCGGCCGCACGCGGCGATGCGCCGCGCTCGCTCCTGCCCGCCCGGCGGGCGCAGCAGGCCGTCGCGCTCCAGCGCCTCGGCGTCCAGGTCGGTGTACCGCGCGTCGCCGTCCACCCGGCCGGCGCTGACCAGCAGCGTCGCCTCGGCCAGCCCGTAGCAGGGCAGGAACGCCGGCGCGGCGAACCCGGCCGGCGCGAACGCCTCGGCGAAGGCGGCGAGTGTGTCCCACCGCACCGGCTCGGCGCCGCACAGCGCGTACCGCCACGCGCTGAGGTCCAGGCCGGCCCGCTGCTGCCGGGTGGTCCGGCGCACGCACAGCTCGTAGCCGAAGTTGGGGGCGGTGCTCACCGTGGCCCGGTACCGGCTCAGCGCCTCCAGCCAGGCGGCCGGGCGCATCACGAACGCCATCGGCGACAGCAGCGCGATGAACCCGCCGAGGTAGAAGCACATCAGCAGCTGCCCGAGGCCCATGTCGTGGAAGAGCGGCAGCCAGCTCACCACGCGCAGCCCCGGGTCCGGCGCCGCGGCCATGCCGAGCGCGCCCGCGGTGGCGGACGAGTTCGCGATGACGTTGCCGTGCGTGATGACGACGCCCTTCGGCTCGCTCGTCGAGCCGGAGGTGTACTGCAGCAGCAGCGGCGCGTCCGGGCCGAGGGCGGGGTCGCGCCACGCTCCGGCCAGCTCGGGCGGCAGCGCGTCGACGGTGGTCCGCGCGCCGATGCCGAGCTCGTCCACGGCCGGCGCGGCGATCAGCTCCCCGGTGGTGACGACGACGGCGGGTTCGGCGTCCTTGACGATGCCCTGCAGCCGCGACAGCGCCGTCCTGCCGGCGGACGGGCCGTCGGGGTAGGGCACCGGCACCGCGACGACACCCGCGTAGGCGCAGGCCAGAAACGCCACCACGAAGTCCAGCGAGGTGGGCAGGAGCAGCAGCGCCCGGTCGCCGGGGCGGGCGTGGCGCAGCAGCAGCACCGCGCCGGACCGGGCCAGGCGGTCCAGCTCGGCGTAGGTGACCTCGGCGGTCACCTGGCCGTCGCGGTCCAGGATCGCGCAGGCGGCCTTGTCCGGCTGGGCGGCGGCCTGCCGGCGCAGCGCCGCCACCATGCTGCGGTCCCCGCGGGAGGCGAGGACCGGGTGGCCTGCTTCGGTGTGCACGGCGTGCGGGTCCTTCCTGAGAGGCGGAGCTAGGAGACGGCGGCGGGGCTGCGCAGCCCGGCCTCGGCGCGGAGCCGGTCGAGCACGGCATCGCGGTGGGCGAGCAGGGCGAAGTGGCCGCCCGGCAGGGTGTGGCCGTCGAACGCCGCGGCGCTGCTGCGCCAGCCCTCCGCCCGGCCGAGGTCGAGGCTGCGGTCCTGGTCGCCGACGAACGCGGTGACCGGGCAGCGCAGCGGCGGCCGGCCCGGCGCGGGGCGGTACGCCTCGAGCATCGTCAGGTCGGCGCGCAGCACCGGCAGGTAGGCCCGCAGGATCTCCGGCTGGTCGAGGATCTCCTCCGGGATGCCGCCGTAGCGGCGCTGCAGCAGCGTCACGAACGCGTCGTCGTCGAGCCCGGCCAGGTCCGGCCCGGGCGGGCGGGCGCCCGGCGGGTGGGCGGCGGCCGCGACCAGCCGCACCGGCGGGAGCAGGTACCGCCGCTGCAGGTGGTGCGCGAGCTCGAACGCGACCAGCGCGCCCATGCTGTTGCCGACCAGCGCGAACGGCACGTCGAGCAGCGGCAGCAGGGCCCGGCCCAGCGGCGCGGCGAGCCCGGCGAGGTCGCCGGCGGCCGGTTCGCCGAACCGGCCCTCGCGGCCGGGCAGCTGGACCGCGCACACCTCGACGTCGCCGGAGCCGGCGGGCAGGCCGGTGGTCCAGGCCCGGAACGCCGAGGCGGCGCCGCCGGCGTGCGGCAGGCAGAACACCCGCAGCGCCGGCCGGGGCCCGCCGCCGCGCAGCGGCACCCACGTCGTGTGCTCCGGGGCGCTCCGGTCGCCGGTCATCGCCGCACCACCCGCTCGCGCGCCACCGGCAGGATCTCGGTGCTGACGAAGTCGGACCGCTCGGCGCCCAGCTCGCCGAGGCCCTTGGCGAGGGTGGCGACCGTCGGGCACTCGAAGATCATGCTCAGCGGCATCGCCTTGCCGAGCCGTTCGTTGACCCGGGCGACCACCCGCATCGCGACCAGCGAGTGCCCGCCGAGGGCGAAGAAGTCGTCGTCGACGCCGACCCTCGGCACGCCGAGCACCTCCGCCCAGATCGCGGCGATCCGCTGCTCCAGCTCGCTGCGCGGGGCGACGTAGGGCCGGGCGGCGACGAGGATCTCGGCGTCGTCGCGGGCGCGCAGCGCGGCCACGTCGACCTTGCCGTTCACGCCGGCCGGCAGCTGCGCCAGCGGCACGAACCCGTCCGGCACCATGTAGTGCGGCAGCCGCTCGCGCAGCCGGTCGTGCCACCGCTCGACCGGCGGCGGCCCGTCCGGCCCGGCGTCCTCGCCGGCGGCGACGTAGGCAACCAGGCGGCGCCCGCCCTCGCCCCCGCCGGCGCGGTCCAGCACCACGGCGCTGGCGGCGCCTGTGACCTCGCGGACGGCGGCCTCGACCTCGCCGAGCTCGATCCGGAAGCCGCGCAGCTTCACCTGGGTGTCGGCGCGGCCGAGGTACTCGATGACCGGCCCGTCGCCGCCCGGCCGGTGCCGCACCAGGTCCCCGGTGCGGTAGAGCCGGGCGCCTGGCGTGGCGCTGAACGGGTGCGGCACGAACGCCGCCGCGGTCTCCCGTGCCCGGCCCAGGTAGCCGCGGGCCACGCCCGGCCCGCCGACGTACAGGGTGCCCGGCACGCCCGGCGGCACCAGGCACATCGCGTCGTCGAGCACGTAGGCCTCGGCGCCCGGGTACGGCCCGCCGATGAGGCACCGGAAGTCGTCGCTGCCCGCGGGCGCGTCCGGGCCGGCGTCGCGCACCACGAGGTAGGTGCTGTCGATGGTCGCCTCGGTGAGCCCGTAGGAGTTGATGACCTCGGCGCCGTCCGGCAGCACCGTGCGCAGGTCGGCCAGCTCCTGCTGGTAGATCGTGTCGGAGCCGACGACGACGGTCCGCAGGGTGTCCAGCCGCCGCCCGGCGGCCCGCAGGTGCTGGGCCAGGCCCTTGACGACCAGCGGCACGAACTCGGCGAAGTCGGCCCGCTCCCGGTCGGCGAGCCCGGCCAGCCGCGGCGGGTCCAGCAGCGCCTCGCGCGGGCAGAGCACCAGCTTCGCGCCGGTGCACAGGGCCCGCACGACGTCGCCGGCGAACACGTCGAAGCCGAAGCTCGCCATCTGCAGCACCGCGGTGGTCCGCTCCGCCAGCCGGTAGGCGCGCGCCCAGCCCTCGTACACCGACAGCAGCCCCCGGTGCTCGACCAGGACGCCCTTGGGCCGCCCGGTCGAGCCGGACGTGAACAGCACGTAGGCCAGCGCGCCGGGCTCCGCCTCGTCGTGCGGCGCGGCGGCTGCCTCGGCGTCCACCGGCACGCACTCGACCGGCATGCCGTCCAGCAGGCCGCGGTGGGCCGGGCCGGTGACCACGACGGTGACGGCCGCGTCGGCGAGCATCGCGACCCGCCGCTCCCGGGGGCCGTCGACGTCCAGCGCCACGAACGCGGCGCCGGCCTTCCACACCCCGAGCACCGCGACGATCAGGTCGATGGAGCGCTCCAGGAGGATCCCAACGGCGGCGTCGGTGCCGACCCCCTGCCCGCGCAGCGCACCCGCCAGCCGGTCGGCGCGCGCGTCGAGGTCGCGGTAGCTGAGCCGGTCCTCGCCGTGCACGACCGCGTCGGCGTCGGGGACCCGGCGGGCCTGCGCCTCGATCAGCTCGACGACGGTGCGCGCCCGGGCCGGGCCGGTCGGCTCGCCCACCGCCGCGCGCAGCAGCGCGTCGCGTTCGGCCGCGGTGACCACCGGCACGTCGCCGCAGCGCACGTCCGGGTCCTGCGCCACCGCGGCGAGCAGGCGGCCGAACCGCTCGGCGAGCAGCACCGCGGTGTCGCGGTCGTACAGGTCGGCGCTGTACTCCAGCTCGCCGTCCAGGCCGCCGTCCGGGCGCTCGCGCAGCCCGAAGGACAGGTCGAACTTGGCGGTGGAGGTCTCCTCCGGCTCCTGCCGCATGCTCAGCCCGTCCAGCGCGACCTGGACGCCGGTGGTGTTCTCCAGCGACAGCATCACCTGGAACAGCGGGTGCCGGGACATCACCCGGGCCGGGTTGAGCACCTCGACGAGGCGTTCGAAGGGCACGTCCTGGTGCTCGTACGCGGCGAGGTCGGCCTGCCGGACCCGGCGGACCAGGTCGCGGAAGGTCGGGTCGCCGGAGGTGTCGGCGCGCAGCACCAGCGTGTTGACGAAGAAGCCGACGAGGTCGGTGAGGCTGTCGTCGGTGCGCCCGGCGATCGGCGTGCCGATCGGGATGTCGGTGCCGGCGCCGAGGCGGGTCAGCAGCGCGGCCAGCCCGGCGTGCAGCACCATGAACAGGCTCGCGCCGCACTGCCGGGCGAGGTCCTGCAGCCGCGCGTGCAGCGGCGCCGGCAGCTCGAACGGCACGACCTGCCCGGCGTAGGTGGACTCGGCCGGGCGCGGCCGGTCGGTGGGCAGCGCGAGCTCCTCCGGCAGCCCGGCCAGGGCCGAGCGCCAGTACGCCAGCTGCCGCGACACCGGGCTGGCCGGGTCGTCCTCGCTGCCGAGCAGGTCGCGCTGCCACAGGGTGAAGTCGGCGTACTGGACCGGCAGCGGCGCCCACCCCGGCGCCCGCCCGTGCTGGCGCGCCGTGTAGGCCCGCGCGAGGTCGGCCGCGAGCGGCTCCATCGACCAGGCGTCGGCAGCGATGTGGTGCAGCACCACGGCCACCACGTGCTCCTGCGGGGCGAGCTCGAACAGCCACACCCGGATCGGCGGCTCGGCGGCGAGGTCGAACGCGTGGTTCGCCGCGGCCAGCCGGGCCGCGGGCAGCAGCGCGGGCGTGGTGCGCACGGTGGTGAAGCCGGGCGGTGCGGCACCGGCCGGCACGACCCGCTGCAGCGCCACCCCGTCGACCTCCTCGACGGTGGTCCGCAGGCTCTCGTGCCGCTCGGTCAGGTCGGTGAACGCGGCGCGGAGCGCCTCGACGTCCAGAGCGCCCGTCAGGCGCAGGGACATGGAGATGTTGTAGGTGGCGCTGGGGCCCTCGAACCGGTGCAGGAACCACAGCCGCTGCTGGGCATAGGACAGCGGCACCCGGTCCGGGCGCGGCCGCACGGCCGCCGGCGCGGGGCGCCGCGCCGGGGCGCCGCCGTCCAGCGTCCCGTCCAGCGCGGTGGCCAGGCCCGCGACGGTCGGGGTCTCGAACAGTTGCCGGATGGGCAGCTCCACGCCGAGCGCCGCGCGCACCCGGCTGGCCAGGCGGGTGGCGAGCAGCGAGTGGCCGCCGAGGTCGAAGAAGCTGTCGTCGACACCGACCTCGGCGACGCCGAGGACCTCCGCGAACAGCTCACACAACTGCCGCTCGCGCGGGGTGCGCGGGGCCCGGCCGGCGCCGCCGTCGTGGGCGGGCGCGGGCAGGGCCCGCCGGTCGAGCTTGCCGTTCGGGGTCAGCGGCAGCCGGTCCAGCCGCACCATCGCCGACGGCACCATGTACGCCGGCAGCACCGCGGCCAGGTGGGTGGGCAGGTGGGTGGGCAGGTGGGTGGGCAGGTGGGTGGACAGGTGGGTGGACAGGTGCGCGGGCACGGCGTCGGCGGGGTCGGTGGTGACCACGTACCCGGTCAGGCGCTGGTCGCCGGGGCGGTCCTCGCGCAGCAGCACCGCCGCGTCGGTGACGCCGGGGCAGCCGCGCAGCGCCGCCTCGATCTCGCCGAGCTCGATCCGGAAGCCGCGCAGCTTCACCTGGTGGTCGGCGCGGCCGAGGTATTCCAGTTCGCCGTCGCGGTTCCAGCGGGCCAGGTCGCCGGTGCGGTACATCCGCTGCCCCGGACCGCCGAACGGGTCGGGGACGAACCGGTCCGCGGTCAGCGCCGGGCGGTGCAGGTAGCCGCGGGCCAGGCCGTCGCCGGCCACGAACAGCTCGCCGCGCACCCCGGGCGGCACCGGCCGCAGGCGCTCGTCGAGCACGTAGACCCGCAGGTCCGGCAGGTTGACCCCGATGGTGGAGCCGGTCGCGGCGTCCGCCCGGGCCCGGTCCAGAGCCTGGTAGGACACGTGCACCGTGGTCTCGGTGATGCCGTACATGTTGACCAGCCGGGGCGCGTCGTCGGGGTGGCGGGTGTACCAGTCCCGCAGCCGCGACAGGTCCAGCGCCTCGCCGCCGAAGATCACGTAGCGCAGGTGCAGGCGGCTGCCGGGCGCCTCCCGGTCGGCGGCGGCGAGCTGGTGGAACGCCGACGGCGTCTGGTTGAGCACGGTGACCCGCTCGCGCTCCAGCAGGCGCAGGAAGGCGGCCGGGTCGCGGCTCACCGCGGTGGGCACGATCACCAGGCGGCCGCCGTGCGCGAGGGCGCCCCACAGCTCCCACACGGAGAAGTCGAACGCGTAGGAGTGGAACAGGGTCCAGGTGTCCTGCGGCCCGAACTCGAACCACCGCCGGGCGCCGGCGAACAGCCGGGCCACGTTGTGGTGGCTCACCATGACGCCCTTGGGCCGGCCGGTGGAGCCGGAGGTGTAGATGACGTACGCGGTGTCGTGCGGGTGCAGCGACCGGGGGCGTTCGGCCTGGGTGACGTCGTGCGTGGGCCGGCCGGCGGTGAGGAGCGGGTCGTCGACCGCGAGGTGCGGCACGCCGCCCACCGGCGCGGTGGTGCCCGTGCAGAGCACGGCCGTGGGCGCGGCGTCGGCGAGGATCGCGGCGATGCGCTCCGCGGGGTGGTCCGGCTCGATCGGCAGGTATCCCGCGCCGGTCTTCAGCACCGCGAGCAGCGCCGCGACCAGGTCCGGCGATCGGGGCAGGAGCAGCGCGACGAGCGTGCCGGGCCCGGCGCCGTGCTCCAGCAGCACCCGGGCGAGCCGGTTGGCGCGCGCGTTGAGCGCCGCGTAGGTCTCGGTGCCGGTCCCGTGCACGATCGCGGTCGCTGCCGGGTGGGCCGCCACGGCCCGCTCGAACAGCTCCGGCAGCAGGTCACCGGCCGGGTAGGCGGCAGGCTCGCCGCGGTGGCCGGCGACGGCGGCGGCCCGCTCGGCCGCGTCCAGGACGTCGATGTCGCCGATCGGCAGGTCCGGGTCGGCGGCGACGGCGCGCAGGACACGGGTGAGCCGGTCGGCGACGGCAGCGGCGGTGGCCCGGTCGAACAGGTCGGTGCGGTATTCGACGGTGACGTCCAGCCCGGCCGGGGCGCCGGCGTCCTCGAGCTCGGTGACCTCGAAGGTGAGGTCGGTCTTCACCGCGCCGGTGTGCACGGGGTGGACGGCGACGTCGAGGCCGGGCATGGCCGCGGCGGTGCGCAGCGCGTGCCGCTGGGTGGTGTCGAGGGTGAGCATCACCTGGAACAGCGGGTGGTGGGCCAGGGTCCGGGCCGGGTTGAGGTCCTCGACGAGACGCTCGAAGGGCAGGTCCTGGTGGGCGTACCCGGCCAGGTCGGTGGCGCGGACCCGGCGCAGCAGCTCGGCGAAGCTGGGCTCGCCGCCGGTGTCGACCCGCAGCACCAGGGTGTTGACGAAGAACCCGACGAGGTCGGTGAGGCTGTCGTCGGTGCGCCCGGCGATCGGCGTGCCGATCGGGATGTCGGTGCCGGCGCCGAGCCGGGTGAGCAGCACGGCCAGGGCCGCGTGCAGCACCATGAACGTGGAGGCCTGGTGCTCGCGGCCCAGGTCGCGCAGGGCGGCGTGCAGCTCGGGCGGGACGGTGACGCCGACCCGGTCGCCGTCGTGACCGGCGACCGGCGGGCGGGGCCGGTCGGCCGGCAGGTCGAGCTGCTCCGGCAGCCCGGCGAGGGCCTGCCGCCAGTATTCGAGCTGGACCTGCGCGGTGCTGCCGGGCTCGTCGGCCTGCCCGAGCAGGCGGTGCTGCCAGACGGCGTAGTCGGCGTACTGCACCGGCAGCGGCGTCCAGGCCGGGGCGTGCCCACCGGCCCTGGCCGTGTACGCGGCGGTGAGGTCGGCGGCGAGCGGCCCCATCGACCAGGCGTCGCCGGCGATGTGGTGCAGCAGCAGCGACAGCACGTGGTCGGTGTCGCCGGCCCGCAGCAGGGTCGCGCGCAGCGGCGCCTCGGTCGCGAGGTCGAACTCGTGGCGCACGGCCGCGGCCAGCGCCGCGTCGAGGCCGTCGGGGCCGCAGTCGAGGACGTGCAGCACGGGCCGGTCGCCGCCGGCGGGCAGGACGATCTGGTGGACCCCGTCGGCGTCCTCGGCGAAGACCGTGCGCAGGCTCTCGTGCCGGTCCTGCACGTCGCGCAGCGCCAGGGTCAGCGCCGCGACGTCCAGCGTGCCGCGCAGGCGCAGCGCGCCCGGGATGTTGTACGCCGCGGTGCGCCCCTCCAGCTGGTACAGGAACCACAGCCGCTGCTGGGCGTAGGACGCCGGGACCCGCTGCGGCCGGGCGGTGCCCAGCAGCGCCGGCCGGTCCGGTGCGGCGGCGCCGCCGAGCCGCTCGGCGAGGCCCGCCACGGTCGGCGTCTCGAACACCGCGCGGATCGGCAGCTCGGCGCCGAACTCGGCACGCATCCGGCTCACCAGCCGGGTCGCGAGCAGCGAGTGGCCGCCGGCGGCGAAGAAGTCGGTGGTGACGCCGAGGTCGGGCCGGTCCAGGATCTCCGCGCACATCGCCAGCAGCCGCCGCTCGACCGGGGTCCGCGGCGCGACGTGGTCGCGGCGGGCCCGGCCGGTGGTCAGCGGCAGCGCGGCGAGGGCCTGCCGGTCGGTCTTGCCGCTGGTCAGCACCGGCAGCGCGGGCAGCAGCTCGAAGTGGCCCGGCACGCAGGCCGGCGGCAGCACCGCGCGCAGCCGGCGGGCCAGCTCCTGCGGGTCGAGGGCCTCTCCCGCCAGGTACGCGACGAGCTGCTGGTCGCCGCCCGCGTCGCCGGCCGGGCGGGTGAGGACGGCGGCGTCGGCCACGCCGGGCAGGGCCCGCAGCGCCGCCTCGACCTCACCGAGCTCAACCCGGACGCCGCGCACCTTGACCTGCGTGTCGGCGCGTCCGACGAACTCCAGCTCGCCCCGCGCCGACCAGCGCACGAGGTCGCCGGTGCGGTACATGCGCGCGCCCGGGGCGCCGGCCGGGTCGGGCACGAACGCCGCCGCGGTGAGGTCGGGCCGGTTGAGGTAGCCGCGGCCGACGCCGTTGCCGGCCACGTACAGCTCGCCGGTCTCGCCGGGCGACACCTCCCGCAGCGCGCCGTCCAGGACGTAGGCCCGCACGCCGCTGATCGGGCGGCCGATCGGCACGACCGGCGGCGGGACGGTGCCGGGCCGGCAGCGCCAGAACGTCGACTCGATCGACGCCTCGGTCGGGCCGTACAGGTTGTACAGGTCGATGTCCATGACCTCGCCGAAGCGCTCGACGAGGCCGCTGCCGAGCGTCTCACCGCCGCACAGCACGTGCCGCAGCGTGGTGCAGCCGGCCGCGTCGGGCTCGGCCAGGAACTCGCGCAGGGTGCTGGGCACGAACTGCACCGAGGTGACCCCGGCCCGCTGGATGAGCGAGACCAGGTACCGCGGGTCGTGATGGCCGTCGTGCTCGGCGACGACCAGCACGGCGCCGACGCACAGCGGCCAGAACAGTTCGTGCACCGACGGGTCGAAGGTGAGCGGCGTCTTCAGCAGCGTCCGGTCGCGGGCGGTGAGCCGGATCTCGCTCTGCCACCAGCGCAGCGTGTTGACGATGCCGGTGTGCGGGACGACGACGCCCTTGGGCCGGCCGGTGGAGCCGGAGGTGTAGATGACGTACGCGGCGTTCGCCGGGGTCAGGCCGCGACCCTGGTCGCCGAGGTCGCCGGTGCCGTGCCCGGCCAGCGCGGCGACGGTGGCCGGGTCGTCCAGCACCACCACCCGCACGCCGTCCACGGCCGGCACCTGCGGCGCCGCCTCGGCGGTGGTCAGCACCACGACGGGCCGGGCATCGCCGAGCAGCTGCGCCAGCCGGGCCGGCGGATGGGCGATGTCCAGCGGCAGGAACGCCGCGCCGGCCTTGCCGGTGGCCAGCGCCGCGACGACCAGGTCGGTGGAGCGGGGCACGGCGAGGGCGACGATGCGCTCGGGGCCGGCGCCGTGCTCGCGCAGCAGCCGGGCCAGCCGGTTGGTGCGCGCATTGAGCGCCGCGTAGGTCAGCGTCTCGTCGCGGTACATGACGGCGGTCGCCTCGGGTGTGCGCCGGGCCTGCGCCTCGAACCACGCCGGCAGCGTCGCCTCCACGATCGGGCCGGCCCCGTCCCCGGGCTCGGGCTCGGCCCCGGCCTCCACCGGCGCGGCCGGCCGGACCAGCCGCTCGACCGGCGCGTCCGGGTCGGTGAGCAGCTCGTCGAGCAGCCGCTGGTAGGCGTCGATGTGCCCGCGGGCGGTGGACTCGTCGAAGATTTCCGCGTCGTACTCGAACGTGATCGTCATGGCGCGGCCTACGCAGAGGATGTCGACCTCGAAGTCCGCCTTCGAGTAGCGCCGCGACGTGCGCAGCACCCGCAGGTCCAGGCCGTCGACGGACGGGACGGCGGCCGGCCGGTCGAGGTTGAAGAACGAGCCGAACAGCCGAAGCCCCGGCGCGAGACCGGCCAGGTGCGGGCGGACCGCCTCGACGGTGAAGCCGGGGTGCTCGTACGCCTCGACCAGCGTGCGCTGGATGCCTTCGACGTAGTGCCGGGCGCTGCCGCCGCGGGTCAGCCGGCTGCGCACCGGCAGGACGGTGCTGCAGTTGCCCACGAGCCGGTCGTCGCCGTCGTGGTCGCGCAGGGCCAGCGGCACGCCGACGACCACGTCGTCCTGGCCGGCGAGGCGGTGCAGCAGCAGGCCGTAGGCGGCGAACATGACGGTGAAGGTGGTGACGCCCCAGCCGCGGCTCCGCTCGGTCACCAGGTCCGCGATGCGCTGGTCGACGGCGAGCTCGATCCGCCCGCCGCGGCGTGCGGTCCGCGCCGGCCGGGGGCGGTCCGCCGGCAGGTGCAGGACCGGGAAGCCGTCGGCGAAGCGGGCCGCCCAGTACGCGGCGTCGGCGCTGCCGTCGCGTTCCTGCTGCCGCCGCACGAAGTCGCGGTAGCGGGCCGGCGCCGGCAGCGAGGGCCGAGTGCCGGCGCGGCGCGCGGCGTAGCCGCGCACGAGCTCGTCGAGCACGACCGCGAACGACCAGCCGTCGATGACCGAGTGGTGCACCGCCAGGTACAGCTGGTGGTGCGCCGGAGCGTGCCGCAGCAGCGCGGCCCGGAGCACCGGACCACCGGCGAGGTCGAACACCTCGCCGGCCCGCTCCCGTAGCCAGGCCCGCGCCGGCCCGTCACCGGTGACGTCGACGACCGGCAACGCAACCGGCGACGGCGGGGTGACCCGCTGGCCGGAACCGTCGGTGGCGAAGACGGTGCGGAGGCTGTCGTGCCGCGCGACGACCTCGTCGAGCGCGGCGTGCAGCGCCGCGGCGTCCAGCTCGCCGCGCAGATCGAGCAGGATCGTCTCGTTGTAGGCCAGGGAGTGCTCCGGGCTCATCTGGTCGAGCAGCCAGATGTCGCGCTGCGCGTCGCTCAGCGGGTACAGGTCCTCGTTCCCGGCATTCCCGGCCCCGTTGAAGAACCCGGCCGCGGTCATGGCCGCGACGGTCTCGGCGACGGCGGCCACGATCCGGTCGACGTCGGCGTCGGTGTGGGCAAGGGACAGGAAGCAGTTGCGCCCCTCCCAGATGTACAGGCCGCGCTCGATGAGCATGGCGTAGAACAGCTCGACGGTGTCCGACAGCGGCGCCTCCTGCAGGAAGCGCAGGCGGAACAGCGAGCCGAACACGCCGGTGCGGACCGGCACCCCGGCCGCGGCGAACACGGCGTCCAGGCGCCGCCCGAGCTCGGCGGTGCGGTCGTTGAGCTCCCGCTGCAGCGCCGGGCCGCGCCGGCGCAGCTCCTGCAGCACCGCCCGGCCCGCGACCATCGCCAAGGGGTGCTTGCAGAACGTGCCGGTGAAGAAGGTGCGCACCGAGTGCGGGTAGGGCGCGCCGTCGAACTGCCAGGCGCCGCCGTCGACGGCGTTGAGGAACCGGGCCGCGCCGGCCACCACGCCGATCGGCATCCCGCCGCCGACGACCTTGCCGTAGGTGGTGAGGTCCGCCTCGACGCCGAACAGGGCCTGCGCGCCGCCCGGGTGCATGCGGAAGCCGGTGATCACCTCGTCGAAGATCAGCGGCACGCCGGTCTGCTCGGTCAACCGGCGCAGCTCGCGCAGGAACTCGACCGGCTGGTGGTCGGGGCGGCGGCTCTGCACCGGCTCGACCAGCACCGCGGCCAGCTCGCCCGCGCGCTCGCGCAGCACGTCGAGCGATGCCTCGTCGCCGTACGGCAGCACCAGGGCGTTGGCGCTGACCTCGGGCGGCACGCCGGGCGCCATCGGCACCGACTCCCCCGAGGCGCCCTCGATGTCCTGGCGGGCGAGGATCGGGTCGGCCGAGCCGTGGTACGCCCCGGCGAACAGCGCGATCCGGTTGCGGCCGGTGACCGCGCGGGCCAGCCGGACGGCCACCGCGACCGCCTCGGAGCCGGTGTTGCAGAACAGCACCCGCTCCTTGCCGGTCAGCTCCCGGATCAGGCCGGCGAGCTCGGCCGCGAGGGGCGTGTGCGGACCCAGCTGCATGCCCTTGCCCGCGCCGAGCTGCGCGACGATCGCCTCGTTGATGAACGGCTCGTTGTGCCCGAACAGGTTGACCCCGAAGCCCATGGTGAGGTCGATGTACTCGTTGCCGTCGACGTCGAACACCCTGGCGCCCTGCGAGCCGGACACGACGATCGGGTAGCGGGTGTCGCGCAGGTGCGGGTACGGCTGGGCGGTGTGCCGGACGTCGGCGTGCCCGGCCCGCTCGGCGGCGGCCTGCGCCATCGAGCCCCGGGTGCGGGCGGTGTACCTGGCCACGAGCGCCTCGGCGAAGGCACGCTGGGCGTCGCTCATCCGGGCCTTCGGGGCGGGCGCGGCGGGCCGGAACGCGACGTAGGTGTCCGCGGGTGCGAGCGCGGGCACCGGCGACCGCTGCGGCTGCTCCGGCTGCTGCGGCCTTCCCTGCACCTCCGGCCGCCCCGGTTGCGGTGCCGCCGTGCCGATCGCGTCGTAGGCACGGTGCATGAGCTTGAGGTGGTCGTCCATCACCCGCAGGTGCGCGTCCAGGATGCGGGCAAGCTCGCCGGTCGGTGCCGTGCTCATCGCCGCCGGTGCCGCGCTCACCACCGCGGGCGCCGCCGGGCGCTTCGTGTAGCGCTCCAGCACGTCGGCGGGCGCGTGCGCACGCAGGTACACCGCCAGCCGCCGCAGCGTGTTGAGCTCCTCGAAGAGCTGGCTGATCGGCACAGCGACACCGAAGGTCTTCTGGATGGTCTGCAGCGTCTGGAACAGCGTCATGGAGTCGGCGCCCAGCTCCAGGAACGACAGGTCGGGATCGACCGCACCGTCGTGCTCGAGCAGCGTCGACACGACCTGCCCGAGCGCGGCCAGGATCGGGTCCTGCGAGGGTGTCTCAGTCTCCACGATGACCTCGGATGTCTGGGTTTCGGGCGGCGGCGCCGCGGCCGGCAGCCAGTGTCGTTTGCGTTCGAACGGATACGTGGGCAGCGGCAACCGCGCCCGCCGGTGCCCGCGGTGCACGCCGGGCCAGTCCACGGTGCGGCCCGCGGCGTGCAGCCGGGCCAGCCCTTCGGTGAGGACGTCCCAGTCGGCAACGCCGCGGCGCAGCGACGGCACCCACAGCCCGGCGCCGATCGCGCGCCGGCCCATGCCGAGCAGCGCCTGCTGCGGGCCCACCTCGATGAACGTGGTGCAGCCGCGCCCGGCCAGGGTGCGCAGCCCGTCGGCGAAGCGCACCGGCGCCTCGACGTGCCGCTCCCAGTACGCGGCGTCCGGCGCGTGCACTTGTCCGTCCAGGTCGCTGACCAGGTCGATGGCCGGCGGCCGGTACGCGACGCTGCGGGTCACCGGCGCGAACGCCTCGCGGGCGGCGCGCATCATCGGCGAGTGGAACGCGTGCCCGGCGACGACCGGGCGGTTGCCGACGCCGCCGGCCTCCAGCCGCTGCCGCAGCGCCGTCACCGCGTCCGCGGGGCCGGCGACGGTGACCTGCTCGGCGCCGTTGACCGCGGCGACGGCCAGCACGTCCTCGAGGCCGCACCCGGCGATCGCGGCGCGCACGGCGGCCTCGCCGGTGAACACCGCGAGCATCGCGCCGGCGCCGCCCAGCCGGGCGACGAGGCGGCCGCGCCGGGCCGCCAGCCGCAGCCCGTCGGCCAGATCGAGCACGTCGGCGACGCACGCCGCGGCGAGAGCGCCGATGCTGTGCCCGAGCAGCAGGTCCGGTCGCACGCCCCAGCTCATCCACAGCCGGGCCAGCGCGTATTCGATCGCCACCAGGGCCGGCTGGGTGAACTCGGTGCGGTCCAGCAGGTCCTGCTCGCCGGGCGCGGGGAAGAGCAGCGCCGTCAGCGGGCGCTCCAGCTCGTCCTCGAGGATGTCGCTGCAGCGGATCAGCTCCTCGCGGAACAGCTCGTTCGTGACGTACAGCTGCCGGCCCATGCCGGCGAACTGGGCACCCTGCCCGCTGAACAGGAACGCCACCCGTCCACCGTCGCCGTGCTTCGTGGTGTCGTGCACAGTGGCGTCACTGCCGGCCGCGAGGGCGTCCAGGGCGGCGAGCGCGTCGTCGTGGCCGGTGACCGGCAGCGCCGCCCGGTGGCGCAGTTGGGCGCGGCCGACGTTGGTGGTGTGGCAGACGTCGTCGATGCCGAGGCCGGGATTCGCGCGCAGGTGGGCGGCGTACCGGGCGGCGAGGCCGCGCAGCGCGGGCCCGGTGCGGGCGCTGACGGTGAGCACGTGCCGGGGCCGCTCGTCGCCGCGCGGGACCGGCCCGGCGGGCGGCGCCTCCTGCACGATGACGTGCGCGTTCGTGCCGCCGAAGCCGAACGAGCTGACCCCGGCGGTCAGCCGCGCCCCGCGCGGGGCCCAGTCCCGGCCGCTGACCGGGATCTCGTAGGCGCCGCCGGCGGGCAGCTGCGGGTTGCGCTCGCGCAGGTGCAGGTGGGCCGGCACCCGCCGGTGCTGCGCCATCAGCACGACCTTGAGCAGGCCGGCGATGCCGGCCGCGGCCTCGGTGTGCCCGATGTTCGTCTTCACCGAGCCGAGCAGGAACGGCGTGCCGGGGCCACCCCCGTCGTCGCCGGCTTCGTCGTCGCCGGCTTCGCTGTCGCCGGCTTCGCTGTCGCTGGCGAGGACCGAGGTCAGGGCGCGGACCTCGATCGGGTCACCGAGCGGGGTGCCGGTGCCGTGCGCCTCGACGTACCCGACCTCGGCCGGCGCCACGCCCGCGTCCCGCAGTGCCGCACGCACCACCCGCTGCTGCGCGGCGCCGCTGGGCGCGGTCAGCCCGTTGCTGCGGCCGTCCTGGTTGACCGCCGAGCCGCGGATGACGGCCAGCACCGGGTCACCGTCGCGCAGCGCGGCGCTGAGCAGCTTCAGCACCACGACCCCGCAGCCCTCGGCCCGGGCGTACCCGTCGGCGGCGGCATCGAACGTCTTGCACCGCCCGTCGGCGGCCATCATGCCGGCGCTGGCGAACACCTCGGTGATGCCGGGCGCCCGCACCAGGTTCACCCCGCCGGCCAGCGCCGTCGTGCACTCCCCCGACCGCAGGCTGCGCGCCGCCAGGTGCACCGCGACCAGCGACGACGAGCACGCCGTGTCGACCGCCAGGCTCGGCCCGTCCAGATCCAGGAAGTACGACAACCGGTTCGCCGCGATGCTCAGCGCCTGCCCGGTCGCGCTGTACGGGCTGAGCGGCGTGCCCTCCGCGGCCTGCAACCGCCCGTAGTCGCTGCCGCTGATCCCGACGAACACCCCGGTCCGGCTGCCGGCCAGCGACGTGGGCGCGATCGCCGCGTGCTCCAGCGCCTCCCACGCCACCTCCAGCAGTAGCCGGTGCTGCGGGTCGATGTGCGCGGCCTCCTTCGCCGAGATGCCGAAGAACTCCGCGTCGAACGCCTCGATCTGCCGCAGGCTGCGCCCCGGCGCCTCCCGCCCTTGCTCGAGCAGCGCCCAGAACTCCTCCAGGCTGTCCGCACCCGGGAACCGGCAGCTCGCCCCGACGACGGCGACCGCGTCGCCCTCGGCCACCGCACCGGGCTCCTGGGCTTCCGCGCTCCTGGTCCCGGTCAGCGCGGCGGCCAGCAGCCGCGGCGTGGGGTGCTCCCAGAACAGCACCGGCGACAGCGGCCGCTGCACCAGCTCCTCCAGCTCGCCCATGAGCGTCAACGCGTCCCGCGACGAGAACCCGAAGTCGCTCAGCACCGCGTCCCGGTCGACCTCGCTCGCGGCCACCCCGGCCCGCTCCGCCAGCCGCGCGACGATCCACGCCTCGACATCGGGTTTCGCTGGCTCCACGTCGGGCTCCTCGGCTGAGGCGGCAGCACCACGGCACCCCGTACGCCGGGTGTCGGCCTGGATCTGCTGGATATGTGTGAGATGGCCGCAGTCGGCTCGTGACCCTGCGACAGTGCCATTGGATCTGCGCACCCACCTCCGGTAAATCCCGCCAGGGCTTCTCTAGAAGATCTCCTAAACTGCCGCCCACCAGCACCGCGACGCCCGCCACCCCCGGCCATCGACCACCGCCGCTCCGCCAGCCCGGGAGTCCCCCGGCCAATCGATCGACCCCGGTCGTTCTGGTGCGGGTAGGTGCAGCTCGGCGAGGACGGCGCGCGGCATTGCGGGTGCGGTCGCCGCCACGGTTGCGCCGACGCCGGCGGGGAGCAGGGTCGCGGCGGCGCGTTGCAGTGTCCGCATCCGGATGCGGAGCGCTTCCCGGCACCCGCCGGCGGCCGGCGCCCTCCACCGGCCAGTCCGGCGTGCCGCCGGGCGGGACCGGCCCGGGCGCCCGCGCGGTCAGGCATACACCCCGGCCGGGTCGACGCCGATGCGGACCCGGGCGTGGACCGCGACGAGCCGGTGAACGAGGAGCGCGTCGTGGGTGCCGGTGTGGGGCCTGGTCAGGAAGGCGCGCGCCCGCCGGGGCAGGAGCCGGCGGGCGCGGGAAGCTGAGCAGCGGAAGCGCTACGTGATGTCGTCGTAGCGGCTGTCGAGGGACCTGGGGCGCTCGACCGGGGTCGGGGCGTCCACCGGGGTCGGGGGCTCGACCGGGTCGTAGCCACCGACGGAGGTCGCGGCCGCGACCGGCTCAGGCGTGTAGTCGTCGAGCGAGGAGATTTCGTCGTCGCTGAGGTCCGCGTAGGACGGCCGGTTCCGGCCGCGCCTGCGATCATTGAACATCGCAAAGCCGACGGCCCCGAAATAGAGCATCGACAGCGCCAGCGCGAGTGCGGTCATGCCGAACGGGTCTGCCGTCGGGGTGGCGATGGCGGCGAAGACGAACGTGGTGAAGACCGCGAAGCGCCACCAGCTCAGCAGCTTCCGGCCGCTCACGACACCCGCGATGTTGGCGAGCATGACACCGAGCGGGAACTCGAAGGCCAAACCGAACACCAGCATCATGCCGGTGACGAAGTCGACGTAGCGCGTGATCTCCAGGGTGGTGGAGATGTCCGGGCCCGTCATGTTCAGCAGGAAGATCAGGCCCTCGGAGACCACCACGAAGGACAGGTAGGCGCCGGCGGCGAACAGTGGGCCGGCGAGCCCGCCGAACAGATACGCCCATCGACGCTCGTGCCGGTGCAGGCCCGGCGCGATGAACGCCCAGAGCTGGTAGAGCCAGATCGGGCCGGCCAGGATCAGCCCGAGCCACAGCGACAGCTTGAGCTTCAGCACCAGCACGTCCGTGACGCCCAGCTGGACGAATGGGCACTTGTAGCCGTCCGGCAGCGTGTGGGTGGAAGACTCCTTGATCGCCTTGGCGACCATCAGGTCGCAGTAGGGCTGCTGGATGAAGTTGAGCACCGGCTCGGCCAGGAACCACGCGACGATCGTGCCGAGCAGAATCGCGACGCACGCCCTGAAAAGCCGCGTACGCAGCTCTCGCAGGTGCTCCATGAGCGTCATGGAGCCGTCTGCGGCGCGCGCGAACTGCGACGGCTCCTTTCGCCGCCGGGCGAGGATACTCACGACGGAACGGCGCCTCAGCGCTCGTTGACGCGGTTGACCGGGTCGACGGTCGGAGTCGGCGACGGCTTGTTGTCGTCAATGGTGCCCGACAGCGGCGCCCGGCCTGCCTGCGCCTCCGCCTTGGCATCGACGTCGTCGTCGGCGAGCCCCTTGGTCTCGGCCTTGATGATGCGCAGCGAACGACCCAGCGACCGCGCCGCGTCAGGCAGACGCTTGGCGCCGAAGAGCAGGATCAGCACCACTACGAGCACAATGATGTGCCACGGCCTGAGTGCACCCATGTGAAGCCACCTCACAGTCTTGTATTGCCCGACCCATCGTACTGGTGACATCGGGTGACGGGCAGAGGCCGGGTGGCGCCAAGGCGTCCGGCCGCTGAAGTCCTGACGAGTGTTGACGCTGGAACGCCCGATCGTCAACCATCCGTCCGGACAAAGGCGCTATTTGCCCGGTTAATCCGCCAGGATTCTTAACTGTTACCGGCGGGGCGCTGATCAGCGTCTTCGAGCTCGCCGCGGCGTGCCTGGATGATCAACGCCTGCTCCTGCATGGCCTCCAGGCGGGGCTGCATCGCCTCGGCGGTCTGCTGCAGGCGGATCAGGTGGGGCAGCAGTCGCTGCTGACCGTCGAGCAGACGGCGCTGCAGCGACAGCGCGGTGTTATCGAACTGACGCACGCGGGCCGCCGTGGGCATCACGACCGCGATGAGCACGACAAGCGAGAGCAGGACGACGCCACCCGAGATCCACCAGAGCACGCACCGACCTTAATGCACCGCCAGAGCCCCGGCAGCGCGGCGCACGGGGCGCACCGCAGCGCGGGCGCACCGGGGCATGAGCGCACTGCGGCACGGGCGCACCGCGGCACGGCGGTGTCAGGCGTCAGGTCACGGCAGGGCGGGCACCGGGGCGTCGTAGGCGGCCAGGGCGGCCTGCGCCTCCTGCGCCACCGACGCGGCCAGCTCCGGCGGCGCCACGACCGACACCTCGGCGCCGAGCCCGAGCACCATCCGCCGGGCCCAGTCCAGGTCGGAGGCGCGCAGCGACACCGTCCAGTGCTCCCCCGCCCCCCGCACGACCTCCTCGCACGGATACTGCTCGGTGATCCACCGGGCGCCCCGGCCGACCCGCAGCGTGATGAGCGGCAGGTCGGGCGTGGGGCGGAACAGGGTGCCGGTGCGCGTGTCGGTGGGCTGGGCCTGCACGGGCACCCGGGCGGGCTCGTCGAGCTCGGTGGAGGCGTCGATGCGGTCGACCCGGAAGAGCCGGACCGCCTGGGCGCGGCGGCACCACGCCTCCAGGTAGGCCCAGCGGCCGACGACGAGGACACGCATCGGGTCGACGACGCGCTCGGTGGTCTCGTCGCGGGTCGCGGTGTAATACGTGATCCGCAGCGCGTGGCGGCGTTCGACGGCGCCGCGCAGCTCCTCGAGGCGGTCGGCGTTGCCGGGCAGGCGCACGGCGACGGGCGCGTCGGCGAGGTCGCCGGCGGCGTGCTCGATCTTGGCGAGGGCGCGGTGGACGCCGTCGCGCTGGGCGACGCCCGGGGTCTCGGCGAGCATGCGCAGCGCGACGATGAGCGCGAGCGCCTCGTCGGGCGTGAGGCGCAGCGGCCGGTCGATGCCGGCGTCGTAGGTGACGGTGACGCCGTCGCCGATGAACGCCATGTCGATGAGGTCGCCGGGGCCGTAGCCCGGCAGCCCGCACAGCCACAGCAGCTCGAGGTCGTCGCGCAGCTGGCGCTCGGTGATGTCGTGGTCCTCGGCTGCCTCCGCGAGGGTGATCCCGGGCCTGGCCTGCAGATACGGCACGAGGTTGAGCAGCCGACCGAGCCGGTCCACGGACGTGGTCACACCGCCACCTCCGTCCGGTCGGTCACCTGCGGGGCCGCGCCCGGCAGGCCGGGGGCGCCGGCGACGATCGCCTTGAGCCGCTTGACGACCTCCTCGCGCAGCTCGGGCGGGTCGAGCACGACGACGTCGGCGCCGTAGCCGACCAGCCAGCCGGCGAAGAAGTCGACGTCGGCGTAGCGCAGCGTGAGCCGGTCGCCGTCGGGGCTGTCCACACCCGCAGGCACGCACGTCTCCGCCCACCGGCGCACCCCGGCGGCGCGCCCGGGGCGGGCCAGGACGGTGGCGCTGCCGGTGCGCTCGACCGGGCCGCTGGTCTTCGCGACGTAGGCGATGAGGTCGACCTTGGGTGGCTCGTACGCCCCGCGCCGGCCGACCCTGCGCACCCCGCTGACGATCCGGGACAGCCGGAAGCAGCGCTCGGCGCCGCGCTCCAGGTCGTGGCCGACGACATACCAGCGGCCGCGCCAGCACACCACGCCCCACGGCTGCAGCTTGCGGGCGCGGGCGGCGTCGCGCTCGGGCACGTGGTAGTCGAACGTGACCGCCTGCCGGTCGCGGACGGCCGCGGTGAGCGGCTCGAACGCGGGGTCGACGGTGACCACGGCCTCCACGCCGAGCGTGGCGTGCGGGTCGACGTCGATGCCGCCGGCGCGCAGCTTCGCCAGGCCGGAGGACGCGGCGGCGGCGAGGCCGGTCTGCTGCCAGAGGCGGGCGGCGATGCCGACGGCGGCCGCCTCGTCGGGGGCGAGGGGGATGTCGGGCAGCGCATACTCGCGGCGGGCGATGCGGTAGCCGGGCTCGTTGTCCCACACCGACGGCGTGCCGATCTCCAGGGGCACGCCGAGCTCGCGCAGCTCGGCCTTGTCCCGCTCGAACTTGCGCTGGAACGCCTCGTGGTCGCGCTCGTCCTCGGGGTCGTGCTCGTAGCCGGGCACGATGGAGGCGATCTGACCGGCGGTCAGGAAGCGGCGTGTCGAGAGCAGGCAGATCACCAGATTGACCAGGCGCTCGGTTCGGGTCCGCGACACGCCAGCGAACCTACCAGCCCGAACGCCCAAACGGCGTCGCCCACACGGTGACTGAACGTAGCGTCACAGCGCGGACACGCCATGCTGACACGGTAGGTTGTGCCGATGATCCGTTGGCGCTGGGGAACGGTCGTCGCGCCCCGTACATCGTGGCAGGGCAGCGTCGAGGTGCAGGTGGCCCTGGAGGCGCGCCGGCCGGACGACCCGGAGCAGGTGCGGGCCCTGGCATATCCGGCCCTGGTCGGCGAGCCACGGGTCGGCGACCGGGTGCTGCTCAACGTCAACGCGCTCGCGCTGGGTCTCGGCACCGGCGGGTACGCGCTGATCGTCGCCATCCCGGACCGCCTGCCGGAGGACGTCGACGCCCCCGGGCACGTGGTCAAAGCGCGGTACACGCCCCTGCAGGCGGTGGTGCTCGCCGCGGACGAGGAGGCCTCGCCGCTGCGCGCCGCGCTCGCCGACAAGACAGATATATCCGGTATGCCCGTTGTGGTGGCGGACCTGCACTCGGCGCTGCCCGCGGTCCTCGCCGGGATCCTCGCCGACCGGCCCGCCGCCAGGGTCGCGTACGTGATGACCGACGGCGGCGCGCTGCCCGCCTGGTTCTCCCGGACCCTCGACGCGCTGCGTCCGCTGCTGGCCGGCACGGTCACCACCGGCCAGGCGTTCGGCGGCGACCTGGAGTCGACGAACGTGCACAGCGGCCTGCTCGCCGCCCGCCACGGCCTCGGCGCCGACCTGGCGGTCGTCACGCAGGGCCCCGGCAACCTGGGCACCGGCACGTCGTGGGGCTTCTCCGGGGTCGCCGCCGGCGAGGCGGTCAACGCCGTCGCCGCGCTCGGCGGCCGGCCGGTCGCCGCGCCGCGCATCTCCGACGCGGACCCGCGCCCGCGCCACCGGGGCGTGTCGCACCACAGCCTGACCGCGTTCGGGCGGGTCGCGCTCGCGCCGGCGGACCTCGCCGTGCCGTCGGACCTGCCCGAAGAGCTGGCGGTGGTCGTACACGGGAAACTGCGGCCGCTGTGTCCGCCGCACCGCGTGATGACGGCCCCGTCGCAGGACCTCGAGCCGGCGCTGCTGGCGCTGCCGGTGAAGCTGTCGACGATGGGCCGTGGCTATCAGCAGGACCGGGCGTACTTCCTGTCGGCGGCGGCCGCCGGGCGGGTCGCCGCGTCAGGCCTTGGCGAGGGCGGCGTTGGCGACGGCCTGTAGCTGGTTGAGGTGGTTGGCCTCGGGGGCGGCGGCCGCGACCAGGTAGACCGCGACGATCGCCTTGCCGCGGCGGGCCAGCAGGGTCTTGGTCCGGTCGCTGAGCGCGGCCTCGCCGACGCCGCCGACCGCCTCGAGGGACTTGATCGTCGTCCAGAGCTTCTGCGACTGGGCGGCGTCGGGGAACGTGAGCGCGACGACGGTGACCTGGTCGCCGGCGCCGTTGCCGAACGGGCACATGCGGGCGCGGGCGTTGAGGCCGAGGCTCTGCACGGCCTGTCCGTACTGGGCGACCGCGGCGGCGCCGTCGCCGGTGCTGGGCTGCACGGCCAGCCCGGTGGCCTTCTGCACCTGGGCGGCGGTGACGAGGCCCTGGCAGCCGTCGGAGTTGACCACCGGCGGCAGGCTCGGCGAGGGCAGCGGCAGCGCCGACGCCTCCCCGGTGACGGTGGGGCCGGCGGGCAGCGGGGTGCGGCGCTCGCCGTCGTCCGTGCAGCCGGCGAGCAGCAGGCAGGCGGTGGCCGCGGTGGCCGCGAAGCGCCTCACGAGTAGACCACCAGCGCGGTCATGACGGCGATGATGAGCACGAGGGTGAGCGCGAGGACCCAGGTCGGGATCGCCGGGCCCTCGGTGCGGTTGCGCTCGATCTCCTCGCGGATGCGCTGCAGCCGGCGACCGTGACGGGTGGACCGCGGCTTGTCCGGGTTGTCACTCGCCTTCGGCTTGGGGGCGGGCTGACCGGCGGGAATCTCGTCGTCCATAGCGCCGGTCAGCCTAACCCAACGTTCACATACTGGCGATCAGCCGGTCGACGCGCTCGTCGTAGGCCCGGAACGGGTCCTTGCACAGCACGGTGCGCTGCGCCTGGTCGTTGAGCTTCAGGTGGACCCAGTCGACGGTGAAGTCGCGGCGGCGCTCCTGCGCGTGCCGGATGAACTCACCGCGCAGGCGGGCCCGCGTGGTCTGCGGCGGGGTCTCCTTGGCCTCGAAGATGTCGAGGTCGGTGGCGACCCGGTCGACCTTGCCCCGGCGCTCCAGCAGGCCGTAGAGGCCCCGGCCGCGGCGCAGGTCGTGATACGCCAGGTCCATCTGCGCGACCCGCGGGTGCGACAGCGGCAGGTCGTGCTTCTGCTGGTAGCGCTCGATGAGCCCGAGCTTGGTCACCCAGTCGATCTCGCGCTCGACGCCCTTGAGGTTGCCGGTCTCGACCGCGTTGAGCACCCGGCCCCACAGCTCCATGACCCGCTTGGTCGCCGCGTCGGCGCCGCGCCGGTCGAGGAACTCGGTGGCCTTGTCGAAGTACTCCTGCTGGATCTCCAGCGCGCTGACCTCCTTGCCGCTGGCCAGGCGGACCCGGCGCCGGCCGGTGATGTCGTGGGACACCTCCCGGATGGCGCGGATCGGGTTCTCCAGCGACAGGTCGCGCATGGCGACGCCGGCCTCGATCATCCGCAGCACGATGTCGGCGGTGCCGACCTTGAGCAGCGTGGTGACCTCGTTCATGTTGGAGTCGCCGACGATGACGTGCAGGCGGCGGTACCGCTCGGCGTCGGCGTGCGGCTCGTCGCGGGTGTTGATGATCGGGCGGGAGCGGGTGGTCGCCGAGGAGACACCCTCCCAGATGTGCTCGGCGCGCTGCGAGAGGCAGTAGACGGCGCCGCGCGGGGTCTGCAGCACCTTGCCGGCGCCGCAGATGAGCTGGCGGGTGACGAGGAACGGGATCAGGATGTCGGCGAGGCGTCCGAACTCGCCGTGCCGGCTGACCAGGTAGTTCTCGTGGCAGCCGTAGGAGTTGCCGGCGGAGTCGGTGTTGTTCTTGAACAGGTAGATCTCGCCCGCGATCCCCTCGTCGTGCAGCCGGCGCTCGGCGTCGACCAGCAGGCCTTCGAGGATCCGCTCGCCGGCCCGGTCGTGCACGACCAGGTCGGGCACCGAGTCGCACTCGGGCGTCGCGTATTCCGGGTGGGAGCCGACATCCAGGTAGAGGCGCGCGCCGTTGCGCAGGAACACGTTGCTGGAACGGCCCCACGACACGACGCGCCGGAACAGATAGCGGGCGACCTCGTCGGGGGACAGGCGGCGCTGTCCCCGATAGGTGCACGTGACCCCGTATTCGGTCTCAAGGCCGAAAATTCGCCGGTCCATGTACGAACATTAGCCGCCTGAACGCCGATCCGGCCCTATTGCGCCCGCAGACTTTGCGTATACGCCTCGCAGGTGGCGAGGTCCGGCAGCCGTCCGGCGTCGCGCATCTGCGCCAGCGACGGGGCGGCGGCGTCGCGGGCGGACAGCTGCGGCTCCTCGACCGGCCACACGATGCCGAGGTCCGGGTCGAGGGGGTGGATGCCGTGCTCCCCCGTCGGGTTGTAGCTCTC